>DATGVG010000001.1:0-12853 GCA_035300625.1 Candidatus Limnocylindrales bacterium
TTCCGGGCACATAGAATCGATCTTCGGTTGGATCGAGCTGGTTCTTGGTTTGGTATCCCTGGAGCTGGCCCTGGGCGTCAATGACACAGGCAACAATCTGCCGGCCCGCTTCCGTGAGCCGTTCCATCCCGAGGATCGTGGCCACAGCGTATGTGCGCCCCCACTGCGACACGGTCTTGAGCACCCGCTCCTGCGTCGTCGGATCAAACGGCAACACTTCGAAATCCTGCCCCCGCAGTCCTGGGATATAGGCCTCCGGGAAACACGCGATCTCCGCGCCCTGGGTAGAAGCCTCGGACAGGAGCCGCCGGATCTTTTCGAGGCCGTCATCCAGGGTCGTGGCGACCGAAGGCGATGCCAGGGCAACGATCACCGATTGCCCCCGTCGGGTTTTTCCTCTTCGTTCCCCTCGCGCATGTGGCTGAACCCCGAGTCCTCGCTCAGCATCTGCTCGTCCAGCCACCGATCCAGGATGCTCCTGCGGAAACGCCACTCTTTCCCGAGTTTAGCCGCCGGGATTCGTTTCTCCTGCGCCCATTTGTAGATCGTCTGGGGCTTGAGGCGCAGATAGTGCGCCACCTCCTCGAGCGTCAGAATCTCGTGGTCGGGCGACGGGCCCATGCCGCTCATCGCGTAAGGGCCCCGCTGCTGTCGGACGGGGACGGGCGGAGGTAGGAGGGGATTCGGGCCTGGGGGTCCGGGACCGAGTACGGGTTGGTCGGAGGCGCCTTCTCATCGCCGTGCGAAAGCTTCTCCAGCGAGTAGACTACGGCCGTGTAGAAGTTGCCCTCGTTGTGACGGAACAGCTCGAAGGGCTGGCCGCGATCGCCGACGAAGGGTTGAAGGTTCCACGCCATCTGAATGCCGACGAAGGCGAACAGCACCGCCCAGACCTTCATGATGGTCATCGCCTTCTTCGGGTACACGCCGCGCTTCTCGCAGGCGAACGCGAGGCCGTCGTGCAGGGTGGCCATCCCCATGAGCCCGGCGCCGAGCACGATCAGGACATGGAGAAGCGTGAGGAAGTAGTAGTTCGCTCCGGTGAACAGGAAGAACGCGGTGATGGGAACGACCGCCGCGAGCAGGACCGCGCTGAGCGACAGTGCGCCCAGGACGAGCGCGAGTACCTGCGAGAGCTTGAGGCGCGAGCCGACGAGCACCTGGATCACGAAGAACCCGGGAAAGCAGATCGCGAGCGTCCCCAGAAACAGGAACGGCAACTTGATCGCCGCCGAGACAGCTTGTGCTGGGCTCGAGTAGGCGCCTGCCGCCGCACCGTAGAGGGCGGAGAGTCCCACCAAGGTCCAGAGCCCATGGGTGAGCTTGCTTTGCAGGCCCTCGCCCTCGGCAACCTCGGCGAAAAACCGGTCGCGATCGCTGAGGATCTGCGTCAGGAATGCCCCATACCCAGTTGAGGATGCTTCAGAGGCGACAGGCGTTGCGGGGCCTACGGTCATGAGGGCGGCCCTCCTTTCGCGAGGATCATCCCCCAGTGGTTACTGTATGTCAATGTTTATTACTGTTGCCTACTGTTTAATGGGATGATTGACCGTGCCTCAGCGCTTCGCGAACTTGAGGTGGGTTACGTTTGGCGCGGCGATCGTCCGCAAGAGCGAGAGCCCGTGCAGATCGTCGCCGATGCTCTCGAACAGCCGCTCGCCGCTGCCGAGTAGCGTCGGCGCCAGGCTGATCTCCATCTCGTCCACGAGGCCGGCCGCGAGGTACTGCTGCGCGGCCTTCGCTCCACCCGCGAGCGATACGTCCTTGCCGCCTGCGGCCCGCCGCGCCCGTTCGAGCGCTGTCTCGATCCCGTCCATAACGAACGTGAATGTCGTTCCGCCTTCAAGCGTGAGCGGCTCGCGGAAATGGTGCGTGAGCACGAACACCGGGTGATGGTACGGCGGGTTGGCCCCCCACCAACCGTTCCATGGCTTCTTGGAATCCCAAGGGCCGGGATGGCCGCCAAACATATTGCGCCCCATCACCGTCGCTCCGACGTTGACAAGCGACTCCTCGACCACCTGCGTGCTTTCGTTGACCTCGCCGCCTTCGAGGCCCTGCATCCCTCGCCAGGCCGCGAGAGGAAACACCCACTCGTGCAGCCGCATGCCGCCGATCCCGAGGGGATTCTCCACACTCTGGCTGGGACCGGCGACGAAGCCGTCCAGCGACATCGAGATCCGAAGGCGCAGCTTCTGGCTCATGGGTCGTCCTTCCGAGTGATCCTGTACAGAACGTGGCGCCTGAGCGGATGCCCCTCCGGCAAGGACGGATGATCGAAGTCGTCCGCCGGGTCGTACGTCATCCCGATCTTCTCCATCACGCGACGCGAGCGGACGTTTGCGGGCACCGTGAACGATACGATCTCCTCCAGCCGGAGCACCTCGAAGCCAGAAGCGAGGGCAGCTCTGGCGCCCTCCGTCGCGTACCCGCGACCCCAGTGCTCGATGCCGAAGCGCCATCCCACCTCCACGCTCGGAGTGAAATGCGCCTCGAAGCGAGGCGTCGAGAGACCAACGAATCCCGCGAATGGGGTCACGTCGCGGATCTCGACGGCCCAGAGACCGAATCCATGCTGGTTGAAGTGTTCCTCGGCGCGCGTCACGAAAGCGTCGCTTTGCTGAGGCGAGAGCACCGTCGGCAGATACTCGCTGACCTTCGGATCGGCATTCAGCGCCGCGAAAGGCGCCCGGTCAGCGGCGAGCCACCGGCGAAGCCGCAGGCGGTCGGTCCGGAGTTCTCGTGGATCGGTCACTTGGCGAGCTGCCGATGGCGGTAGCACGAGACCTCATGGTCGTTCACCATCCCGACCCCTTGCATGAATGCATAGATGATTGTTGAGCCGACGAACCGGAAGCCCCGCTTTCGGAGGTCGATGCTGAGAGCGTCCGATTCGGGTGTGTGCGCGGGGATCTGGTGCAGGCCTTTTCGGCGATTCTGGATCGGCTTCCCATTCACGAATTGCCAGACGTAGCGGTCGAAGCTTCCGAACTCCTTCCGCACGTCAAGATAGGCGCGCGCGTTCGACACGGTCGACTCGATCTTGAGGCGGTTCCGCACGATCCCGGGATTGTTCATGAGCGCCGTCCGTCGCCGCGCATCGAAGCGTGCGACACGCGCCGGATCGAAGCCGGCGAAGGCCGCACGGTAGTTGTCGCGTTTGCCAAGGATGGTGCGCCACGATAGCCCCGCTTGTGCGCCTTCTAATGTCAGGAATTCAAAGAGGCGCCGATCGTCGTGCGCCGGCACGCCCCATTCCTCGTCGTGGTAGCGCCGCATCAGGGGATCGTCCCCGGCCCACGCGCACCGCCGAAGGCGCGAGCGATCAGATCGGGGTTTTTGGGGAACGGTCATCGCGATCCTGATCTTTCAGAATGTTCGACCAGCGGTCCTTCCTCTCCTTTTCCTGACGCACCGTCCGGGATACCTCTCGATCGAGTCGCCATATGCCCCTCCACGAGGACCGCCCGGCAGCTTAGCACTTTCCCGTTCCACCCCGGTTCGTGGGTGCTACACTCATGGGCACAGTGCGAGCAGGAGGGCAACTATTTGGGGGCGAACGGATTCGACGGAGTAGCGAATCTAGGATCGCGCGCCGAGGTGCCGGAGGCCTCGTAAAACAACCGGCAAAACTCAGAAGCCAATAATAATTTGGCTCTCGCGGCTTAACTAGCCGCTTGCGCTTGCCCGGTCTGCGCCTGCCGAGCCGGAACGAGCGTCATCAAGGTGGGCTGGCCCTCGAGATCCGCCTGAGTCGAGAGGGTGAGACAAAATCGGGATAGCGATTCCGTGACCTAGTCCGTTGGCGTCCGGAGTTGCGAAGGTGAGATAACGGACTACGCGCGTAGTGGTCCTATTGGAGCTGCTTTCGGACGAGGGTTCAATTCCCTCCGCCTCCACCAACTTCATCGAGGAGTGCACGCGACCGTGCGGTTGCGCTTGAGCCTCGCCGTCATCGTGGCCGGTGTCCTGGGAGCCCACGCTTCCCAGGCGCCGGCTTTGACGTTCACGCGGCACCCCTGGCTCAACATCCAGACGACCACGTCCATGCTGATCGCATGGCAGACGGACGTGGCCTCCACCAGCCGCGTCCTTTACGGCGCGCAACCAGTCGATTGGGACAACGCAAGCGAAGCGACGCAGCCCGGGAACGTCGCCGATCACGCCGTGCAGCTGACCGGTCTCACCCCTGGGACGAAGTACCGGTACAAGGTTGTCTCGGACACGGACACGCTGGACGCGGGCGAGTTCCGAACCGCGCCCGACGTGGACCGACCCTTCCGATTCCTCGCGTTCGGTGACCTGGGCACGGCGACCCCGGACCAGAAGCTGATGGCGGCGCGCGTGGATTCGCTGAACGCCGACCTGGCCATTCTCACCGGCGACATCATCTACGATGTCGGCGATGCAGGGGCCTTCTCGCCGAATTACTTCGACATCTACCGCGAGACGCTGAAGCGCATCCCCTTTTACCCATGCCTCGGAAACCACGACAACAACCCCCCGAACTACGGGATCCCGTACGTGAACACCTTCTATCTTCCGACGAACTACCCGACGGCGCCCGAGCGCTGCTACTCGTTCGACTACGGGAGCGCACATTTCGTCTCGATCGAAGTGACCATCGAGAACAACTCTCCCGATCCGCTCATGACCGCGTGGCTGGATGCGGACCTGGCGGCCTCGGCCAAGAAGTGGAAGTTCGTCTTCTTCCACGTGCCGATGTACTCGAACGAGGGGGCGCACGGCGGCGATCCGACCATCGCGGCGGGACTGGAGCCGATCTTTCAGGCCCGCGGAGTCGACATGGTCTTCCAGGGGCACAACCACTTCTACACGAGAACCTATCCCATCGCGGCGGGTGCCGCCGTGGACCAGGCCCAGGAGCCGAGCTACTTCAATCCCGCGGGGCCGATCTACATCGTCACCGGGGGAGGCGGACGTTTGCTCTACGACTTGGCGCCGCTTGGCCCGCGCGAGGTGATCGCCGAAAAGGTGTTCCACGTCGCCTCGATCGACGTGGGCGGCGACTCGTTGACGCTCCGAGCCGTGGCGGAAGACGGGACCGTCTTCGATACGATGACGCTCCGTAAGAGCACACCGACCGCGATCGAGGTGGCCGCGTTCACCGCGGCGTCGGACCCCGAGGGTGTGTTGCTCCGCTGGCAGGCCGCCGGCGCCGCCTCGGGCCCGGTCTTCTTCAACGTCTACCGCGCGCCCTCGGGAAGCGAGGTCGCGGCGCGGCTGAATGGCGCGTCGCTCTCGGGCGGGCCCCACTTCGATTATCTCGACCGGACCGCAACTCCGGGGACCAGCTACCGGTACCGCCTGGGCCTGATCCAGTCGGGGGTGGAGCGGGTCACGGGTTGGATCGTCGGGACCGCGGGGATGCCGTTCCGCTTCCGGCTGGATCGCCCGCGGCCAAATCCCACCGGCGGCGTCACCCAGATCATGTTCACCCTGCCGCGCTCCTCCGCGACGAAAGTGCGGATCGTGGACGTGCGCGGGCGCTCCATACGGACGATGGATCTGGGGATGGTCCCGCCCGGACAGCACCGAATCTACTGGGATGGCAAGGACGACCGCGGGCGCCAGGTGTCGTCCCAGCGCTACTTCGTCGTGCTCCAAACGGATCGGACCGAGGCGCGGACCCCGCTCACGTTGGTCCGGTGAGCAGCCAGGAGCGGTCCGCACCAACTCATGGAGGAGGCGATGATGCCTGATCCCCAGGCCGCGACCGGCTCGATTCCCCCGCATCCCCCGCTCCTCCGCCGGCAGATCGGCCTGTACGCCGCCACCGCGGTGACGGTGGGGAGCATCATCGGATCGGGGATCTTTCGCTCTCCACATTCGGTCGCGCAGGAGCTTCACTCCGTCCCCCTCATGCTCCTCGCCTGGATCCTGGGCGGATTTCTCTCCATGTGCGGCTCGTTCGTGCTGGCCGAGCTGGCCGTGGCGCACCCGCAAACCGGCGGGCTCTACGTCTTCATCCGCCAGGCCTTCGGCGACCGCCTGGGATTCGTCTTCGGCTGGGCCTCGCTCTCGGTCATCAAGCCGACCGTGATCGCCTCGATCACCACGGTATTCGCGATCTACTTCTGTGACGCCATGGGCCTCCCGCCGTCGTGTCGCCTCCCGGTGGGGCTCGCGGCGATCGGAGTGCTCACGCTGATCAACTGGATGGGGGTGAAGCAGGGGGCCGGCACCCAGACCCTGCTCACGACGGTCAAGGTGATCGGGATCCTGGGGCTTTGCGGGGCCGCGTTCCTGCTGCCGCATCGGGGACCCGCCGCCGCGGGTGACGTCGCCGCCGGCACCGCGGGGCTCGCGTCCCACCCGCTCTTCCTTGCCCTGGCGCTCGCGATGATCCCCATCTTCTTCGCCTACGACGGCTGGACCGACTCTACCTACGTGGCCGGCGAGATCGTGAACCCGCGCCGTGCCATGCCGATCGCGATCTTGCTGGGCACCGCCATCGTGATCGCGATCTACGTGCTCACGAACCTGGCCTACTTCGCGGTGCTCACCCCCGCCGAGGTGGCGAAGTACGAGGCGGTGGCGAGCGAGGCGATCCGGCGCATCCTTGGCGAGGGAGGAAGCCGCGCCCTCGCGGTCCTGGTCGCTATCTCGACCTTCGGCACCATATCGGCGTCCATTCTCACCGGCCCCCGCGTCACGCTGGCCATGGCCGCCGACGGCCTTTTCTGGCGCCCCGCGGCGCACGTCTCCAAGCGCGGCACGCCCGACTTCGCGCTGTGGCTCCAGGCGGTCCTGTCCGGCATCTGGCTCTGGTGCGCGCAGGGATTCGAGGACGTTTCTGGCTGGTTCGTGACAACGTCGTGGCTCTTTTACGGGCTGACCACGGCCGCGATCTTCATCCACCGCGGACGGCAAAGGGGCACGAGCGCTCCGGACGAGGGGCGCGGCTATCGCACGCCGCTCTATCCCATCACGCCGATCCTCTTCATCCTGGTCACGGTGGCGATCATCGCGAGCGACCTGGGCTCCAGCGGCTGGCGCTCGGCGGCGGGCGTGCTCATCGCGGCGACCGGCTTTCCGCTCTACGCGATTTTTGGGAGGGGGAAGCGGTAGCTAAAGCTCCCGGAGCCGCCGCGACAGCATCCCCAGTAGCCCCGTCAAGCCGCCGAGGATTCCGATCACCCCGCGGCGGTCCACCGGTCGACCTGGAAGATCGAGTCGCCGAACTGCGACAGGAACTGCGCGGCCCACAGAAACGCGAAGGGGGAGGACCCGTGGCGGGCCCTCCCCGATTCCAACGCGCCAGTCACCGGCCGGGAACGCGTCCCGGGCCTAGGCCTGCTGGTGCTGCTTCGGCTGGAACTCCGGAGCGTTCTTCTCGAAATCCCACATGAACGGCGGCTCGACGCCCAGCGCCCTGAGATAGGCGTAGAGCTGGCCCCGGTGGTGAAGGTGCTCGTCCGCGATGATCTGAATGCAGACCCACGCCGGCGGCGAAAAGTTCCACGGCGTCTCGACCGCCGCGGTCGCCTGCGTTTCCGTCAGCGACTTGACGGCCGCGTCCGCCGTCTTCCACGCGTTCGCCATCGCATTCTTCAGATCTTCCCGCGTCTCCAGGCCGGCGCCCTTCTCGGCGGTCTCGTCCGTGGTGATCTTTCCCTTCGTCGCGCCCACCGCGCAGCTCCGCATGGTCTCGGCCATGTGGGCGACCAGCTCCTTGGGCGTGCGCATGTCGCGGATCGGACGGGTGTCGATCTTGTCGGCGGGGAGGACCTCGATGGCGCGCAGCGTGATGCCGTTCACCAGGCGCATCTCCTCCCACAATGTCCGGATATACGAGAGATTCATCCTAGGACTCCTTTGTCGGTCAGCCGGCTCGCCCGCGTCAGTTGGCCGAGGCGATGTCCTTGTTGTTGATGTCGAACGTGATCATGAATCCGTTGGTGCCCTTGTACTCGAATGCCTTGTCGCCGAGATGATAGGCCTCGACGGTGTTGGGCATGAGCACGAAGCCGTTGTTCCGCTTGGTGCCCCAGTACTTGAGGTTGTGGATGACCACCGGTGCCTCGGTGTTGCCGGCGAAGCGCTTCAGCTCGACCTCGGCGACCTTGCCGCCGTCCATCTTGGCGGTGGCGGCGTCCCTCGTGTAGTGCCACTCGATCGGCGCGTCCGTGCCCACCGTGAACGAGTTCCACTTGACCGGGTAGACGTGGCCCATGATCTGCTCGATGCCTTCGCGCTGGGCCGGCGTTACTGACGGATCGAACGTGACCACCGCCCAATCCATCTTTCCGCCACTGAACTCGGGGCCGAGATCGCCGGCGACCCAGAACTTCGCGCCGTCCAGCTTGGTCGCGCCGTAGGTGCCCTTGTTCACCTGGAACGCGTTGTTGAACCGGCAGTAGTGCTGCATCTCCATGCCGTTCGCTCCGGTTGCCATGGCCATGGCCGGCTTGGTGTCGAAGTAGCACTGGCAGAACATCGGGCAGGAGCAGGCCTCGATGATGGTGGCGCTCATCGCCCAGGTCGAGGCGGACTTCGGAGCGTCGGCACCGAGCAGGACGGCGCCGCAGAGAAGCAGGATGCCGACAGCGAGGGCGGAGAGAACTCGGAGACGCGACAGCATGGGAGCCTCCTTCGATGGACAGGGGATGAGTTGGAGCGATGGTTTCGGCATGTGCCGTCCCGGATCGCCCCGTTCATACACCTTGGGGTGCCCTGCTGGGAAGCGCTGTTTTCCGGCCCTAGCGGCGGTCGAGCAGCCGCCGGAGCGAGGTTGTCGGGAGGTAGCTTGCCAGGCTCTCGACGTCCCGCTTTCCGCCGTACAGCTCGACCACGAGGGTCCGGATCGCCCCCGGGCGCGCGGGTGGGCTCCGGGCCGGAAGGGGAGTGGATCCCCCAGCGGTCGCGCGGAAGGCGCGCTCCGTTTCGGGGTCCGCGAGGAGGATGCGGATGATGGTTACCGCCGAGGCCGCCTTCACCGGGGTGACCGGCATGGCGATCCGCCCCTCCTCGGCCGGAGCGGGGGTCGCGTCCTCGGCGCCGATCATGGTCACTTCGATTGCGGAGGCGCCGGGAACGGGGAACGCGCGGGGCGTCCCTCCCTCGCTGGCGAGTCCCGAGGGCGCCTCGACCGCCGAGTTCACGAACACGCGCTGCTCCATCGCGGGGGGCGCGTTGTCGTCGGAGCCGCGCGCGGCCTCGAAAACGCGCTCGGCGCGGGCGGTCGCGGGCGCGGCCCAGCTCCCGCGCGCCTCGTCCCACGGCGCGGAATCGTCGGCCTCCGCTGTGACCGATGTGGGGTCCAGGGCGTAGCCCCGCGGCGCGGGAATCAGCCCGAGACCCCGCCGCGCGACGTCGCGAAGGCGGGTCTGCTCGGTCTTGGAGATGGGGGAAATGGGGCGCTTGAGGGAGGATCCCGCCGAGTACTGCACGCAGGCGTAGGGGTCGAGGAGGCCTACGGCCACGGCCAGCGTGACCAATGCCGATGCGGCGTGTCGCTTCACGGTGGGGCTACGGTACCACAAGCCGGTCCAGCGCTTCCGCCATCGTGCCCGGTGGGGTGAGGAGGCTGACGACCACGAGATCGTCCCGGTCCAGCTCGTAGAAATGGGCAGGATGGACATAGACGTCCCGCTCCCGAAGCGCCCACTCGGCCAACTCCTCTCCCGCGGCCGGACCGCCCCGCTCCAGGCGCACGCGCAGCACCGCGCTCAGCCCCCCCTCACCACGGTAGGGGAGGAGCGCCCCGGTGTGACGCGTCCCCGCCTGCTCGATCACGCCCAGATTCTCCTCAATGCGGTCCCGGAGAGCGGCCTGGTACGGGTGGCGCAGCTGGAGCAGCTTGGGGAGCGCCCACTGGACCGGCGTCCCGACCGAAAGAAAGAGGTCGAGGATCCAGTCGAGGCCGGGAAGAAGCTCCGCCATTCTCGCTTCGGGGCCGTCCGCGACGATCCAGCCCAGCTTGAGCTGCGGAAGGCCGCACGGCTTGGAGATCCCGCCCAGGACGAACGTGGGAACGGAGCGGCCGCCGAGCCGGCTGGGGAACGGAGCCGGGTGCGGCGGCCACGCGATGTCCCCGAACACCTCGTCCACGATTAGCGCCAGCCCCCGCTCGCGGCAGACCCCCTCGACCAGCGCGAACTCTTCCGGCGAAAGGAGGGAGCCGGTGGGATTGTTCGGCTCGACCAGCACCACCGCGCGCGTGCGCGGCGTCAGCGAGGCCTCGAGCGAATCGGGGTCGAGGCGCCACGCCCCGTCGTAGACCAGCCGGTAGCCGTGGGTGCACACGTCCTCCAGCCTGGCGATCGGTTCGAGGAGGGGGTAGGAGGGGCGCGGGATGAGCACTTCGTCCCCCGGATCGCAGAGGAGTCGGAAGAGGTGCGCGTAGGCCTCGCTGGTGCTCGCGGTGAGGAAGATGCGGCCAGGGTCGGGCGCGGCGCCGGCGCGCGCGCCGAGATAGCGCGCGACCGCTTCCCGAGCCGAGGGGAGCCCCCGCGGATCGGGCTCGTAATCCAGCGCGCGCGGGTCGGCCAGCGCGGCCAGCGCCTCGCTCGCCCCGGGCCGGGAGACGTCCGCCGCCCCGGGGTCGGTGAGGGTGAGGTCGAAGATCTTCCTGCCTTGGGTCCGCCCTTCCAGGACGAGACGAGCCAGGCGGTTGGGAGCCAGCTCCCGCGGGACGCGCCCGGAAGTCAGCTCAATTGTCCTGGTGCCGGTCGCGCGTGGCGAGCTTCCAGAACAGGTTCACCGCGGTGAGCACCACCGAGCCGATGAGCGCGGGCATGAACCCGTTGAAGTCGAAGCCGGGAACGATGAAGGCCACCACGATCAGGAGGAACGCGTTCACCACGAACCAGAAGAGGCCCAACGTGATGAAGATCAGCGGCAGGGAAAGAAGGGTCAGGATAGGTCCGAGGACCGCGTTCACCAGTCCCAGGACCAGGGCGGCCAGGATGGCCGCTCCCCACCCGGTCACGTGAAAGCCGGGGACCGTGTGGGCGAGAAGCAGGAACGTCGCGGCGATGATCAGGAAATGCAAGAGCATCTTGGCCATGGGAACCACCCCCGAGTGGTACAACGGCGCGTCGGCGACGTCCCATCCTAGCAAATCTATTGCCCGGGCCGGTGCCGCGGGTGTAGCGTGGCCTCGCCACGACTCCAGTGGACGGTGCGTTCGCCCGCGCCGCGCTGCACGTCGCACTGTCGCGAACGTCCGCCTTCCTGCCTTACAGGGGTCTAGCTGCCTTGCGCAACTGAGGAGCGAGACCCATGGACGTCGAGTATTGGTTCCGCTGCAACAAGTGCGGGTACATGTACACCCCGCAGCAGGTGCAGGCGTTGATCCAGCTGCACGTCTCCCGCATGGGCGAGTCTCCGCCCCCCGCGGATCCCGGCGCGCTGCCGTCGAGAATTCCTTGCCGCAAGCGTGGCTGCGAAGGATCGGTTCTCCGCACCACTTCCGTGTTCCGCGAGGGGCGTTAGACATCATCCCCGTCTGACGCCCCGGCGCGGGGCTTTCCTGTTGTTCCATCCCCATCCCACCTCTATACTGTCCCGCTTACGTTTTCCGGGGGTACTCGAACGCGCGACCTCGCTTCGCTTTCGAACCGGCTCGAAGACGTTCGGGAGCGCATGGCGCGGGCCCTGGATCGCTCCGGGCGGCCGCCAGGCGCGACCCGGCTCCTCGCCGTCACCAAGGGATTGCCCGCCGATGTCGCGGGTCTGGCCCTGCGGCTGGGCGTGGGCGACCTGGGCGAGAGCCGGATCCAGGAAGCCGAGCCGAAGATTGCGCTGGTGGGGCCGGGGCCGCGGTGGCACCTCGTCGGGCATCTCCAGACGAACAAGGTCAAGCGGGCGGTGGCGCTCTTCGAAGAGATCCATTCGGTCGATTCGGCGCGCCTCGCCGAGGAAATCGCGCGGCGGGCAGCGGACCAGGGCCGGTCGCCGGCCGTCTACGTCGAGGTGAACACCTCCGGCGACGCGGCGAAGCACGGAGTCCGACCCGAGGACGCGACGTCGCTAATCGAGCGCGTTGCCTCGCTGGCGGCGCTCAGGCCCGCGGGACTCATGACGATCGGTCCGCTGGAGGGAGGCGCCGAGGGAGCGCGTCACGCGTTCGGGCGCCTGCGGCGCATCCGCGACGACGCGATGGAGCGGGGACTCCTCAAACGGGACGCGGGGCTTTCGATGGGGATGTCCGACGACTTCGAGATCGCGATCGAGGAGGGCGCCACCATCGTGCGCATCGGCTCCGGCCTCTTTGGATTGGGGGGCCCGGGGGGCTCGCCGGGCCAGCGGTAGCGCTGTGCGGCTCCAGATAACGGTGACGCCCAAGAGCCGCGCGAACGAGATCGTCGTCTCGCCCGCGGAGCGGGCGATCCGCATCCGGGTGACCGCGGCGCCCGAGGACGGACGCGCGAACCGCGCGGTGCTGGAGCTTTTGAGCGAGCGGCTCGGCGTGCCCCGGAGCGCTTTGAGCGTCGCGGGGGGTGCCGCGTCCCGGCGGAAGTGGGTCGAGGTGGAAGGACTGGAGGAGGCGGAGGTATGGCGCAGGCTGGAAGCGCGACCGTGAACGCGGTGCCCCGCGCGGGCGATCTGGTCCGCGCGATCGAGGGCGCGCGCGCCGCGATCGCCTCGCGCACGTCGGTGCGCCCCGAGGTCGCGATCATCCTGGGCACCGGCCTCGGGCGATTCGCCGCCGCCATGCGCGAGCCCGACGTCATCCCCTACGGCGAGATCCCGGGCTTCCCGGTGACCACCGTGGAAGGGCACGCCGGAGAGCTGGTCCTGGGCACCTTGGGCGGAAAGCCGGCGGCGGTCCTGAACGGCCGCGTGCACTACTACGAAGGCTACACGATGGCCCAGGTCGCGTTTC
>DATGVG010000002.1:0-2320 GCA_035300625.1 Candidatus Limnocylindrales bacterium
CGCGGACCAGACGCTGGTCGCCACGGACCGCTCGACCATGGCCGCCGCCCTCGAGGTCCGCGCGCCGTTCCTCGACCCTGCGCTGGTCGAGCTGGCCTGCCGGATACCGACTCGGTTCAAGCTCCGCGCCGGGACGACGAAGTACCTCCTCAAGCGCACGGTCGATGACCTCCTTCCGGCCGCCATCGTCAACCGGCGGAAACAGGGCCTCGGGGTCCCGGTTGCGGCGTGGTTGCGCGGGCCGCTCCGGAACGTTCTTCAAGAGCGGCTCGCCCCGGCTCGCGTCGCGCGTCGTGGCTTGTTCTCGCCCGCCGCGGTTACACGGTTCGTCGGCGAGCACCTTGCGGGCCAGCGGAATCACCGGAAGATCCTCTGGGCGCTCTTGATGTTCGACGCCTGGTGTGATCGCTACCTGCCGAATGAGCGCTGGACCTGATCGCGGGCGGGCGGTCGTGGGCTCGGGCGGCCGCCGGGTTGACCGCCTCCTCCCGCGCGCAGCGCATCCTGGGAGCGGGGCGTCCTGGGCCTGGCCGCGTGGCTCTGGCTCTGGGTCGCCTTCTACGCCCACGCGATCCGCCGCCTGCGCGGGTTGCCCGCGGACGCCGTGGTGGAGCGCGGCCTGTTCATCGGCAGCATCGCGGCCATCACCGGCTTCCTGATCGGCGGCCTCTCCGAATACAACTTCGGCGACTCGGAGGTGGTCATGGTCGCGTGGACGATCATGGCGCTGCCGTGGGCGGCGGAGGATCCGAAAGCCTGGCGCGTCGTCCGCTTCCCGGCCCGCCTTACCGGCCACACGTTGTTACCGAGTCGTTTGGATGAATCTGCGCTCGACGACTTCGGCTATTTCTCTCCTGGACTCGCCTCTCTCCTCCGCGACGGTAGGGCACGCTCCTTGCGTTAGTACGGCCCGAGGAGAGAACCATGGATGCGATCCAGTTCCTGAAGCAGGAGCACAAGAAGGCCAAGGCCACGCTCAAGAAGGTGCTGAAGGCGTCTCCCGAGTCGCGGGGCGCTCTCTGGACCGAGCTGGAGCCCGAGCTCAAGGCCCACGAGCAGATCGAGGACGCGTGCCTGTACGGGCGCCTCGAGCGCGAGGTGGGCAGGACGGACGCGAAGCTCGCGGGATGGCGGGCGAAGCATCAGAAGGAGGTCGGCCGGGTCGAAGGCCTGATCGAGAAGATCGAGAGCCTGGAGCCCGAGGAGAAGGCCTGGCTCGCCAAGGTCAAGGCGGTCGGCGCGAGCCTGGAGCGGCACATCCGGGAAGAGGAGCAGGACATCTTCCCGCGAATCGGCAAGGTCTGGGACGGGGCGCGACGCAAGCAGGCGGGCGCGGAGCTGGAAGAGATGAAGGCGGGGAAGCTGCATGCCTAGCAAGAAGGCCAAGGCGAATCGTCCGGCGGGCAAGGCGGCCCGCTCTCCCAAGCAGGACGCCCTCGCGAGGTTCCGGGAGGACCCGGAGGGCCAGCTGCTCACCACCGATCAGGGCCTGCGCGTCCTCGACGACCAGAATTCGCTCAAGGCGGGCCCCCGCGGGCCCTCGCTGCTGGAAGATTTCATCCTCCGGGAGAAGATCACCCACTTCGACCACGAGCGAATCCCGGAGCGAGTCGTCCACGCCCGGGGCGCCGCGGCCCACGGCTACTTCCAGGTCGAGCGGTCCCTGAGCCGCTACACCAGGGCCGCCTTCCTCCAGGACCCGTCGACGAAGACCCCGGTCTTCGTGCGGTTCTCGACGGTGGCGGGGTCGCGGGGGTCGAGCGACCTGGCGCGGGACGTGCGCGGCTTCGCGGTGAAGTTCTACACCGACGAGGGCAACTTCGATCTGGTCGGCAACAACATCCCGGTCTTCTTCATCCAGGACGCGGTGAAGTTCCGCGATCTCATCCACGCGGTCAAGCCGGAGCCGCACCACGAGATCCCGCAGGCCGCGTCCGCCCACGACACGTTCTGGGACTTCATCTCCCTGATGCCCGAGTCCATGCACATGATCATGTGGGTCATGTCGGACCGGGCGATTCCCCGGAGCTTCCGGATGATGGAGGGCTTCGGCGTCCACACCTTCCGGCTCGTCGACGCCAAGGGCACCGCCCGCTTCGCGAAGTTCCACTGGAAGCCGAAGCTCGGCGTGCACTCCGTGCTGTGGGACGAGGCGCTCAAGATCTCGGGCAAGGACCCGGACTTCCACCGCCGCGACCTGTGGGAGGCGATACAGGTGGGCGACTACCCGGAGTTCGAATTCGGGGTGCAGATCCTCGAAGAGGAGGACGAGTTCAAGTTCCCGTTCGACGTCCTCGACGCGACCAAGCTGTGGCCCGAG
>DATGVG010000003.1:0-2736 GCA_035300625.1 Candidatus Limnocylindrales bacterium
GATAGAAGGAAAGGGAGATATCCTTCAACACCTCCCGGTTGGGCGGGTGGACCTTGCCGACCTTGTGCATGGTGAAGATGAACTGGGGGGCCATTTCGGGAAGTATATACTGTGAAGCGAGGCGGAGAACGGGCGCAGGCCCGGCGACGCGATGAAAACCCAGGAGGAAGCATGTCCGCCAAAGTCACGATCCGCAACAACGGCCCGGTTCGCATCGAAGGGGATTTCGTGCTGGTCGACCAGGACGGACGGCCGTTCGACCTGGCGGGGCGAACCGTGATCACCCTCTGCCGCTGCGGCGAATCGTCGAACAAGCCCTTTTGCGACGGAACCCACAACCGATGCGGCTTCGAGTCGGCCGTGGAGGCTCGCACGCTCCCGCCCCCGGCGCCGAAACCCGCTTCATAGGATACCGGCATGGCCAATCACGCAAACCAAGTCACCATCGTCGTGCGTCCGTTCCGCGCCGACGACCTGCGGCAGCTCACGTCCGTTTCCGAGTGGCCCTGCGTCTCCATTCACATGAAGACCCACCGCCGTTTTCCCGAATCCCGGCAGGACCCGATCCACTTGAAGACGCTCCTCGCCCAGGCCGAGGCCCAGGTGGAAGCGCGCCTCGGCAAGCGCGAGGGGAACGGGCTCCTGGAACCGCTGCACCGCCTCCTGGAAGACGGGGACCTGTGGGAATCCTCGCTGGATGGGCTGGCCGCTTTCGTGTCCCCGTCGTTCGCGGCGGTCTACCGGATACCGATGCCGGTTGCCGATGCTGTGGTGGTTTCGGACACGTTCCACACCAAACCCCTCTTCCAATTTCTCCGGGCGAACACGCGTTACTACGCGCTCGCGATCAGCCAGAACTCGGTGAGCCTCTATCAGGGGAGCTCGTACGGAGCGGGGCCGGTCAATCTTCGCGCGCTCCCCTCGGACCTGACGGAGGCGCTGGGGGTCAGCGAGCCGGACGAGGACCAGCGGGGCCTGGCGGCGCACGGCGGCGGCCAGGCGGGCCGGGTCATCCACGGCAGGGGCCCCGGACAGGAGGATCGGAAGGACACGCTCCTCAAGTTTTTCCGGGCGATCGACAAGGGACTCCACGACTATCTTCGCGACGAGCGGACGCCCCTGCTCCTGGCGGCGGTCAAGTACTACCATCCGATCTACCGGGAGGCGAACACGTACCCGAATCTACTGGAGCAGGGACTGGAGGGGAATTTCGAGCGCGTGAACGGCGACGCGATCCATGCGGGCGCATGGTCCATCGTGAGCCGTGACCTCGACCGGCGGGTCGCCGAGTGGGTCGACCGCTACCGCTCCCTCACGTCGAAGGGGCTTGCGGTTGACGGGATCGTCCCCGTGGCGGCGGCCACGGTCCAGGGCCGGGTGCGCTGCGTCCTGGCGTCGCAGAACGCGAGCGCCTGGGGGCGGTTCGACCGGGCGACGGGCTCGGTCCAGCTGCACGACGGCCCGACCGGGCGTGATGACGCCGACCTCCTGGACGACATCTGCGAGGAGGCCTGGAAACGGGGCGCCGAGGTCTACGTCCTGCCGCGTCCGTCTCTCCCGACCCCCAATCCGATCGCCGCGGTCCTGCGATTCTAGGTATAGTGGGGGGTCGTGCCCGGCGGGCCATTTCGCCCGCCTGTCCCTTCCGCGGAGGAGCGCCTTGCATCTAGCCGAGCGACAGCATTCCCGCACGTCATCCGTCCTCTACCCCGCGCGCAATCCCGGCGGAAGGCGCTTCGGCGCCGAAGATCTGTGGAAGATCCAACGTGTCGGCACGCCGGCTCCGTCTCCCGATGGGAGCGCCGTCGTGGTGCCGGTCACCGCGTTCGACGTGGACAAGAATCGGGGTCGGGCGCGCCTGTGGCTGGTGCCCACGCAGGGAGAGCCTCGCCCGCTGACGGCCGAGGACGCCTCGTGCGGCGACGCCTCCTACTCACCCGACGCCTCGCGCCTCCTCTTCACGCGCGCGCAGGGGGAGGAGCGTCCCCAGGCCCACCTGATGCCTCTGGACGGCGGAGAGCCCGAGCGGCTGACCGACATGCCGCTGGGAGTGTTCGATCCGCGCTGGCTTCCGGACGGACGCCGGGTCGTCTTCGGCGCGCCGCTCCTCCGCGACGCGCCCACTCCCGAAGGCACGAAGAGCCTGCTGGAAAAGCGGGGGAAAGACCCGGTCAAGGCGCACGTCACCGAGGATCGCCTGTATCGATATTGGGACCGTTGGCTCACGGGCGGCGAGGTGCCGCATCTGTTCGTCCTGGACCTCGAGAGCAAGAAGCTGACTGATCTCACGCCCGAGGGCACCGGCTGGTTCGACTTCATGGACCCGACGGGGCAGTATGACGTGGCGCCGGACGGCTCGGAGATCGCGTTCGTCGCCAACTCGAGCCGCCCGCCGCATCATCTCCTCCGGTGGGCGCTGTACACCGTCGCCACCACGGGAGCGGGCGCCGTGCGGTGCCTGACCCCCGAAGGAGTCCCCGAGGGATACCCGGCGGACACCCACCGGCCGCGCTACTCGCCCGACGGCCGATCGATTCTCTACGGCGCCCAGAAGGACCCCTATTTCTACGCGGATCGCATCCGGCTGATGCGCTACGACCGGAAGGCCGGCACCCAAACGGCGATCGCCGAGGGGTGGGACCGGTCGCCGCTCGCGTGGGAGTTCGCTCCCGACGGGACGCTCATCGCCGAGTGCGAGGACCGCGGCCGGGTTTCCCTGTTCGCGCTGGGTCCGGA
>DATGVG010000004.1:0-5062 GCA_035300625.1 Candidatus Limnocylindrales bacterium
CAGCAGCAGCTTCGGCCGGGCCATCAGCGCGCGCCCGATCGCGAGCATCTGCTGCTCCCCCCCGCTCAGGGTGCCCGAGGACTGGCGCTCGCGCTCCTTCAGCCGCGGAAAGAGGGCGAAGATCTTCCGGCGATCCTCTTCGATCCCCTTCCGGTCGCGCCGCAGATAGGCCCCCAGCTCCAGATTGTCGGCGACCGAGAGATTGGCGAAGACGATGCGCCCCTCGGGCACGTGGGAGACGCCCAGCCGGACGATCTTGTGGGCCGGCACGCCGACGATCGAGCGGCCGTCGAGGAGGATTCTCCCGGCGCTGGGCTTCAAGAGCCCCGAGATGGCGCGAAGCGTCGTGCTCTTCCCGGCGCCGTTCGCGCCCACCAGGGTGACGATCTGGCCGCGCTCCACCCGGATCGAGACCCCCTTCAGCGCCTCGATGCCGCCATAGTGGACGTGCAGGTCCTCGAGGGCGAGCAGGCTCACGCCTCTTCCCCCAAATACGCTTCGATCACCTTGGGGTTCCTTCGGATCGCCTCCGGCAGCCCCTCCGCGATCTTCACGCCGTGGTCGAGCACCGTGATCCGCTCGCAGATCCCCATGACCACTCGCATGTCGTGCTCGATCAGCAAGACCGTCAGCCGGTAGCGGTCGCGGATCTCCCGGATCAGGTGCATCAGCCGGATGCTTTCCTGAGCGTTCATCCCCGCGGCGGGCTCGTCGAGGAGAAGCAGCTTCGGCTCGGTGGCCAGCGCGCGCGCGATCTCCAGGCGGCGCTGGTCGCCATAGGGCAGGTTGCGCGCCCGTTCCTGCGCGTAGCCGGAGAGGCCGAACGCTTCGAGGAGCCCGCTCGCCCGCTCGAGCAGCTCGTGCTCCTCCTTCTCCGAGCGCGGCGTGCGGAGGACGCTGTCCGCGACCGTGGCCCCGCAGTGGAGGTGGCAGGCGATCCGGACGTTGTCGAAGCAGGTGAGCTCGGCGAAGAGGCGGGGGTTCTGGAACGTGCGCGCCACGCCGCGGCCGGCGATCCGCGAGGTCGAGAGCCCCCGGATCGAGCGCCCGTCCAGGAGGATCCGTCCCGCCGTGGGCGGGTAGACCCCGGTGACCAGGTTGAAGACGGTGGTCTTCCCCGCCCCGTTCGGGCCGATCAAACCGGCCAGGACGCCGCGCTCCAGCGACAGATCGAGGTCGGCGACCGCTTTCAGCCCACCGAACGCGCACGTGACCCGCTCGAGGGCGAGGATCGCGGTGCCCGGCGCGGCGGCGGTGCCGCCGTGGCGACCCTCGTGGTTCATTTCACGCCCGTGCCGCGCGCCTCCGGAGCGGGGTTCCGGAAACGGCCGAACATCCGAGAAAAGCTGATTTCCCGCTGCCCCAGGATCCCCTGGGGACGGGCGATCATCAGCACAATGAGGAGCGCGGAGTAGATGATCAGGCGATCGGCGCTCGCGAACCGGAGCGCCTCGGGCAGTGCGGTGAGGAGCGTGGCCCCCAGGATCGAGCCGGTCAGGCTCCCCATCCCGCCCAGCACGACCATCACGATCACCTCGATCGACTTCATGAAGGTGAACGAGTTGGTGTGAAGGTAGGTGTAGTGGGAGAAGAGCGCGCCCGCCGCGCCGGCGAAGAAGGCCGAGATCACGAACGCGGTGACCTTGTAGCGCGTGGTCGGGATGCCCAGCGCCTCGGCCGCGATCTCGTCCTCGCGAATCGCGAGGAGCGCGCGCCCGTGATAGGAGCGCAGGAGATTCCGGATCACGACGTACGTGATGACCGCGCCCGCGCCGACCCACGTGAACGTGGTGAGCTGCGGGATGCCGGCAAAGCCGCGGGCGCCGCCGACGGCGTCGATGTTCAGGATGGCGACCCGGATGATCTCGCCGAAGCCCAGGGTCACGATCGCGAGATAGTCGCCGCGAAGCCGCATGGAGGGGAGGCCGACCAGGAACCCCGCGATCGCCGCGGCCGCGCCGCCGATCGCGATGGCGGGGATGAAGAGGAGCGCGGCGAGGAGCCCCTCCGGAGTGCCTCCGGCCAGCCGGGGCGCGGCGTAGACCGTGAAGGCCGCCGAGGTGTACGCCCCGACGGCCATGAAACCCGCGTGCCCGATCGAGAACTGCCCGGTGACGCCGTTGATCAGGTTCAGGCTCAGGGCCAGCATGACGTTCAGCCCCGAGAGGACGAGGATGCGGTAGAAGTAGGGGTTCAGCCCGGCGGTCAGGCCGCGGTCCAGAACCCATAGGCCGAAGAGGACCGCCGCGCCGATCAGGAGTCGGCGGACCACGGGTTAGACCTTCTCCGTGATGTTCCGCCCCAGGATCCCGGCCGGCTTGATCAGGAGAACGAGGATCAGGATGATGAACGCGATCGCGTCCCGGAACGTGGAGGAAACGTAGCCCACGACCATGTACTCGGAGACGCCCATCACCAGCCCGCCGATCACCGCGCCCGGAATGCTCCCGATCCCGCCCAGCACCGCGGCCACGAAGGCCTTCACGCCGGGCATGATCCCCATCAGGGGCTCGATCTTGGGATTGGTCAGGCCCACCAGGACGCCCGCCGCGGCCGCCAGCGCCGAGCCGATCGCGAAGGTGATCGTGATGATCCGGTTCACCGGAATCCCCATCAGGCTCGCGGCGTCCCGGTGAAACGCCACCGCGCGCATGGCCTTCCCCGTGCGCGTGCGCGTGACGAAGAGGGTCAGAGCGACCATCAGGACCAGCGCCACGACCACCACCGTGATCTGGTGATTCGTCACCACGACGCCGCCTCCCAGGTCCACGCGCTTCGGCGCGACCAGCTGGGGAAAGAACTTCGGATCGGCGCCGAAAATCCGGATGCCCAGATTCTCGAGCAACAGCGAGACGCCGATCGCGGTGATCAGCGCGGTGAGCCTTGAGGAGCGGCGGACGGGGCGGTAGGCGAAGAATTCGATGATCACGCCCAGGAGGGCGCACGCGGCCATGGCCGCGAGCAGGACGATCAGCGCGTACACGGGGGAGGGCGAGGAGCCGCCGGCCCCGATCGCTCGCGCCGCGAAATAGGCCGTGAACGCGCCCACCATGTAGACGTCACCGTGCGCGAAGTTGATCAGGCGCAGGATGCCGTAGACCATGGTGTAGCCGAGCGCGATGAGGGCGTAGATGCTCCCCCAGGCGATGCCGTTCGCGAGCTGCTGGAGAAACTCCTGCACGCGCGCCGAGCGTTACCGGATCAGGGCTCGACGGCCGCTACGAACTTGTAATGGCCGTTCTCGATCCCGATGAAGACGGCGGCCTTCACGGCGTTCCGCTTGGCGTCCAGCGTGATCTTCCCCGCCACGCCGGGATAGTCCTTCGTCGCCGCGATCAGATCGCGCAGCTTGGCGCGCGCCGCCTTCTGCTCGTCGTTCCGCGGGCCCTTCAGCGCCTCGAACGCCTTCGGATCTTCGTCGTGGAGCTTGGTCAGCGCGCTGGTCAGCATGCCGGCCGCGTCGTAGGCCAGAGCGGCCAGGCCATCGGGGTTGGCGCCGTAGCGCTGCTTGTAGTCGCTCACGAACTTCTGCACGAGCGGGTCCGGATTTCCCTCGTAGAAGTGATTCACGAAATAGCTGCCGTTCAGCGCGTCCTGGGCGATCTCGAGGAGCTTGTCGGATACCCAGCCGTCGCCGCCGAGCATCGGCTCGGTGATCCCCAGCTCACGAGCCTGCCGCGCGATCAGTCCCACCTCGGTGTAGTAACCGGGCACCAGGATGAACTGGGGGTGCTTCCCCTTGATCATGGTGAGCTGGGCCTTGAAGTCCTGGTCGCCCTCGGAGTAGGCCACGTCGGCGACGATCGTCCCGCCCAGCGCGCGAAACGCCTCGGTGAAATAGGTGTCGAGGCCGACGCTGTAGTCGTTCTTGCTGTCGTGCAGGATCGCCACCCGCGTCATGTTGAGGGTGCTCCGAGCGAACTTCGCGAGCATCTGCCCCTGGAACGGGTCGATGAAGCAGGCGCGGAAGATGTAGTCGCCCAGCTCGGTCACCTTCGGGTTGGTCGAGGAGGGGGAGATCATCGGCACGCCGGCCTGCTGGCAGATGGGCGCCGCCGCCATGCTGCGGCTGGAGGCCACTTCGCCGAGCACCGCGATGACGCCGTCCTGCTCGATGAGCTTGGAGACCGCAGTGGCCGCTTCCTCCGGCTTCGACTGGTCGTCCTCGACGATGGTCCGGATCTTCGTCCCGCCGATCCCGCCCGCGGTGTTCAGGTTGTCGACGAACAGCTCCGTGCCGTTCTTGGTCGAGGTGCCGAAGGTGGCGGTGCTCCCGGTCAGGGAGCCGTAGACCCCGACGACGAGCTCATTCGAACGCTTGGCGCAGCCTAAGGGCAGCACGAGCGCCGCCGCGAGCGACGCGGTCACGAGGGCGCGTGTCAACGTCCGCATCCGGAACATCGGGTGATCCTCCAGGACGTAAGTGCAGGAACGGCTAAGGGATTCACTACTCGGGCGCCACCCTATCGGAATGCGGCGCTTGATTCAAGGCCCGCATGGGCCGGGCTGGGGGGCTGAGCAACGCTCCGGGGACTGTTCTCGGAACTGCTCTGCAAGCAGACCAGTTTCCTGCGAAGGTCCCCTACGCGTTCTCAGCCCCCCAGCCCTGCCATGGAGTTCCGCGCCTTGATCCAAACCGTCAATTCGTCGCTATCGACGCCGGTTATCCCCAGTGAATTGGTGGCTCTACGGGGGGATGGTTGGACGTCCCAGGCGCTCGCGCGGGGAGGAACGCGGAGGGGGCCTTCGCAGGAACCGGTCTGCTTGCAGAGCGGTTTCGAGAACAGCCCCCTGAGCGTTGCCTCCCCGCGCGAGCGCCCGCAAGTCACGGCCCCGCGGCGATGCCTTTCCCCCCGCGGATCACAAGTCGCTCCGGCTCGGCGGCGACGACGGGACGAAGAGCGTGCAGCACGCGCCCATCCTCGCCGTCGTACAGCTGCCCCCGCAGCGCTTCCCGGAGGCCCGCGGCATTCACGCAGCCCGCCTCGATGGCGCGGGCGACGGCGAGGCCGACCAGGTAGCCGCGCACCGACATCCGCGTCGGAGGCTCCCGGTTCGCGCG
>DATGVG010000005.1:0-6897 GCA_035300625.1 Candidatus Limnocylindrales bacterium
TCGCGCGCTCGTACTTGAAGGCGAAGGTGTCGCGGGGCGCGCCCAGGAGGGCGTAATCGGACACGAAGAAGGACGCCCCCTCGAGCGATTGGCGCGCCTCGCGCAGGAGGCCGTCGGGATCCATCGATTCCAGCCCGACCACCTTGACGTCGGGCCAGGCTGGGGCGATCTGGGGAGCGGCGATGCCGATGAGCCGCGGGCCTCCGAGAAGGATCAAGGTCTTCGCCTTCTTGGCCCGGAGCGAGGCGAGCTGCCGGGTCAGGTCGATCGCGTCGTCGGACACCCGCTGCTTGCCCACGATGGAGATCCCCTCGGCCTTGCACGCGGCCGCCACGAGCACGGCCGAGGCCGAATCGTCGGGCGTCGCGGCGACCAGTAGCGCCGCGGCCCCCTTCGGCGTCTGGCCTCCCAGGTAGCGCGCGAGTGCCCCGGCGACGGCGGCCGGCGGCACGTGGAGCTGGAAGACCGCCTCGCCCAGGGTCGCGAGGCGCTCGTTGGTGGCCGACGGCGACAGAAGGACCGCCCCGACCACCTGGGTCGCGGCCGCCAGTGGTGCCGTATTCGCGGTGAACAGCTCCCCGACGAGGAGCGACACGCCGTGGTCCTTGAGGAGCCACCGCGCCTTCCGCGCGCCCACCAGCGGGTCCCCTTCGGAATCGTAGAGGACGATGGAGATCGTGGGCGCGAACTCGCGATTGTGCTCCTCCACGGCGATGCGGAGCCCGTTCACGAACGTCTTCCCGTAGCGCTCGTAGCGGCCCGACAGCGGGACCACCACCCCGATCCTCGCGATTCCCTGCGCGGCGCGCTTGATGGCCACCGAGTCGAGCGGGCAGTTCTCCAGCCTGTCCACGATGGCGCGCAGATCCCGCTCCTGGTCGCCGCTCGGGCTCCCCGCCAGGCCGACTCGCGCGGCCCACAGCTGCTCCGCCGCCCGCGCGATCGGATCCAGCCGCTGCACGTCGGGGGATGCGGCGAATTCCAGGGCCCACGCGGGCGCGGCGCCGGGGTCGGGAGCCTCGAGAAGGCGCGCCTTCAGCTCCGCGGCACGGCGGGGCGGGTATCGCCGCGCGGATGCGGTGGCCGCGGCCGACGACGGCGCGGGAGCCGCGCCCTGGGGGGGCGCGGTTCCGGCGGCCGGCGGCGAAGCGGTCGTGTCCGCGGACGTCGACCCGGACACGGCGGGAGCCGGCGCCAGCCACAGCGCCGCGGCGAGCGCGGCGCCCAGCGCGGACGCGGCGGACGCCCTAGCGGCCACGGGCAAGCGCGGCGTGCTCGCGGGCGAGCGCCACGTAGGCGTCGGCCGACTCGCGGAGGCGCGCGAGCGCGTCCGGGGGAATCGCGCCGCGCACGGTCGCCGGCACGCCGGCCACGAAGGAGCGCGGAGGGATCTTGTGCCCTTCCAGCACGACAGCGCCCGCGGCGACCAGGGACTCTTCGCCGATCTCGCAGTCGTCCAGGAGAATGGAGCCCATCCCGATCAGGCAGCGGTCGCGGACCGCGGCGCCGTGCAGGATCACGCGGTGGCCGACCGTCACCTCATCTCCAACCGTCAGGCCGGAGCGGCCGGTCGTGGTGTGCAGTACGCAGAGGTCCTGGATGTTCGTGCGCGCTCCCACCCGGATCGGGCCCACGTCGCCGCGCAGGACGGCGCCGTACCAGACGCTGGTGTCGTCGCCAAGCGTGACGTCGCCCAGGATGATCGCGGTCGCCGCCACGAACGAGGAGGCCGGGACGCGCGGCGAATGACCGCGGAGTGAAGGAAAACGGAGGCGCGGGTCGCCTCCGTGCGGGGCGGCTACAGGTCCTCCGGATTCCACTTGCCGAAGTCCTCGGGCCGGAGCTCCTCCAGGAAGTGGCGGAGATCCTCCGCCTTCTCCTCGGGCGATTTCTCGGGAGCCGAGTTCCCCGCCTGGGGCTCCATCGACTTGTCGAACAGCTTGTCGACGATGAAGATGGGCGCCCGGGATCGCAGCGCGATGGCGATCGAGTCGCTGGGACGCGCGTCGATCGCCACCGCTCCCGCTCCGGCATCGAGATAGATGCTGGCGAAGAAGGTGGAATCTTTGAGGTCCGTGATCACGACGCGCGAGATCTTCCCTTTCAGGCTGTCGATGATCGTGACGAGAAGGTCGTGGGTGAGAGGGCGCTGGTACTTCTTGCCCATCAGCTCGCTGTGGATCGCGCTGGCCTCCATGGGGCCGATCCAGATCGGCAGGACGCGATTTCCTTCAATTTCCTGCAGCAGCACTACGGGGTTTTTCGTCCGCTCGTCGATTGCCAGCCCACCGACACGGACGGGGATCATGCTCATGGCGCGCGCCTTGCGTTTTCGCGGAGGGCTTACCGCAAGGAGTCGGGTGCAGCTCCCGTGCCGCCCGTGCCCTCGGGGGCGTCTTTGAGTTCGGGAGCGGGCTTATCCATGTTCTCCAGCATCCACCGCGCGGAGTTCGCCAACTCCGACTTGGGATACTTGGCGATGAACTTCTGGAACTCCGCGCGTGCCTCGTCGTACTTGGCGAGATCCTCCGCGTAGGTGAAGCCTATCATGAACTGCGCCTGGATCGAAACCGGGTCGTCCGGGTACCGCGCGACGACCTGGCGGTAGAGATCGATTCGCTGCTCGGGCAGGGCGGCTGCCTGGGCGTCCTTGAAGAAATCCTGGGGCGTGCGGTTCGGGACCAGTGCGGCCCGGATGGAATCTTCGAAGACCGTCGCGTTGGCCGCGGTGCGCAGCGAGTCGAGCAGCGCCTGCGAATGGGCTTCCTCGCTGTCCTGCGCCAGATGCCCCACGATCCCCTGGCGCACTTCCGAGAGCGGTTGAACCCGCGCGGGATCCACGTGATCCACCCGGATCAGGTGCCATCCTTTCGCGCTCTTCAACGGCCGGCTCGTCTCCCCTTCCTTCAGCTCGAAGGCGGCCTTCACGATCTCGGGCGCGTTGCCGATCGCGGGGATGTAGTCGCTGCCGGGAGTCACGAACCCGAGCACGCCGCCATTGTCGCGGGTCGTCTTGTCCTCCGAATCGGAGCGGGCCAGCGCGTCCCACAGGCCCCCGGCGGCGAGCCGCTTCCGCAGCGCGTCGGCACGGGCGCGCGTCGAGACCTGGATGTGGCGCAACCGCGCGCGCGTCGGGATCTGGTAGCTGGATTGATGGGAAACGTAGAACGCCTGGACGGCCGAATCGGCGGGCTGCGGGAATGCCGCCGAGCGCCGCTGGTAGTAGATCCGCATCAGCGCCTCGCGCGCCGCCTTCGCGGCCGCCGCCTGGTACGCCGGATCGTTCTCCAGCCCCGAGCGCTTCGCCGCCTGGTAAACGACCTCCTCGGTCACGACGCGGTTGACCAGGTTCTTGTAGCCCTCGGCCTCGTGGAGCTGGGCGCGCAGGTTCGGCGGCGCCGTCTCGATCAGGGAATCGATTTCGTGGGCGCGGATCCGGCGCTCGCCGACGATCGCCACCACGGGCCCGAGGGTATCGGGGACGCCGGGCTTCCAGACGTGCGGCTGGGATGCGCCGGCCACGCCGGGGGCGGGCTCGACCTTCTTCCCGCCGCCGCAGCCCGCGGCCAGGGCCGCCGCGGCCAGGAGCGCCAGCGCCAGCGCCAGCGCCCCGCCGCTTCGGGACGGTCGGATCACTTGCGGACGACCCAGACCTTGACCGGGGCCTCGATATCCTGGAACAGATGCACGGGGACCTCGAACACGCCCAGGGCCCGGAGCGGCTCCTCCAGGCGCACGGCCTTCCGCTCCACCTCGAAGCCCTGGGCCGTCAGCGCCTCGTGGATCTCGCCCGCCGTGACCGACCCGTAGAGCTGATCCTCGTCGCCCACCTGGACGCTGAACTGGATGGACGCCTGCATCATGCGCTCGCGGAGCGCCTGGGCCGCCTGCCGCTGCTTCTGCTCCAGCGCCACGCGGGCGCGCTCCCGATCGCGGAACACCGCCTGCGAGTTTCCCACCGCCGGGATCGCCTTCTTGCGCGGGATGAGATAGTTGCGGGCGTAGCCGTCGGCAACGCGGAGAGCGGCCCCGCGCTTCCCCAGGCCCTCGATCGTCTCCAGCAGAATCACTTCCATTCCATCCTCCTAATCGTCGGACTTATCGGCCCGCCGCCCGACCGAATCGTCGGGCCCGGGCACCAGCCGCCGCCGAAAGTCGAACCACGAATCCAGGAACCCGATCCCCAGGAACGTTAGGAAAAGGATCGGCATGAACGCCACCAGAACGACGATCGCCCCCTGCACCATCGCATTCATCTCGAACGCGATCGCGGTGAAGCGCGCCACGGCCAGCCCTTGCACCGTGTAGGCCAGGAGCAGCGGAAACGCGAGGTTCGCGCCCGCCATGGTTCCCCAGGGCGCGCGCGTCGCGATCAGCGCCAGCGCGAGGGCGAAGGCCCACGCGGCCGCCGGATGCACGCGCCACGTCGAGAAGTCGCGGAACGCCGGGAGCCCGCGCTCGCGGAACAGGACCGACGCGAGCCAGCAGTTCACCGAGAGCACGGTGACCCACTTGAGCGCGAAGAGCGACGGCAACAGGAACGAGTAGACCCGCTCCAGCTGGGCCAGCGCCAGGTCGAACTCGGCCCGCGACACGCCCAGCGTTTCCGAGACGCGGTGATCGCTCTCCAGGCGGCGCACGTCGGCCAAGCGCGACGCGAACGTCCGCGTCAGCTCGTCCATGCCGCCCAGGAGCAGGTAGCCGATCACCACGGCCAGGATGGGCGCCGCCGCCACCGTCATCGCGGTGGAGGCCCGCACGCCGCGGCGAGCGGACGCGCTCAAGAGGAGGCCCGCCGCGCACAGCACCGCGACGAACAGGAGCCGCGAAGGCTCCGTGACGCCCGCGGCGTAGACCGCGCCCAGGGTCGCGGTGGCCGCGAGCGCTCCGTACAGGAGGCCGACGTGCCGCGCGAGCCAGAAGAGCGCGAAGGGTAAGAGGCCGTACGCCCACGGCAGCGGCACGGGAAGGTCCGTGTTCGCGACCATGAGGAGCGCGGCCCCGAAGAGCAGGACCCCCGCCGTGCGGATCCAGTCCGCGGGCGAAGAGGCCCGGTGCGTATCAGCGATATTGGTCACTGGTGAACGGCAGGAGAGCCAGGATGCGCGCCCGCTTGACCGCTTCCGTGATCTGGGACTGGTGCCGGGCGCAGGTTCCGGAAATCCGCCGAGGGACGATCTTGCCCCGGTCGGTGATGAAGCGCGACAGGCGCCGGTCGTCCTTGTAGTCGATCCGCTCGACCTTGTCGAAGCACAGCTTGCAGAATTTGCGTCGGTACGACCGCGATTCGCCATCGCGTGCCATGGTTTCCTCCTAGCTCAAGTTCTCACAGCGGTCGCGCCGTCCGGCGGACCGCGGTCGGATCATTCCACCGCGGTCGAGGCGGTCTCGACGGGTCCCGGCGCGCCGGGCACGCCCTCGGCCTTCGCCGCTTCGGCCTTCGCGGCCTCCTCGGCGGCGCGCGGCGATTCCTTCGGCGCGAGCACCGTCAGATGACGGAGCACGCTCTCGTTCAGCCGGAATCGCCGGTCCATCTCCCCGATCAGGGGCGCCGGGCTCTTGTGCTTTACGTGGATGTACGTTCCATCCCGCCGCTTCCGAATGTTGTAGGCCAGCTTCTTCTTGCCCCAGCGCTGGACCTCGACCACCTCGCCGCCCGCCTGCGCGATCGGCTGCGTCACGCGGTCCACCTCTTCGTTGATCCGCGCCTCCTCGAGGCCCGGGTCGTAGATAATCGTCGTCTCGTAGAGTTTCATCGTCCCCTCATGGCTCAACCGGATCGAGCACGAACCGGTTCCACCGGTTCATGGCATGCGTGAGCCCTTCCGAGGCCGCGTCGTGCGCGGCCTGGGCCGCCGCCTCGACCACGCGCGGCAGCACGGCCTGCTCCTCTATAAGAAACGGCTCGAGAACGTATTCCTTGAGCCGATCTGACGACGGGGCGGGGCCAACCCCGATCCGGAGCCTCGGGAAAGCGTCGGTCCCGGCGGCTTGCGCGATCGATTCCATCCCCTGATGCCCCGCCGTGCCTCCTCGCGGCTTGAGCCGGAGCGCACCGAGCGGCAGGTACACCTCGTCGCACACCACCAGGATCTCCCCCGCGACCCATCCCTCCGCGAGCAGGGCCTGGAATGCGTCCCCGCTGCGGTTCATGTAACGCTCCGGCTTGACCAGGGTCACCGTGTGGCGGCCCGCGCGACCGCGCGACCGCGACAGCCCCGCGTCCTTGGCCCACCCCGTGAACCGGCCCAGGCGGGCCGCGAGCGCGTCCACCGCCATGAAGCCGGCGTTGTGGCGCGTCGCCGCGTACTCGGCGCCGGGATTCCCCAGGCCGAGGATGACCTTGAGGTCGTTAACCTTTCTTGCCCCCTTCCGCCTTTCCTTCCTCTTCTTCCTCGCCTTCCTCGCCTTCCTTCTTGTCCGTCACCAGCTCCGGCTCCGCGACAGCCGCCTCGGCCGGCGCGACCTCCTCGAGCACCGTCGGCGGCACGACCGTCGCGATCGCACGGTCGGCTTGCGTCAGGATCGTCACGCGTTCCGCCTTCAGGTCGCTCACGTGCAGCGAGTCGCCGATGTTCAAGAGCGACACGTCCGCCTCGAGGTGCGTCGGGATGTCGGTGGGAAGGCACTCGATCTCCACTTCGCGCAGCAGGTGCTCGAGAATGCCGCCGCCGTCCTTGACTCCGGTCGGCGTCCCGATCAGCTCGATCGGCACCTCCACCGTGATCCGCTCGGTGAGCGAGATGTGCTGGAGGTCCAGGTGGAGGATGTTGCCCACGACCGGATCCCGCTGGATCTCCCGGATCAGAGCCTTCCGGTCGGCCGCCGCCGCCCCCGACACCAGGAGGTCGACGATCACGTTGGCCCCCGAGGCGCCGTGGATCAGCGTTTCGATCT
>DATGVG010000006.1:0-2397 GCA_035300625.1 Candidatus Limnocylindrales bacterium
CGGTTACGGTGGGGACCCCGAGAGCGGCGGCCACGTGCTTGGGCCCCGAGTCGTTCCCCACGAACAGCGCGCAGCGCTCGAGCAGCGCCCCCAGCTCCTGCCAGTCGGTCGCGGGCGCGAGCAGGGAGGGGCGGCGCATCAGGCCGCGGCACGCCGCGACCGCCTCGCGCTCTCCGGGCCCCCACAGCCAGACGACGGTCGCCGTCTCCGCGATCTGGGCGGTCTGGGCGATCTGGTCCATGGCCTGCGCGAAGCGCTCCGGAGCCCAGGTCTTCGCGGGCCACGATCCCGTGGGAAGGCACGCCACGAGAGGAGCGCTCGCCGCCGGCCGCGCCTCCCCAAGCCACGTCGCGATGCGCTCGCGGGCGGCGCTCCCGACCTGGAAGCGGAGCGCCACCCCGCGCGCGGGAAGGCCCAGCGCGCGCACCTGGTCGAGCGCCGCCTCGGGCGCGTAGCGGATTATGGGCCTTCCGGTTGTCCCGAGAGGTTCGCGCGGCACACGAATCGTGTACGCGCCCCGTCGCCCCGCGATGTCGTAGCCCACGCGGACCGGCGCCCTGGTGAGCCGCGTCATGAGCGCGGTCCTGGGATTCGACACCAGGTCCAGCACCACATCGTAGCCGCCGCGCGCGAGGGTCCAGTAGAGCGCGGCTTGCGACGGGAGGGATCGGCGGTCCAAGGCGAGGACTCGGTCGACGTCCGGATTCCCCGCGAGCAGCGGCTCGAGCCCGCGCGCCACGACCACGTCGATCCGGGCGCGCGGGAGCCCGGTGCGGAGCGCGTGGAGCGCGGGCGTGGTGAGCAGGAGGTCGCCGCCCGCGCGGTGGCGGATGACGAGCGCCGAAGCGACGCGGTCCGGGTCAAGCGGGGGCACGCGCCGCGTCCCTCCACTCGAGAGCCCGCGCGACCGCGGCCACCGCGTCCGCCACCCCGATCCACTTCATGCAGTCGAGGCGCGCGCACTCGTGCCGGTGGCATGGCCGGCACCAGATGTCCCGGGCCAGGAGCTGATGCCCGTCCTCCTCGCGATACGGAAACCAGATCTCCGGGACCGTGGGGCCCAGGATGCCGACGGTGGGCACGCCCAGCGCGGGCCCTGCGTGGAGCGGGCTGCCGTCGTTGGTGACGAGCACGTCGAGCGACGCGATCGCGCCCCAGTAGGCGCGGAGGTTGAGCCCCACGAGGCGCGGCGCCTGGGCGCTGCCCGCGACGGCCTCGACCGCCGCCGCCTCGTCCGGTCCCCCCATCACGACGCCTCGGGCCCCGAGGCCGGGGAGCGCCCGGAGAAGGCCGGCGAAGCGCTCCTCGAACCAGCGCTTCGCGGGCCATCGGTTCCCCACGTGCAGGCCCACGCGAGGCCCTCCCGGCGGGAGCGCCTCGTCGAGCAGCGCCGCGCCGCGGGCCAGCTCTTCCGCGGTGAGCGTGAGGCGAGGGCTCACGCGCGGAGGATCGAGGCCCAGGAATTCGAGCGCACGGAGGTGGTGGTCCACGGCCGAGAGCGGCTCCACGGCCGGCGGCACCACGTGCGTGTACAGGGCCCGCCGTCCGCTCCGCGGGCCCACGCGAACCGGCGCACCGGTCCAGGCCAGGAGGAGCGCGGAGCGGGGATTTCCGTAGAGGTCGATCGTCCAGTCGTAGCGCCCGCGCCGGAGGGTGCGCAGGAGGGAGATCGGCCCGGGAAGGAGCGACCGCTTCGACGGGCGGAACGTGAGCACGCGATCGATCGCAGGGTGGCCGATCGCCGCCTCGGCCGGCCCCTCCTCCGCGAGGTAGTCGATCCGCGAGCCGGGGAAGAGCCGGCGCAGGGCGTCCACCACGGGGAGCGTGAGGATCACGTCGCCGATCCGCCGGAGCCGCGACACCAGCACGCGCCGGGGCTCACGCATTCGCGCCCTCGCCGCGCCGGATCCGTCCGATCAGGTCGCTCGATGCGTGCTCCTTGGGGTCGCCGACGATCACCGTGCGGATTGAAAGCTCGGCCGCGACGCCGCGCTCCGGCACGCTCGCGACCGTGTAGTCGGTCCCCTTGGCGTGGACCGCGGGGCGGAGGCGGCGGAGCACTTCCTCCACCGTATCCCCTTCGAACGGGACGACGAAGTCAACGCACCCGAGAGCGGCGACCAGCTCCATGCGCTCCGCGAGCGGGACGAGCGGCCGTCCGGGCCCCTTGAGCCGGCGCGCGCTCTCGTCCGAGTTCACGGCCACGAGGAGCGCCCGGCCGGCGGCGCGGGCGGCGGCGAGATACCGCACGTGCCCCACGTGGAGGAGATCGAAGATTCCGTTCGCGAGCACCAGGCCCTCGCGCTCGTCCGGAGCCGCCGCAAGGCGCGCGGCCCAGACGTCGAGAGATGCGATCTTCTGATCGCGGGGATCGCGGCTCGCGCCCGCGCTCACGGG
>DATGVG010000007.1:0-11300 GCA_035300625.1 Candidatus Limnocylindrales bacterium
CAGAATCGCGCGGCCATGCCGCGCGCCGACTACTCCAAGTGGGTCCGCCCCGAACAGGTGGCGGCGCTGCTCGCGTTCCTCGGCTCCGGCGATTCCGCCGCCGTGACCGGCGCGCTCATCCCCATCTACGGAAGGGTCTGACCCATGGCCGCGTCATCGAAGCCGCCGCGCCCTACCCCTTATGCCAAGGGGCCCTCGATCGCACCCGAGCCGGTGCGGGCGGGCATGACGGTGGATCAGATGGTCGACACCGCGTTCCTCGCCTACAACGGCGCGCGGATGCGCGAGGCGTGCCGGCTTCTGGTCGAGAAGATGCTCGAGCCCGACGTGACCGTGGGGCTCACCCTGAGCGGCGCCCTCACTCCGGCGGGACTGGGGCGCTCGTGTCTCATCCCGCTGCTCCAGGCGGGGTTCGTCGACTGGATGATCTCGACGGGAGCGAATCTGTATCACGATACCCATTTCGGCATCGGGCTCACGATGCACCAGGGGCACTGGAACGCCGACGACGTGGCGCTCCGCGATCAGGGGATCGTGCGCATCTTCGACATCTTCTTCGACTACGACGTGCTCCTCCGCACCGACGCGTTCTTTCGCGAGGTGATGCGCCTTCCGGAGTTCCGCCGCCCCATGGGGACGGCCGAGTTCCACTATCGCGTGGGACGCTACGTGGCGGAGCGGGAGCGGGCCCTGGGCCAGGGGGAGGTCTCCCTGGTCGCCGCCGCGCACCGCCTGGAGGTTCCCGTGTACACATCCTCGCCGGGGGACTCGTCGATCGGGATGAACGCCGCGGCGCTCGCGCTGGAAGGAGAGCCGATCCAGTGGGACATCTTCCGCGACGTGAACGAGACGGCTGCGATCGTCTACGGCGCCAAGCGCGCGGGGGGAAAGAGCGCCATCCTCATCCTGGGCGGGGGGTCGCCAAAGAACTTCGCGCTCCAGACCGAGCCGCAGATCCAGGAGGTTCTCGGGCTGGACGAGGCGGGACACGACTACTTCCTGCAGCTGACCGACGCCCGCGCCGACACCGGCGGGCTGTCGGGGGCCACGCCGGGCGAGGCCGTCTCCTGGGGAAAGATCGATCCCGCGAAACTCCCCGACGCCGTGGTCGCGTACGTCGACAGCACCGTCGCGCTGCCGATCCTGACCGCGTACGCGCTCTCGAAGCACGCCCAGCGGCCCCTCAGGCGCCTGTACGCGAAGCGCGACTCGCTGCTCGCGGATCTGAAGACGGCCCACGACGCCCGGCTCACGCGAGTCGCGGCGGAGGCGGAGGCGGCTGATGGCCGCCGCTGACGCTCGCGCGTGGCGCGCCGCCGCCCTCGCCGCGGCGGTTTCGGCCGCTCTCGCGGCGGTGCCCGCTCGCTCCGCGTGGGCGGACGCCACCGGGCCGCGCTCGGCCACCATGTGCGCGGCGTGCCACGGCCCGATCCAGCGTGCCTGGCAGGCGTCCTCGAAGGCGCACTCGTGGACGAATCCGGTCTTCCAGGCCGGGCTCGCCGACGCTCGCGCCGCGCGCGGGGAGCGGATCGTGCTGCGCTGCCTCTCGTGCCACGCGCCCTTGGCGGCGGCGAGCGCCGACCTGTCGGTGGCGAACCCGGTATCGCAGGAAGGGATCACCTGCAACTTCTGCCACAACGTGAGCCAGGTCGAGGCGTCCCCCCTGCCCGCCTCGTATACCTTCGATTCCGCGAAGCCCAATCTCATGCGCGGCCCCTACCCGGATGCCGAGCCTGGAAGCGCGCACGAGGCCGCCTACGTCGAGACGTTCACGAAGAGCGAGTTCTGCGCCTCGTGCCATTGGGGAGACAACGACGACCAGGGCGTGGAGTTCGAGGCGACGTTTCCCGCATGGCGCGCGTCGCGCGCGGCGGCGGCCGGGCGCCAGTGCCAGGACTGCCACATGCCTCCCGCGCCGGGGAAGGCGTCGGCCCTCTCGAAGAAGCAGCGTCCCGCCGTCTATGCCCACACGTTCGTCGGCCCCAGGACCCCGGGCGGGCTGGATTCGGTGGCGACCGTGGCGGGCGGAGTCGTGCGGGGCCGCCTCCGCGTCACCGTGCGGAACACGCGCGGCGGCCATGCGCTGCCCGGCGGGGGCCACTCGCTGCGCGCGATCTCCCTCGAGGCGGTCTTCTACGACGCCGCCGGGAAAGAGCTGTCGCACGCCGCCGTCGCCACGTACGGGACCGAATTCGCCGATTCCGCGGGCCACGGCCCCGTTCCGAAATGGCTGGGCGTGACGGTGCGGTACTCGCACGAGATCCCCGCCGATTCCACGGTGGTGGAATGGGCCGACGTGCCCGCCCACGCGAAGCGCGCGGCCCTCACACTCACCTATCTTCCCATCGCCCCGGCGTACCGGGCGCGACTGGAAGCGGCGCACGTGGATCTGACGGGCCGCGATCCGGTGGTGCTCGCCCGGGCGGAAGTGCCCCTTCCGTGAGGCGGGGCCGCCTCGCGATGCTCCGGACGCCGCGGCCGTGAAGAGCCCCGTGGCCGATCCGCCGATCCCGCTCCTCGACCTCTCCCGCACGCACGCGCCCCTCGCGGCCGCGCTCGCGGGCGACTTCGCGCGGGTGCTCGCTTCGGGGCAGTTCATTCTGGGAGCCGAGCATGACGCGTTCGAGCGCGAGCTGGCCGCTTCCTCGGGGGTGCGGCACGCGATCGGCGTCTCCTCGGGCACGTCCGCCATCTCGATCGCGCTCGCGGCGCTGGGCGTGAGTCCCGGGGACGAGGTGGTGGTGCCCGCGTTCACCTACTTCGCCACGGCAAGCGCCGTCGTGCAGGCGGGCGCGCGGCCGATTTTCGCGGACGTCGAGCCCCGCCGCTTCGGGTTGGCCCCCGAGGCGGCGGAAGCCGCGATCACCCCGCGCACGCGGGCGATCCTGGCCGTGCACCTCTACGGACTCGCCTGCGATCTCGCGCCCCTTCAGGCCATCGCGAGCCGCCGCGGGATTCCGCTCCTCGAGGACGCCGCGCAGGCGATCGGCGCGAGCGACGCGGGGCGCCCCATCGGCGTGTCCTCGGCGGGCGCCACGCTCAGCTTCTTTCCCACGAAGAACCTGGGCGCTCTGGGCGATGCGGGCGCGATCCTGACCGAGCGCGACGATCTGGCAGCGCGCGCGCGGCTCCTCCGCGTCCACGGCGACGCGGGGAATTACCGCCACACCGCGCTGGGCACCAACGCGCGCCTGGACGCGCTGCAGGCGGCGTTCCTTCGCACCAAGCTCCGCCATCTCCCGGCGTGGACCGAGGAGCGGCGCTCCCTGGCGTCCCTCTACCGCGCGGCGCTCCAGGGAAGCCCGGTGACGCTTCCGGAGGAGCCCGAGGGATCGCGGCACACCTACCACCAGTTCACCATCCGCGCGCCCCGCCGCGATGCGCTCCAGGCCTGGCTGGCCGAGCGGGGAATCGCGACGCGCGTCTACTATCCGATTCCGCTTCCCGCGCAGCCGGTCTTCGCCGAGCAGGGCTGGAGCGCGGATCCGTTTCCCGTATCGAACCGGGCGGCCGCCGAGGTGCTCTCGCTCCCCATCTTTCCCGGGCTCACCGAGGGAGAGGTCGGGCGCGTCGCGGGCGCCTTGCGCGCCTTCTACGACAACCGGCCGGGAAGATCCGCGTGACGGAGGTGATCCGGAGCGGGCCGGCCGCGTGGCCCAGGCCGATCCGCGTGGCGCTGGCCGCGGTCGGGATCGTCATCGGGCTGGTGTGCGTCGTATTCGCGGCCGCGTGGGTGCTCATGCCGCGCGACTTCATCCAGACCGAAGCGCGGCGCATGGTCGCCCGGACCTCGAACGCCCAGATCCGCTGGACCAAGCTGGCCCCCTCGTACCAGCAATGGGCGCTCGGCGTCACCGTGGAGAACCTCGAACTTCGCATGCCGGAGACCGGGCCGGCGCGCATCCAGGCGCGCCTCCCCGAGGCGTTCGTGCGCTTTCGCCTCTTCCCGCTCCTCTTCCGGCGCGTGGAGGTGGACGGCGCGCGGGTCCGGGGCGGCGGAATCGTGCTGACCGACCAGGCTCCGACACCCTCGACGCCGGGGGAGTCAAAGGCGTCGCGCAACCCGGACATCTACCTGCCGCGCGTGGAGCTGGACGGGGTCTCGATCCGGACCCGCGATCCGCTGGGGACGGGGTACGACTTGAAGCGCGTTTCGGGAAGCGCCGAGTTCGACGGCACGCTCGACCGCCCCCGCGCGATCCGGGTGGACGCGACCGCCGACAGCCTGTACTGGAAAACCGAAGCGCGCAGTCCGCTCCTCGCCATGCCGTCGCCTCTCAAGGTAAAGCTCTCGCTCGATTCCAAGGAGGGAGGCCGGCGGCTGGTGGTGACGGAGGGCCGCGCCGAGCTGGGCCCCCTGATCAGCTCGATCACGGGAGAGATCCGGCTGCCTCCCGCTCCCGCGCCCGCACAGATCGCCCTGCGCGCCGCGGGCGGTCCGCAGACGGTCCGCTCCTCGGATCCGAGCCTGCGAAGCTTGACGGCCGGCTCGCCCGCCTCGTTCAGCGCCAGCGTGTCCTGGGACGTGCGGTTTGGCGGCACGCCGCGGGACATGACCCACCAGGGAAGGCTGACCCTGAAGCCCCTGTCGGTGAGCGCCGAGTCGAACACCTTCGCGATCGACCAGGCCAGCGTCTCGTGGTCGAGCCTTGCCGACCAGACGTTCGTCGGCCGCGCGGAGGGATTCGGCGGCGGGGTAACGTTCACGGTGGAGGCGCGGGGGGCGACGCGGCCGGGAGGCGAGATTCGCGGCACGTTCTACGGCCGCGCCCCGGCGGAGCGGTTGAACGGGCTTGCGGTGAACGGTCCCCGGTGGAACACGGGGGACGTCGAGTGCCGGGGCTCCTTCGTCTCGCATCCGCCGGCGGCCGTGTCGCTGGAGTACACCCTGACCGGAACCGGGATGAGCGGCACGATGCCGGGGCTCGCGCGTCCGATCCGCCGGCTCACCTTCTCCGTCACGGGAGACCGCACCACCGCGAACGTCAAGTCCCTGGAGGCCGTGGTCGGGTCCAGCACGGCGAACATGACCGGGCAGGTGAAGATGGGCGCCATCCGGAGCGGCACCTTCGACGTACAGGTGAACCGGCTGGTCGCCGAGGAGTGGACGCTCGGCTCGTCGGACTTGGGAGGAGGATTGGAGACCGGTTCGGGGCCCGGGGCGAAGTCGCAGGCGCCCCTCCCCGTCATCGTCGCCACCGTGCACGTGGGCGAGCTTCGAAATCGGGGCCTGGTGGCCCGGGACGTCACGGCGCCCGTGCGATTCGCCGACGGGAAGCTGGTGGCGGACCCGATCCGCGGAACCATCGGGGGCGGCTCCGTGCAGGGGGCGCTCGACATCAGCGGCATCGGCGCGCGGCCTTCGTTCACGCTCCACCTGGACTTGAAGCAGGTCCCGGTGGAAGACATGGTGGCCGGGCTATTGCCGGTCCGCCTGCCGGTGACCGGGGTGCTCAACGAGGCGATCAATCTCACGGGTACGGGATTTCCCGGACCGCAGGCCGCCTCGTCGATGAAGGGCACGGTCGCGGGGGTGCTGGAGCGCGGCTCGCTGATGCAGACGCCGGCCTTGAAGCAAATCCGAGAGTCGCTGGGCGCCGAAGCGCCGTCCGACATCCCGTTCCAGGCCATCACGCACGCGGCCCGGATCGATCAGGGGAAGCTCCTCCTGGACAAGGTCACGGGAGATCTCGGCAAGGATCTCTTCTCCCTCGCGGGCGCTCTGGGCTTCGACCAGTCGCTCGACTTGAACGCCCTGCTTCGCCTGGCGCCCTCGCGAGCGGCCGGGGGAGGGCTCTTGGCACAGCTTGCGCGGTACGCGCGGGACGCCGACGGGCGCATCCCGGTCGAAGTGAAGATCACGGGCACGGCGCTCGCGCCGAAGGTGAGCGTGCGTCCGGGCCGGCTGATCCAGGCCGCGACGACGGAGATACTCAAGGAAGGGCTGACGAGGATTCTGGGCGGGGGTGGGGGCGGACAGAGGGGCGACAGCGCGTCGGCTCTCGCCGACAGCACGGCGGCACGTCGCGGCACGCGCGGCGGCGGGCTCCTGGAACAGCTCTTCGGCCAGAAGCCGCGGAAGACCCCGCCGAAGCCGCCGGCAACGCCGCCCGCGGCCACACCGCCCCCGGCGACCCCGCCGCCGGACAGCGCGCGCGCGACGCACTCCGCCGCCCCGCGCGACTCCACGGCGAAGCGGGACTCGGTCGCGAACCCGATCCAGAAAGCTCTCGACAGGCTTCTCGGCAAGTGACGGCCGCACGCGAAGGCGCGGCCATCCGCACCACGGCCCTCTCGCGCGAGTTCCGGTCGCGGCGCGCGCCGGTGGTGCGCGCGCTGGAAAGCGTCGACCTCGTCGTGGAGCGGGGCGAGTGCTTCGGCCTCCTCGGGCCGAACGGAGCCGGGAAGAGCACCCTGATCAAAATCCTGACCACGCTCCTCCTGCCGACGTCCGGCCGCGCGGAGGTGGCAGGCTTCGACGTGGCGGACGACCCGCTGAACGTCCGGCATCGGATCAACCTCGTTTCCGGCGGCGACACGTCGGGCTACGGCATCCTGACCGTGCGCGAGACGCTCCACCTCTTCGCCCGCTTCTACGGGGTTCCCGGTCCGGTGGCGCGAGCCCGGGCGGGGGAGCTGATGGAGATCACGGGCCTCGTCGACAAGGCGGACACGCGCCTCTCCAGCCTCTCCACGGGCACGAAGCAGAAGCTCAACTTCGCGCGCGGCTTCATGAGCGATCCCGAGATCATCTTCCTCGACGAGCCCACCCTGGGCCTGGACGTGGAGGCGTCCCGGCAGGTCCGCGCCTTCATCGCGCGGTGGGTCCGCGAGCGGCCGTACCGGACCGTCCTCCTGACCACCCACTACATGGTCGAGGCGGACGAGCTGTGCGGGCGCGTGGCGATCATCGACCGCGGGCGGATCCTGGCGCTTGACACGCCTCGCGCCTTGAAGCGCACGGTTCCTGAAGAGCCGGTCTTCCAGCTCTCCATCGGCGCGGGCGCGACGGGGCTGGACGGCCTGGCCACGATCCGGGGCGTGCGCTCCGTCTCGCACCACGCGCAGCCCGGCACGGGCGCCATCGAGGTGCGCGTGGTCGTGGACGAGGACCAGGTGATCGGAGAAGTGCTGGGCCGGCTCAAGTCCTCGGGACATCCAGTCCTCTACCTGACGAAGATGGAGCCGACTCTGGAGACCGTCTTCATCCACAGGGTGGGACGCGGGTTGGACGACGACGTTTCGGCAGCCTCGGACGGTGCTGCGTCGTGACCTCCCGCGAAGCCGTCCTCGACACGCTGCGCGTGAACCTGGCCGCCGTGCTCGCGCGGGCGCGCGTTCGAGTGGTCGCGTCGTGGCGCGAGACCTCGTGGGTGGTGGGGGAGACCGTCTTCCCGTTCCTCACCATGTCGGCGTTCGTCCTGGTCTACCGCGGCCTCCACGCGCCGCGTATCTACGAGGCCTTCGTCGTCCTGGGCGGCGCGATGACCGCCTACTGGAACAACGTGCTCTGGAGCATGGCCAGCCAGTTCTTCTGGGAGAAAGAGCAGGGGCAGCTCCAGCTCTACCTGATCACCCCGGTTTCCCGGATGAGCATCCTCCTCGGCATGGCACTCGGGGGGATGGCCATGACCACGACGCGCGCGGTGGCGATCCTTGCCGGCGGGACGCTCCTCTTCCACGTTCCGATTCCCGCCGACCGCGTGCTGCCCGCGCTCGGCCTCTTCGCGCTGACGCTCGCCGCGGTTTACGCACTCGGGATGATTCTCAGCAGCGTCTTCCTCCTCTGGGGGCGCTCGGCGTGGCACACGGTCACGCTCTTCCAGGAGCCGGTGTACCTCATCTCCGGCTTCTATTTCCCGGTGCGCTTTCTGGGCGCGTTCGCGGCGGGCCTGGCGGCGCTCCTCCCGATCACGCTGGGCCTGGACGGCATCCGGCAGATCTTCTACGGGAAGGCGGCGCACGGATTCGTTCCGCTCCCCTGGATCCCGCCGATCGAGATCGCCCTCTTCGCGCTCTTCCTGTTCCTTGCCCACAGGGCGCTCCTCCTGATGGAGACGTTGGGCAAGCGGGAAGGGCGCCTGACTCTCCGCGGCGGATGAGGCGCTTCTGGGACGTGGCCCGCGCCGCGGCGTGGCTGGGCTGGCAGGTCGAGGCCAACTGGGCCGACCCCGTCCTCTTCATCGCGTACTCGTTCGCGAAGCCGCTCGCGACCACGTTGATCCTCTGGTTCATGGTCGCGGTCGTCTCCCACGGACACGCCACGCGCGATACGTTCCTCTTCCTCTTCCTGGGGAACACGTTCTTCCTGTACGTGAGCGAGGTCCTGGTGGGGCTGTCGTGGGCGATCTTCCGGGACCGGGAGGACTTCGAGACCCTGAAGTACGTCTATCTCGCGCCCATTCGAATGATCCCGTACCTCACCGGCCGCGCCCTGACCAAGATCGCCACGGCGTCGCTGGGCGCCGGCGTCGCGCTCCTGTTCGGAAAATTCGTTCTAGGGCTCTCGATCCTGGGCTCGCCCGAGATCCTGATCCGGCTGATCGGGGTGGTCCTTCTGGGGCTCCTGGGGATCGTCTTCCTGGGATTCGCGCTCGCGGGCGCGGCGCTGGTGATGGCCCGCCACAGCATGAATCTGAACGAGGGGCTGACGGGGGCTTTCTACCTGCTCTGCGGGGCGGTGTTCCCGATCGAGGTGCTGCCGGCCTGGGCGCGCGGCGTGTCGCTGGCGCTCCCGTTCACGTACTGGCTCGAGCTGATCCGGCGGCTGTTGACGGGACACGCTTACGCGGCTCCGCTCCGCTCGATGGGCGATGGGGCACTTGTCGGCGTTCTCGCCCTGTCCACGGTGTTCCTCGGCGCGGCGGCGACGGCGTGGTTCACCTGGTGTGAGCGAACGGCTCGCGCCCGCGGTTTGATCGATTGGAAGACGAACTATTGAGGGGAGGGGCAGCCCTCGTCGCCCCGGCTCGCCTAGCGGGCGAGCTGGACGGGACGCGCCTTCTTGCGGAAGGTCTTGCCCAGGAGAACGTTGATCGGGTGGCTCCTCGGCAGCGAAGGCAGCACCGGCGGCCGTCTCATGCCCAGCTTCCGCAGGGCGTCCAGGGCCGGTTCGTAGCTTGGATTCCACGACAGGGATTGGTTGTAGGACTTGATGGCTTCCGATTTCCGGCCCGCCAGCGTGAAGACCTCGGCAAGGTTGAAGTAGTGCTCGGGGCGGTGGTACTCCGCTTCGATGGCGCGGCGGCACAGCTGCTCGGCGTCGGAATACTTGCGATGGGCATGGGCCGTGGCCAGCCCCAGGTAGCTCAGGTAGCCCCGCGAGTGCGGCTCGAGGATCGCTGCTTCCTGGAAATGAGCGAGGGCGTCCTGGTAGCGGCATGCATAGAGCATCCGGACACCCGTCATGAAGTGCTCGTGGCCGATTGCGCCCACCACGGCGAGCTGTTTTTGACGTCGCTCTTTTTGAGAAGACATTTGGCCTCCTGGGTCCCTCCGGTCATGAGGCAATCGGCGTGCCGGGTGTCCGGTTTGGGCCGTGCGGCCTTCGATGCGCTTAGCCGCGATTCAGTATCGAGTTATGCGGTAGTGCTAAAGCAGTAGTTGATGGCTATTTGCACGGTTTGCGGGTTTCACCTCGGGGCAACTACGATCTTGCCATGCGGGGATTGCGTCCTGTATTGTAGCGACACGGGGCCATCCGAACTCACACCCCGGAGGAGTGAATGAAAAGAGCAGTATGGCTTCCGTAACCGCCACCGTCGTTCCGGTCTCCGCAGTCGAGTCGCACCTTCGTCCCGATCTATTCATTTCCGAGCTGCGCTCACGAAAGAAATCCTCGGTCCTGGAGGAGCTGGCCGCTGCCCTTCACGCCGCGCGCGTCGCGCGCAGGCATGACGCCGTCCTCGACGCGCTCAAGCGGCGCGAGGCCTTAGGCAGCACCGGGATCGGGAAGGGGATCGCCGTCCCCCACGCGCGCTCGACCTTGATCGCGGAGCGGGCGCTTCTCATTGCCCGATCGGCGAAGGGGGTCGAATTCGATTCCCTGGACGGCGGGCCAACCCACCTCCTGTTCCTGATCGTGGCGCCTCCGCTGGAGCGCGACCCGATCTATTTGAAGCTGGTCGCCGAGATCGTCCGTTCGACGCGACTGGCCCGCACGCGTCAGAAGCTCCTGGACGCGGCCAGTTTCGCCGCCGTGAGGGAGATCTTGGTGGAGGCCGGACGTGACTGATTCGCTTGAGGCCCTGGTCGAGCTCCAGGACATCGATGTCCTCCTTCGCGAGGTGAAAGATCCCGAGATGTCCTCCCAGGAGGAGCGCCTGGGGTTCCAGCCGCTGGAGAACGTCGAGACGCTGGAGCGGACGCGCCGCCGCCTGGCGGCCCAGATCGACGGCAAGCTGCTCCAGGTGTACGAGCGGATGAGTCGCCGCTTCGCCCGCGTGGTGGTCCCGGTGGAGGGGATGACCTGTGCGGGATGCCGCATGAGCCTGCCGACGTCGGCCCTCCGAGCGCGAAACGGCGCCCCCCTAGATATCGAAAATTGCGAGAATTGCGGGCGAATCCTCTACCGAAGCTAGAACTTTCTGCTGTTCCGGTTTATAATCGACGCGTGACCCGGCTTCCCGCCCACGCCCTGGCTGTCCTGACCGTCCTGGCCGCCGCCTTTTTCCTGGGCGCCGCTGCCTCTCCCGCCCCCGCGCGCGCCGAGGACATGCCCACGCAGTTCGTGGGTCCGACCAGCATCCTCTTCATGGACGCCGATACCGTCTACTTCCTCCGGTCGCTCGAGTGGCAGTCGGCGAACGTGCGGCACCAGGAGAAGCTCCTCCTCCACTCCCTCCGGATGACGTACTGGCGCGACCATCTCCCGCCCGATATGCGCGATGTCTTCGACGCCTTGGGCTACCCCGTCAACCGCGTGATCTACACCCCCGTGGGGCACACCGAGGAGTGGTGGTCGTACCGCCTCCTCGATCCGCCGCTTCGCTTCCGCGACGGCGTCCTCATCGATACAGACCGCTTCGAGGCCCTGCTCACCCGCTGACGATCCGCGCCCCCGTACCTGGAAAGGCCGCGGGGAATGGACTATGCTGGCGCGATGAAGGATCACAGCATTTCGTTTGGATCATGGACGATCCCGGCCCCTATCCTGATCGCTCTGATCGCCCTGATCGCAGTCTGCGTCTTCGCCGCGACGCCGCGGCTTTGCCTTGCGGCGGGCCCGCCGGCGCCGCTCGGGGCGTCGTTCCAGCTTGCCCAGGGCGATACCGCGGGTAGCGAGGGGGACGAGGACGAGG
>DATGVG010000008.1:0-15935 GCA_035300625.1 Candidatus Limnocylindrales bacterium
AGGCCGCGCGGCTCCACGAGGCGGTGAACTGGCTCCGCGCCGGGGCGGTGGACACAGCGCGCGTCGCGCTGGAGCGGATGGGCCCCGCGTCCTCCATGGGCCGCTTCTGGGTCGGGCGCCTGGCCCTGCTCCGCGGCGACAGCGCCTCGGCGCGCGCCGCCTTCGCCGACGCGTGGCGCTTGGGACCCTGGTCGTACGAGGGGCTCCGCGCCGCGGAGGAGCTGCGAGCCGAGGGACGCTGGCGCGCCGATTCGATCCCGTTCCGGGTTCCAGCCCCGTCGCGCCGCGTGCTCGCCGCGGATCTCGGCGGCGACGCACCGCTGCGCGCCCGCCTGTGGAATACGCTCGGCTACGTCTCGCTCGCGCGCGAGACGCTGCAAGATTGCGCGCGCGTGGAGAGCGGCGGCGGCGGGATCGGGCCGTGCGCCGCGGCGCTCGAAGAGCTGGGCTTTTTCCGCGTGGCCGCGGCCCCGGGAGAGACCGCGGATCTCCGCGCCGAATACCCGCCCGCGTACCCGCTCGAGGTATTTGCCTCGGCCGCTGCCGAATCGCTCGATCCCGGGATCATCTGGTCGATCATGCGCCAGGAGAGCGGCTACGCGCGCCAGGTCCGCTCGCGGGCGGGGGCGATGGGGCTGTTGCAGCTCTTGCCCAAGACGGCGGCGAGGGTGGCCAGGCGGCCCGTGTCCGAGGAGTCGCTCCTGGTGGCGCCGGTGAACGTCGCCCTGGGAGCGCGCTATCTCGCCGATCTCGACCGCGAAATGGGAGACCCGCGCGCGACGTTCGGGGCATACAATGCCGGCGAGGACGTGGTCCGGCGATGGGTCGCGGAGCAGGGCCCGGTCGACGACCGATGGGTGGAGATGATCCCGTACCGCGAGACCCGCGACTACGTGAAGCAAGTCTACGCCACGTGGCGCCGCTACGAGGCGCTGTACGGCACCAAGACTCCCTAGGGAGGGCCGGGACTGAGTGCTCCTCCAATCGGAGCTGAAGCGGAAGGCCATCCACCTCGCGTCCTTCTCGATCCCGCTCGGCTACTACCTGACCCCCGATTCCTGGCAGCGCGATTGGGAGCGCGCGCTCCTCGCGGCGGTGATCCTCTCCCTGGCCGTCGAAGTCTTCCGCCTGAACCACCCCCGCACGCGCAACATGTTCCGGCACTTCTTCGGCGAGCTGTTGCGGAACCACGAAGAGGTCTCGCTTTTGGGGTCGACCTATCTCCTGATCTCCTGCCTCCTGACGATCCACCTCTTTCCGAAGCCGATCGCGGCGCTCGCGCTGTCGTTCCTGATCGTGGGGGACACGGTGGCCGCCATCTTCGGAAAGTGGTTGGGGCGGACGCGCATCTTCGACAAGACGCTGGAGGGGAGCCTCGCCTGCCTCGCCGTCTGCTTCGGGCTGGCCCAGCTGGTCCCGGGGATCCCATTCCACGTCGCGCTGATCGGCGCCGTAACCGCGACCGTTTTCGAGCTCCTACCGATCCCGCTCGACGACAATTTCCGCATCCCGCTTTCCGCCGGCTTCGCCATGGAGTTCTTCCTCCGCTGACGGCCGGCGGCATCTCCGGGGCGCCTCCGGCATCCGAATAGGGCGCCGCGGACCAACTCCTTATTGATTAGGTATCGGCGGAGGCTCCTTGGGGCCCGGCCCCCTTGACACCCGGAGCGGAGGGTCCTATGCTCCTTCAAGAGCAGCCCCGCGGCGCGTGCATGCGAGATAGCTAAATCGTTGATATATAAATACTTGCACCATAACGAGACGAGCACGAACCCCGGTAGCGCTCCGCTCCTGGGGTTTCGCGTTATCAGCCGTCCGGCCCGACGAAAGGGACTGATTTGCTGAACCTGCTTACCCGGGTCCTCGGAACCAAGCACGAGCGCGACGCCAAGCGCATGTGGCCGACCGTGACCCAGATCAATGCCGAGTTCGAGAAGCTTCGAGCCCTGGACGACGAGGCCTTGCGGGCCAAGACCGCCGAGTTCCGTGCCCGGCTCCAGGAAGGGGAAACGCTCGACGATCTCCTCCCCGAGGCCTACGCGGTGGTCAAGGACACGTGCCGCCGCCTCGTGGGATCGACGTGGCAGGTGGTCGGGATCCCGGTCACGTGGGACATGGTTCCCTTCGACGTGCAGCTCCTCGGGGCGATCGCGCTCCACGAGGGGAAGATCGCCGAGATGGCCACCGGCGAGGGGAAGACCCTGGTGGCGACGCTTCCGATCTATCTGAACGCCCTCACCGGGCGCGGCGTCCACCTGGTCACGGTCAACGACTACCTCGCCCGCCGCGACAGCGAGTGGATGGGGAAGGTCTTCGAGTTCCACGGCCTCACCGTAGGCTGCATCCAGAACAACATGGACTTCGCGCAGCGCCGCGAGGCCTATTCGCGCGACATCACCTACGGCACGAACAACGAGTTCGGCTTCGACTACCTCCGCGACAACATGGCCCGGCACAAGGACCATCGCGTCCAGCGCGGCCACAACTACGCGATCGTGGACGAGGTCGATTCGGTGCTCATCGACGAGGCCCGCACGCCGCTGATCATCTCGGGCCCGGTCGAGCACTCGCTGCAGAAGTACGACGAGATGAAGCCGGACGTGGAGCGGGTGGTCCGCCAGCAGACCCTGGTCGTCGCGAGCATCCTGGCCGAGGCCGAGGAGCTGCTCAAGGACCCGGCGCGGGAATACGAGGCGGGCCTGAAGCTTCTACAAGTCAAGCGCGGGGCGCCCAAGAACAAGCGCTTCCTGAAGCTGGTCGCGGAGCAGCCGGGCCTGAAGCGGCTCTTCCAGAAGGTCGAGCTGGACTACATCCGCGACAAGCGGCTGGGCGAGGTGGACGAGGATCTCTTCTACGCGATCGACGAGCGGAGCCACTCGGTCGACCTCTCCGAAAAGGGCCGCGATGTCGCGAGCCAGAGGGACAAGCACCTCTTCCTCCTGCCGGACCTCTCGGTCGAGATCGGCGCGCTGGACGACGACGAATCGATTCCCCCCGCGGAGAAGGTGGCGCGGAAGCGGGCCCTGGAGCGGACGCACGGGGAGCGGAGCGAGCGGGTGCACAACGTGCTCCAGCTCCTGAAGGCGTACTCGCTCTACGAGAAGGACGTGGAGTACGTCGTCCAGGACGGGAAGATCGTCATCGTGGACGAGTTCACCGGCCGCCTCATGCCTGGCCGGCGCTACTCTGACGGGCTGCACCAGGCGATCGAGGCCAAGGAGGCGGTGAAGGTGGAGGGGGAGACCCAGACCCTGGCCACCATCACCATCCAGAATTACTTCCGGCTGTACGAGAAGCTCGCCGGCATGACGGGAACCGCGGAGACGGAGGCGCAGGAGTTCTGGCACACCTACAAGCGCGATGTGGTGGTGATTCCCACGAACCGTCCGGTGCGCCGCGTCGACTCCAACGACTTCATTTTCAAGACGCGCCGCGAGAAGGTGAACGCGGTGGTGGACGAGATCGCGGAGCTGCACGCGATCGGCGCCCCGGTCCTGGTCGGCACGATCAGCGTGGAGTCGTCGGAGACGCTGAGCCGGCTTCTGAAGCGGAAGGGAGTCCCGCACAACGTCCTGAACGCGAAATTCCACCAGCAGGAAGCCGAGATCGTCGCGGGCGCCGGACGGCGCGGGGCGGTGACGATCGCGACGAACATGGCCGGCCGCGGCACCGACATCAAGCTGGAGAAGGGGGTGATCCGCTGCGACCGGGGCTGCTTCACCGGCGAGAAGCCCGAGCTCAGGAACGGCGTGTGGCGCGACTTCGCCAAGTGCAAGGAAGAGATCACCTGCGGGCTCCACATCATCGGCACCGAACGCCACGAGAGCCGCCGGATCGACCGGCAGCTGCGCGGACGGAGCGGCCGCCAGGGCGATCCGGGGTACTCCCGCTTCTACCTCTCGCTCGAGGACGACCTGATGCGGCTCTTCGGCTCCGACCGGATCGCCGGGATCATGGAGCGGCTGGGCGTCCAGGAGGGGGAGGTGATCGAGCACGGCATGGTCACCGCCGCGATCGGGCGGGCGCAGACCCGGGTGGAGGCGCACAACTTCGACATCCGGAAGCACCTGCTCGAATACGACGACGTGATGAACCGCCAGCGCACGGTGATCTATGCGCAGCGGCTCCGGGCCCTGGAAGAGGACGATCTCAAGGGAACCATCCTCGAGATGATCGAGGAGCTGGTGGAGGAGCGCGTGACGACCTACCTGGTCGGGGAGCGGTACACCGACGAGGACGTGAAGCGGCTGTACAACGATCTGAGCCAGCTCCTGCTCCAGCCGCTCCCTCCGCCGGAGGTCGCGGAGGGGGAGCGCGCGCCGGATCGCGAGCTGATCGCCGACGAGCTGCGCGGGAAATTCCTGAAGGCCTACGAGGAGAAGGAGGCGGACCTCACCCCCGAGGCGACGCGCGAGCTGGAGCGGATGGTCTATCTTCACGTGATCGACGAGCACTGGATGGACCATCTGCGCGAGATGGACCATCTGCGCGAGGGGATCGGGCTTCGCGCCTACGGCCAGCGTGATCCGCTCATCGAGTACAAGCGAGAGGCGTTCGACATGTTCGACGAGCTGACCCGCTCCATCCGGGAGGAAACGGTCCGGATGCTGTATCGCGCGTCGCTCATGCCGCCGCCCAACGCGCCGCCGCCGCGCGGGACGCCGATGCGCCCGCCGCTCGAGATGGCCGGCGTGGGCCCGGGCGGCTCGGAGTCGCGCGGTCCCGGCCCGGCCGGACCGCCGCGATCGGCGAGGCAGCGCGAGTCGCACGCCGGCGTCACGGCGCTGGGAACGCCCGCGGCGCAGGACCCCGCTCTCGAGCGGCGCGCCCCCACGGCGACGCAGGATCCCAAGATCGGTCGGAACGACCCCTGCCCTTGCGGCAGCGGCAAGAAATACAAGAAGTGCCACGGTGCCTAGGTGAGGAGGAAATCCATGGATGACAGCGTCCGCGAGATGATGGTTCTCATCGTCGAGCAGCTGAAGTCGTACGTTGACGGCGACGAGGATGCGCTCCTCGAGCTCACGCAGGTGCTCGATTCCGGGCGCTACGACGCCGAGATCGTGAACCAGGCGTTCGAGATGATTTTCCGCGCCCTCGAGCCCTTCGCCCGCGAGGACTGGAGCGACGAGGTGGTGGCGACGCGCAAGAGCGTCCGCGTGCCGACCGGCTCGGAGCGAGCGCTCCTCCCGGGCGCCGCCTACAAGTATCTGTTCGGGCTGGTGGGCTCGGGCAAGGTCACGCCCGAGCAGTTCGAGGAGATCATGGACCGCGCCCGCGAGGAGGGCCCCGCGCTCGATACCCAGGCCAAGGCTGAGGAGCTGGCCACGTCGGTCCTGATCCGCTGGTTCGACGACGAGCACGGCGTCGATACCGATCCCACCTATCCCGCGCAGATCCATTGAGGTCGTTCGATTGAGCCCAGCCAAGAAAAAGAACGCGAAGGCGCCCGCCGCAGCCAAGGCGCCCGCCGCCGCGAAGGCGCCTGCCGCAGCCAAGGCGCCGCGCGCCGCGAAGGCCAAGAAGGTGCCCGTCGGCACCGTGGCCAAGAAGGCGCCCGCCGCCGCCGTGGCCGCCGCTGCCGGGAAACCGCCGCGGCCCCGTCCGGCGCGTGCCGCTGGAGGTCGAAATCTGGTGATCGTCGAGTCCCCCGCGAAGGCGCGCACCATCGCGAAGTACCTGGGGCCCGGCTACGAGGTCAAAGCTTCGAACGGGCACGTGCGCGATCTCCCCAAATCGAAGCTCGGCGTGGACGTGGAGCACGGCTTCGTCCCCTCGTACGTCCTGATCAAGGGGAAGGGGAAGATCATCAAGGATCTGAAGACGAGCGCGAAGACGGCGGCCACGATCTACCTGGCCCCCGATCCGGACCGCGAGGGGGAGGCGATCGCCTGGCACCTGGCGGAGACGCTGGTGGACGGGTCGGACCGGGGCCGGATCCGGCGGCTCGCCTTCTACGAGATCACGAAACGGGGGATCGAGGAGGCGCTCGAGCACCCGCGCGGGATCGACATGCCGAAGGTGGAGGCGCAGCAGGCGCGCCGCATCCTGGATCGCCTGGTCGGCTACCAGGTGAGCCCGTTCCTCTGGAAAACGGTCCGCTACGGACTCTCGGCGGGGCGGGTGCAGTCGGTGGCGCTGCGGCTGATCTGCGAGCGCGAGGACGAGATCAAGGCCTTCGTGCCCCGCGAGTACTGGACGCTGGACGCGGACCTCGAGACCCCGAAGGGGGAAACGTTCCGCGCGAGGGTCCAGAAGAAGAACGGCGAGAAGTTCGCGGTCGCCGCCGAGACCGAAGCGAAGGCCGACGCCGCCGCGCTCGCGCGCGAGTCGTTCTCCGTGTCGGGGGTCCGCACGCAGGAGAAGAAGCGGAACCCGCTCCCTCCCTTCATCACGAGCACGCTCCAGCAGGAGGCCTTCCGCAGGCACCGCTACAGCGCCCAGCGCACGATGGTGATCGCGCAGCAGCTGTACGAGGGGATCGACCTGGGAGCCGAGGGTTCGACCGGTCTCATCACCTACATGCGAACGGATTCGACGCGCGTTTCGTCCGACGCCCTCACCGAGGTGCGCGGGTTCATCCAGAGCCAGTACGGCGGCGAATACCTGCCGCCCGAGGCGCGCGTGTATCGCTCGCGCGAGACGTCGCAGGACGCGCACGAGGCGGTCCGCCCGACGTCGGTCGCGCGGACACCGGTCCAGATGAAGCGCCACCTGGACGCGGACCAGGCCAAGCTGTACGAGCTGATCTGGCAGCGCTTCGTCGCTTCGCAGATGAACCCGGCGCTCGTCCTCACGACCACGGCGGACATCGCGGCCGGTCCGTATCTATTGAGGGCCTCGGGAAGCCGCGTCAAGTTCGACGGCTTCACTCGCGCCTACCAGACCGCGCTGATCGAGGAGGCCGGCCCCGAGGCCAGCCGCCTGCCCGCGCTGGCGCAGGGGGACGCGCTCAAGCTTTTGGCCACGCTCCCCGAGCAGCACTTCACCGAGCCGCCGCCCCACTATACCGAGGCGACGCTGGTGAAGACGCTGGAGGAGAAGGGGATCGGACGACCGAGCACGTACGCCACGATCGTCGGCACCATCCTGAGCCGCGACTACGTGCAGCGCGACCGGGGAAAGCTCACCCCGACCGAGCTGGGGATGACGGTCTGGAAGCTCCTCGCGACCACGTTCGCGGACGTGTTCGACGTTGAGTTCACGGCCAAGCTGGAGGAGCGGCTGGATCAGGTGGAGACGGGAAAGGACCCCTGGCTGGGCGTGGTGGAGGAGTTCTACGGCCCGTTCCGCAAGGACCTGGCCTCGGCCGAGTCGCGCCAGGAGGAAGTTCGCGCGTCCCTCGTCCAGGAAACCGAGACCCCGTGTCCCAAGTGCGGCTCCAAGATGATCAAGAAATTCGGCCGGTCGGGCCCGTTCCTCGCCTGCCCGCGCTATCCGGAATGCAAGACCACGCTTCCGGTGGACGAGGAGGGGATGCCGGCCGAGGCGCCCACGCAGCTCTGCCCGACGTGCGGCGGGGCGATGCGCGTGCGAAGCGGCCGCTTCGGCAAGTTCCTCGCGTGCTCCAACTATCCCGACTGCAAGGGAACCCGCCCGTTCACGCTCCAGATCGCGTGCCCGCAGTGCGGCGTGGGCGAGCTGGTGGAGCGCCGCACGCGCCGCGCGAAGATCTTCTACGGCTGCAGCCGGTATCCGGAGTGCACGTTCGCCATGTGGGACCGGCCGGTGAAGGAGATCTGCCCCACCTGCGCTTCGCCGATCATGGTGCAGAAGCGCAGCAAGACGAAGGGCGACTATCTCCAGTGCCCGAAGTGCAAGACGCAGGTGGACGCGGAGGCGGGGGAATCCCTGAGTGGAACGCTCGATCGCTGAGTTTCTCACGCACCTCACCGACCGGCGCTATGCCGCGCTGACGGTCCGCGCCTATCGGGAAGAGCTTCGCCGGCTCCGCGACTTCGCGGCCGGCCGCTTGAAGCGCGCACCCGCGATTCCGCGTGACCTGACCCCGGAGCTCTTGGCGGCCTATGCCGCCTCCCGCTCTCTCGAGCGGACCGCCGACCGCCGGCCCATCTCCGCGCGGACCTTAGCCCGCTCGCTCGCCGCGATCCGCTGCTATCTCCGCTACCTCGAGCGCAGGGGGCACCCTATGGGACCGATCCGCTCGGCCCTTCCCCGCGTGACCCTGCCGCAGCCGCTTCCGTCCGCGCACGCCGAGCAGGCGCTGAACGCGCTTCTCGATTCGCTGGTGGCCGCGGTGCCCGCGGACGACGCGCGCGGCCTGCGCGGCCTCGCCGCCGCGGAGCTGCTCTACGGCTCGGGCCTGCGCGTGGGGGAGCTGGCCGCCCTGGCGCGGGGCCGCGTGGACGACCGGAGCATGCTGATCCGCGTTTTCGGGAAGGGGAGCCGCGAACGGGTCGTTCCGCTGGGTAAGCGCGCGCTCGCGGCGCTCCGTCGATTCTGGGCCGCCTCGGGCGGCGAGCCGAGGGCGGGGGACCCGCTCCTCCGGGGGCGGAGCGGCGCCGTGAGCGCCCGGACCTTGGAGCGCGACATCGAGGTCTTGCTCGCGCGCCTGGGGCCGAGCGCGGCGACGCACCCACACGCGCTCCGCCACTCGTTCGCGACGCACCTCCTCGACCGCGGCGCGGACCTGCGCGCGGTCCAGGAGTTGTTGGGCCACCAGAACCTCCGCACCACGCAGATCTACACCCACGTCACCCGGCGGCGACTGAAAGAGTCCTACTCGCGCGCGCACCCGCGCGCGTAGGCCGAGAGCCGCGCCGAACCCACAAGGAGCGAGACGCATGAAGCGGGACCTGTTGTCGTTCGCCGATCTCACGCGCGCCGAGGCCGACCGCATCTTCGCGACGGCGGCTCGTCTGAAGGCCGATCTTCGCGCCGGCCGCCGGCACGTAGAGCTGGCCGGGCGCTCGCTGGCCCTGATCTTCCACAAGCCCAGCCTCCGGACGCGGGTCTCCTTCGAGGTGGCGATGACGCAGCTGGGAGGCACCTCGATCTTCATCACCGACCGGGAGATCGGCATGGGATCGCGCGAGCCGGTGCAGGACGTGGCGCGCGTGCTCTCGGGTTACGTCGACGGGATCATGATCCGGACCTTCGACCACCAGATCGCCGTGAACCTGGCGCGCTTCGCGGCGATTCCCGTCGTCAACGGACTCACCGACTGGCTCCACCCGTGCCAGATCCTGGCCGACCTGCTCACCATGATCGAGCACGGGCTCGAGCTGGACGACGCCACGGTCGCCTACATCGGCGATGGGAACAACGTGGCGAACTCGTGGATCGAGGCGGCGGGGCTGTACGGCTTGACGCTGCGGATCGCCTGCCCCGAAGGGTACGACCCCGACATGGCGCTGGTGGCGCAGGTGCGGAACTCGGGGAAGGGCAGGGTCGAGATCGTGCGCTCCGCGGAGAAGGCGGCGGAAGGAGCGGACGTGCTCTACACCGACGTCTGGGCGAGCATGGGACAGGAAGCCGAGCGCGAAACGCGGCTCCCGATCTTCCGTCCCTTTCAGATCAACACGGGGCTGCTCCAGCGCGCGAAGCCGAACGCCCTGGTCCTCCACTGCCTTCCCGCGCACCGGGGCGAGGAGATCACCGAAGAGGTGATCGAAGGGCCGAACTCTGGCGTCTTCGACCAAGCGGAGAACCGGCTCCACGTGCAGAAGGCGGTCCTGTACGAGCTGATGGTCCCGGGCGCGGGAGCGGGTCGGGCAGCCGGTCGCGCAACAGCGCCGCGCCGGGGCGCCGCCAAGGGTCCCGCGCGCCCGGCGCGTCGAAAAGGCGCCGCGGCCCGCCGGAACGGCTCGGCGCCGCGGCGGGCCCGCGGCCGAGAGTCCGCGCGCACGGGGAAGGCCCGCGCGAAACGCCGCGCGCGGAGGTGACCCGGGCAGCGGCGTTCGCCGCGGCCCTGGCCGCGATACTGGGGACCGGGGGGTGCGCCAGGTCCGTATTCCCGCCGGGCGGGCCGGTGGATGCGACCGCGCCGCGGGTGTTCGCGACCAGCCCGGCGGATTCCTCGGTCCGCGTCTCGCGGAACGTGGTGGTCGAGCTCCTCTTCTCCGAGGGGATGGACCACGCAAGCGTGCGGGACGCCACGCGAATCCGCCCTCCCGTGGAGCGGCCCCAGTTCCGCTGGAGTGGTCGCCGCTTTCGCGTCTCGTGGGCGGAGCCGCTCAAGCCCAACACGACCTATCACGTGGTGATCCGGGGCTCGGCGCGCGACTCGCACGGGATGGCCATGGGCGCGCCGGCTTCGATTCACTTCGCGACGGGCGATTCGCTCGCGCCGGGGCGCATCACCGGCGTGCTCCGCGCGATCACCCTCAAGCGCGACGGCGTGCCCATCCTGGTCTTCCCGGGAAGCTATGGCTCGCGGCCGGACACCGCGGCCGAGTTCGAGCCGCTCTACGAAGCCGCCACCGACACCGCCGGGGTCTACATGGTCACGGGCGTGGTCGTGGGGCAGGAGTACCGCGTCTTCGCCTTCTACGACCGGAACGCGAACGATTCCTTCGACGCGGAGCTGGACGTGCTCGCGCCGTATCCGCAGCCGATCCGATTGACACCCGATCGCACCGTCGCGGATAGTATCAACATCGTGGCGGTGGACCCGCGCGCGCCGGCGACCCTTTCGGGGACCATCGCGGCGACTGACTCCACGGCGCGTTATCGCGTGGAGGCGCGGGGCATCCCCGATTCCACGGTGACGCGCCGCGTCGAGCGGAACGGCCCGGGGCCGTTCACGCTGCGCGTGCCGGCGGGCTCGTGGACCCTGCGCGCGATGCGCCTCACGGGCCCCGAAGGCAAGCCGGCGGCGCTGGAAGTGCGGAGCGGCGAGGCGCTGGATCTGTCGCCCGAGGAAGAGCGCCGCGGCTTCCTGTTCGACTTCCAGCCGCTGGAGGGCCCCCGGACACAGCCTCCGCCGCCCGGCGGCGGCGGACACTAGCGTCCGCGGTACATCCGAAGGGAGAACGTCATGAGCGACCGAGGGCGAGGGGAAAGCCCGTTCCAGGGGGTTGGCGTCGCGCTGGTCACTCCGTTCCAGCGCGGTGCCGTGGATCCGAAGGCGCTTGGCGAGCTGGCCTCGCGGCTGGTCGCCCGCGGCGTGCGCGCGCTCTACCCGTGCGGCTGCACGGGCGAGGCGACGTCCCTGACGCGCGAGGAGCGCGCGCTGGTGATTCGCACGGTTCTGGAAGCCGCGAAGGGAAAGGCCGCCGTGATCGCGGGCACCGGCACGGCCGTGACCGCGGAGACGATCGAGCTGTCCCGCGAGGCGATCCGGCTTGGCGTGGACGGCGTGATGGTGATCACTCCCTACTCGTGCCGGCCGACGCAGGAGGGGCTGTTGGCCCACTACCGCGCCGTCGCCGACGCGATCGACCGCCCCATCGTCCTCTACAACGTCCCGTCGCGCACGGGCGCGAACATCCTTCCGGAGACCGTGGCGCGGCTGGCGGAGCACCCGCGCATCGCCGCGATCAAGGAAGCGAGCGGCTCCCTGGACCAGGCGAGCGCCATCCGTACCCGCTCCGACATCGCCGTCCTCGCGGGGGACGACGCGCTCTACCTGCCTCTCCTCGCGATCGGCGCGCGCGGCGTGGTGTCCGTGGCCGGGCACCTGGTGCCTGCCGAGATCGTCGCGATGGGAGAGCATTTCCGGGCGGGCCGCGTCGCCGAAGCCGAGGCCGCGCACCGCCGCCTGTTCCCGCTCTTCCGGGCGCTGTTCCTCGAGACAAATCCGGCGCCGATGAAGCATGCGCTCTCCGTGCTCGGCCTCTCCCCGGCCGAGCTTCGCCTGCCGCTGGTGCCCGTGCGCCCGGAGACCGCCCGGGCGGTCGAAGAAACCCTGGACGGCCTGGGTCTTCGCGCCCCGGCCCGGGCCGCGCACTAGGCGCGTGGGGGGCTCCCCGGCCGCCGTCCCGATCCTCCTCTACGGCGCCACCGGCCGGATGGGGCGCGCGATCCGCGAGGCGCTCGCCCGATCCGGATCGCCCGACTTGACCCTCCGCGCCTGCGTGGCGCGCGGGCGGGACGAGGGGCCGTGTCCCGCCGGATGCACGTGGCTCCTCCCCGAGGCGCTGGCCGCGGCCCTTTCGTCCCTTCCATCCGATTTGGTCGTCGTGGACGTGAGCCTGGCGGCGGGAACCGATGGCCTGCTGGACACGCTGGAGCATTCGCCCCGAGCCCTGGTGTCCGCGACCACGGGACTCTCGCCCGATGCCGAGGCCCGGATCCAGAAGCTCGCGTCGCGCGCGGCGGTGCTCCGTTCGCGAAACTTGAGCCCGGGGATCGCGGTGCTCTCGGCACTTCTGCGCCGCCTGCCGGAGGGGGCGCGCGGGACCTACGATGCCGACGTCGTGGAGCACCACCACGCCGCGAAAAAGGACGCGCCCAGCGGCACCGCGGCCATGCTCGCCGCGCTGCTCGAGGGCGTGGGCACCGGACGCCGGCCCGGGGGCGTGCGCATCCACTCCATCCGCGCCGGCACGGCGCCGGGCACGCACGAGGTGGTGCTGAGCGGAGAAGGGGAGATCGTCACGCTGGGCCACACCGTGCTCGACCGCGCGGTCTTCGCGCGCGGCGCGCTTCGCGCGGCGCGGTTCGTTCATCGGAAGCCGCCGGCGCTCTACTCGTTCGAAGACGCACTCACCGAAACCTAGGAGCCGACACCGCATGCGCTTTTCCCAGGCCTTCATCCCGACGCTGAAGGAAGATCCCGCCGACGCCGAGCTGGTGAGCCACCGCCTGATGACGCGCGCGGGGATGCTCCGGAAACACGCGGCGGGGATCTACAGCCTTCTCCCGATGGGATGGCGCGCCGCCTCCAACGTGATGCGGATCGTGCGCGAGGAGCTGGACCGCGAGGGGGCGCAGGAGCTGTCGCTGCCCATCCTCATGCCGAGCGAGCTGTGGAAGGAATCGGGGCGCTGGGAGAAGTACGGGAAGGAGCTGTTCCGCCAGCGCGACCGCCACGACCGCGACTACGCCCTGGGCCCGACGCACGAGGAGGCGGTGGTCGACCTGGTCCGGAGCCACGTCCGCTCCTACCGGGACCTCCCGCTCAACCTGTATCAGATCGGCGTGAAATTCAGGGACGAGGTGCGGCCCCGCTTCGGGCTGATGCGCGCGCGCGAATTCCTCATGAAGGACGGCTACTCGTTCCACGCCGACGACAGCTCGCTGGAGGAGGGGTACGAGGCGATGCGCCGCGCGTACACCGCGATCTTCCGGCGCTGCGGGCTCTCGTTCGTGGTGGTCGAGGCCGATTCGGGAGCCATCGGCGGCGACGTGAACCACGAGTTCATGGTGACCGCCGAGTCGGGGGAGTCGGAGGTGTTTTCGTCGGCGTGCGGCTACGCCGCCTCGGCCGAGAGCGCAAAGTTCGCGCTCCCGCCGTCGCCGCACGAGCCCGAGGCGCCGATGGCGGAGCGTGAGACGCCGGGAAAGAAGACCGTCGACGAGGTCGCGGCGTTCCTGGGCGTCACCAGCGACCGCCTGCTGAAGACGCTGGTTTTCTGGGCGGGGGGCGATCCCGTGCTGGCGGTCGTTCCGGGCGACCGCGAATTGAACGAGGCCAAGCTGAGCCGGTATCTCGGCGGCGCCCCGGTTCGCCTGGCGACGGCGGCGGAGATCGAGCAGCTCACGGGCGGTCCCGTCGGCTTCACCGGCCCCGTCGGCCTCGAGTCGCGCATCCGCACGTTGTGGGATCCCTCGGTGCAAGATGGAAAGAACTGGGTGGCCGGCGGCAACAAGAAGGACGTGCACCTGGTGAACCTCCGGATCGGCCGCGACGTGAAGGCGACCGAGCGCGCCGACATCGCCACCGCCCGGCGCGGCGATCGCTGCCCGCGCTGCGGCGACGAGCTACAAGTGTCACGGGGAATCGAGGTGGGGCACATCTTCAAGCTCGGCGTCCGCTACTCCGACCCCATGGGAGCGCGCTATCTCGATCCCTCCGGCGCGGAGAAGACCATCACGATGGGCACGTACGGCATCGGGATCACGCGCACCGTGGCCGCGGTGATCGAGCAGTCGCACGACGAGAACGGGATCATCTGGCCCATGCCGATCGCCCCGTTCCACGTCCACGTGCTCCCCGTGAACCAGAAGCACGACGCCTCCAGGGAAACGGCCGAGAAGATCGCGGGCGACCTGGAAAAGCGCGGGCTGGCCGTGCTCTACGACGACCGTGACGAGCGCCCCGGCACCAAGTTCAAGGACGCGGACCTGCTGGGCATGCCGCTACGAGTGACCGTGGGGGAGAGGGGCCTGGCCGATGGGATCGTGGAGCTGCGCGACCGGAAGACGGGCGGGGTCGAGAAGGTGCCAGTAGGGGAGGCGGTGGAGACGATCGCGAAGAGAGTCGAGGCGGCGGGGGGAGACAACTGAGCCGACATCGTGGCATGCGTGGTCAACATCCCAACATGCGCCGGCGCATGTTGGGCACTGCCTACTGCAGACGGGATGAGACTGGGGGCTGCTGTGGATCCCTACGCCGAAGAGGGAGCGGAAAAATCAATCCGTGGGGAGAATGGTCGTCGTAGTCGGAGTTCCACGGATTGATTTTTCCGCTTTATCTCTCCGCGTAGCGCCCGGCTGCCAAGCGGCACCACAGGGCGCCCCTACTTCTTGGCCGTAGCCCCTGCCCGATTCGCCGCCAAAGCCAGCCGCGACTTCCGCCGATTCGCCACCGCCTTCTTCACGACGCCCTTCTTCACGGCGCGGTCCAGCTGGGAAACCGTCATCCGCATAACGTCTTTGTCCGTAGGCTTTTCCACCATCTTCTTCAGAAGCGTCTTCAGCTCGGAGCGGACCGCTATGTTCTTGGTGCGGTCGCGCTTCGAGGTGCGCATGCGTTTGATCGCTGACTTGTGGTGTGGCATTTCGCTCCTCCGAGAGTGCGTCGCATCCAAGCGTTGAGCCTGCGATGGTAGCCGTCCGGTCCGAGCCTGTCAATCGCAAGCGCCCGAGTGATATACTGCTCCCGTGACCCTTGGCGCACGGCCGGGAGCGGCGCCCGACGGCCCGCTCCGCGCTGGACGGTCCCACTCCCATGATCCCATCCACGCTCGAATCCCAGATCAGCGCTCTCCCCGCCCAGCCCGGCGTCTACATCTTCCGGGGCGCGAAGGGGGAGGTGCTGTACGTCGGCAAGGCGAAGCGCCTGGACCACCGCGTCCGCTCCCACTTCAGCCGCCCGGAGCAGATCGGCGTGCGGCAGGTGGCGCTCATCAAGCGGGTTTCCAGCGTGGAGTACATCGCGGCCGAGAACGAGATCGACGCGCTGCTCCTCGAGTCGACCCTGGTCCGTGAGCGGCAGCCCCCGTACAACATCCGGCTCAAGGACGACAAGCGCTACCCCTACGTGCGCGTCTCGTGGCAGGAGCCCTACCCGCGCGTGACCCTGGTGCGCCGCGTGGAGAAGGACGGTGCGCGCTACTTCGGGCCGTACACGGAGGTGAGCGCGCTCCGGGCGCTGCTCCGGCAGATCCAGACCATCTTCCCGATCCGGACCTGCACCGATATCGACGCGCACATCGCCGCGCACAAGGAATGCCTCCAGTTCCACATCGGCCGCTGCACCGGGCCGTGCATCGCCATGCAGTCCGAGGCCGACTACCGCGCGATGGTGGACCAGTTCTGCGACTTCCTCGTGGGGAAACGGGAGCACGTGGTCGAGCGGCTGCGCGAGCTGCAGGGGAGCGCGTCGGAGCGGCGCGAGTACGAGCGCGCGGGGCGCCACAAGGACCAGATCCGCAGGCTCGAGTCGATCCTGGCGCGGCAGCGGATGGTGGACGTGGGTGCGCGGCCGGTGGACGTGGTGGGCTGGGCGCGCGGCGGCGACGAGACGTGCGTGGCGGTGCTCCAGGTGCGCGAGCGGCGGGTGCTGGCGCGGGACCTCCGATGGCTCA
>DATGVG010000009.1:0-3123 GCA_035300625.1 Candidatus Limnocylindrales bacterium
CGTGGTCTGGAGATATCCATTCTCGTCGATCGAGCCGATCAGGTAATCGCCGATCGACAGCTCCAGCTCGCCGATTCCGGTCAGGCGAAGCTGCTCGGAGAGGTGCTCGCTCAGGCTCTTCACCGTCACCGGCACCTTCTCGTAGAACTCCTCGCCCGGGTCGTCCGTGCGCGGCGCCACCGGGCCGTCCCACATGGAGTCGGGCCAGAAATCCTCCCACTCGATCTTCTGCTCCTCGGGCGTCCCGTCCGGAGTCCCGTCGGCCGTCTCGGGCTGTTCGGACTCCTTGAGCCCGCTCTCCTCCTTGGCGTCGTCGATCTCCTGGACTTCCTCCACCTCGTCCACTTCCTCGAGCATCGGATTTCGTTCCAGCTCCATCTTCAAGGCCTGCTGCAATTCCAGTGTCGGCATCTGGAGCAGCTTCAGGGCCTGCTGCAGCCGCTGCGTGATGATCAGCGTCTGCCGCATCTGCTGGTGGAGGCCGGCTTTCATTTCCATCGGGTGTCGTTCCTCAGTCCAGCCGGAACCGCTCGCCCAGATAGATCTGGCGAGCGACCGGGTCCTGGGCCAGCTCCTGGCTCGTGCCCTGGAGCAGAATCCGCCCTTCGAACATGATGTACGCGCGGTCCGTGGTGCTCAGCGTCTCGCGCACGTTGTGGTCGGTGATCAGGATGCCCAGGCCCTTGGCCTGCAGCCGCCCGACGATGTCCTGGATCTCGCCCACGGCGATCGGGTCGATACCCACGAACGGCTCATCCAGCAGCATGAACTTCGGCTCGGTGACCAGCGCCCGCGTGATCTCCACGCGGCGCCGCTCCCCTCCCGACAGGTTGTATCCCCTCCGGTCGGCGAGGTGCGCGATGTTCAGCTCTTCCAGGAGCTGCGCCAGCCGCGAGGCCCGCTCCTTTCGCGACATCGGAAGCGTCTCCAGTATGGCGAGGATGTTCTCCCGCACCGTCAGCCGCCGGAAGATCGACGGCTCCTGGGCCAGGTACCCGATCCCGAGCCGCGCGCGCCGGTGCATCGGCATCCGGCTGATGTCGTGGCCGTCGACCAGGATCTGCCCGCCGTCGGCGCGCAAGAGGCCGACGATGAGGTAGAACGTGGTCGTCTTGCCGGCGCCGTTCGGCCCCAGGAGGCCCACCACCTCGCCGCGCTGAACGGTGATCGAGACTTTGTCGACTACCTTCCAATGGCCGTAGAAGCGCTGGAGATCCTGCGCGACCAGGCCGCTCACGGGGTGGCGCCGTTCCCCTCGAGACTCGAATCCCGCACCTCGGCGCGCACTTCGCGGCCGATGTGGAAGTGATCCAGGCTGGGGTCGCTCTCGAATCCGTAGCCCGTGACCACGTCGTACTTCCGGGTGACCTTGACGAATCCATCCGAAACGATCTTCCCGGCCGCGTTCTGCCAATGCAGGGAATCGGTCTCCATCCGGATGCCGCTGTCCGTCGTCACCACCACGCGCCCCCGAGCTTCCAGATCGTTCGTGCGCTGATGCACCCGGCCCTGCTGCGCGACCAGGGTGGAGAACCGCTTCCCATCCTTGTCGAAGAATTCGATGCGGACCGTCTTGGCGTCGACCAGACTCTCGTCGTTGTACATCGCCGCATACGACGCCCAGAGCGTCCAGTTCTTCCGCCCCTCCAGGCTCTCCGTGAGCGTGAAGTCGCGCGCCTCCTGGTCCGGGAGCCGGACGTCCTCCCCGGTGGGGGTCGCCGTGGGCCGCGACTCACAGCCCCCGACGAGGCTGGCGGCCAGGATCGCGGCCAACGTCGACCGGGCCGCGCGAATCGCCAGCCCAGCCCGTTGGCACGGCTCGTGCCGCAGCCCGTACCTCGACTCTAGCACGAGGGCTCGAGCACGGTCAAACTGATGCACCGCCATAATGTTATCCCGCGCGAACCCCGAGGCAGTCGTGGAGGTGCAGCACCCCCGCCGGGGCTCCCGCCTCGTCCAGGACGACGAGCGAGGTGATGGGCCCCCCCTCGTTCTCCTCCATCGTCCGGACCGCGCGCGCGATGGTCGCGTCGGCCTCGATCAGCCGGGGGGAGCGGGTCATGACCGCGGCCACCGGCTGGGCCAGGTCGGTTCCGCCGCGGAGAAGGATCCGCTTCAGGTCGCCGTCGGTGAGGATTCCCGCCAGCCGGCCCGACGCGTCCACGACGGTGGTCATCCCCAGCCGCTTGTTCAGGATCTCGAGAAGGGCCTGGCGCAGGGCGGCCCCTTCCGGCACGCGGGGAAGTCCGTCGCCCCGATGCATGAGATCGAAGACGCGGAGCGACGCCGTGCGCCCCAGCACGCCCCCGGGGTGGAGGACCGCGAAGTCGTCGCGCGTGAACCCCTTCAGGCGGAGAAGGACGACGGCGACCGCGTCCCCCAGCGCGAGCATGGCGGTGGTCGAGGAGGTGGGCACCAGGTCCTCGCCGCACGCTTCGCGCGGCGTTCCGATGTCGAGAACGTGGTCCGCGCCCAGGGCCAACGACGAGGCGGGGTTCCCCGTCATCGCGATCACGGTGACGCCTCGCCTCCGGAACGCCGGGATCAGATCCAGGAGCTCGCGCGTCTCGCCGCTCTTCGAGAGGAGGAGGGCCGCGTCGTCGGCCGAAACGATCCCCAAATCACCGTGCACGGCATCCACCGGATGGACGAACGTGGCCGGCGTGCCGGTGCTGGTGAGCGTGGCCGCGATCTTCTTCGCGACCAGGCCCGACTTGCCCACGCCCAGCGTGAGCACCTGGCCGCGAACCTGGGCCAGCGCGCGAATCGCCGCCTCGAACTCGCGGCCGATCCGGCTCTCGAGCTGGGCAATGGCCGCGCCTTCCAGGTCCAGCACTTCGCGTGCCCAGTCGGCAATGCTCGACCGGGTGCGCGCGTCGGCCGCCGCCAAAGCGCCCTTGTCCTTGGTCTGGGTCATGCCTTTTGCCCCTCCAGAACCAACGTATCGGCAACTGCTTGGCGAATCTTCATCAAGCTTCGAAGCAGCTCTTCCAGCTCGCCCAGGGGCCACTGCGTGGCCCGGTCCGAGCGCGCGCGATCCGGGTCGGGATGGGTCTCGATGAAGATCCCGTCCGCGCCCGCGGCGACGGCGGCCCGCGCCAGGGTCGGGATCATCGCGCGGTC
>DATGVG010000010.1:0-12232 GCA_035300625.1 Candidatus Limnocylindrales bacterium
CGGCGCTTCTCACCCTTGGCATCTTCTCGTTCCTCTACAAGGACAACCCGGTCTACAAATTCTGCGAGCACCTCTTCGTGGGAGTCTCGGCGGGGTATTGGGTGGTGCTCACCTATTACTCGTCGATCAAGCCGAACCTGATCGACCCCCTGTTCGGCGTCCCGTTCGCGATGGACCGGCACCTCCTGCTCGTGATTCCGCTGGTCCTCTCGCTCTTTCTCTTCTCGCGATTCTTCCCGAGAGGGGACTGGCTCTCACGCTGGTCGATCGCCATCATCCTGGGCGTCTACCCCGCGCTCCGGATCACCGGCTTCGCGCAGGGGGACCTGGTCCAGCAGATCGGCGGCAGCATCCTGCCCTTCTGGGTGCCCGGGCATCCGATGACCTCGCTGAACAACGTCCTGCTCGTGGGGGGACTCCTCGCCACGCTCGTCTTCTTCTTCTTCTCCACGGAGCACAAGGGAGCGGTCGGCGGTATCGCGCGCGTCGGGGTCTTCTTCCTGATGGTGAGCTTCGGAGCCTCGTACGGCTACACCGTCATGGCGCGCGTCTCGCTGCTCATCGGGCGCGTGATGTTCCTGCTCGATACCTGGCTCGGCGTGGTCCGCTTCTAGGATCGCCGTGCCGCGCCGTCCCGAGCCCCATTCCGGGATCCGGCTGCCCCACCTCGTCCTCCCAGGGACCGACCAGATGGCCCTCGACTCAGCGCTCCTCTCCTGGGCGGCCGCGGGGCCGGATCGCTTCGCGGCCCGCACGTACGGATGGACGCGCCCCACGCTCAGCCTGGGGCGCGCGGAGCCCTTTCCCGGGAGCTACGACGCCGGGGCGCTCCGGGCCGCCGGGATCGACGTGGTGCGCCGGCCCACCGGCGGGGACGCCGTGCTTCACGACGAGGAGGTCACGTTCGCCGTGGCCGCGAGCGTGCCGGGGCCGTGGGCCGCGCGGCCGCGCCGGTTCGCGCTCCTCGTCGCCGGGGCGCTGGCGGAGGCGCTCCAGGGGGTCGGGCTGGCCGCCCTGGTTGTCCCGGCGGGCGGGGAATCGGGGGACGCGCCTTCCGCCGCGGCGGTGACCCCCGCCGCGCCCGGGGCCCGTCCCTGCTTCGCCCGCGCGGCGCCGGGAGAGGTGCGGGTCGGCGGGTGGAAGGCGGCGGGGATCGCCGCGCGCTTCACGCGCGGAGGGGCACTCTGCCATGCGTCGGTCCCGTTGACCGCGCGACACCGCGACGTGGCCCGCTTTCGCCACGACGCGGACGTGTCCTTGTCGGAGCTGCGCGCGCACGCGCGCTCCGCCGGGGAGACGCTGGGGCGGGCGGTGGATCCGCGCGAAGTCGGGGAGGGGCTCTTCCGCGCGCTCGAAAGGAGCTTCGGGGTGCGCCTCGTCGCGGGCGGCCTCGAGCAGGTTGGGGCGGACGTTCCGGCGGGAGCCTAGCGGATGGCCGGGGTGGCCCCTTCCGCGAGACGATTCGCCTGGTGGGGAATCACCCTCTTCGCCGTCGCCATGGCCTTCGTCGAAGCCGCCTGCGTGGTCTCCCTGAAGCGGCTCTACTTTCCCGAGGGATGGCATCCCCCCTTCCATGCGATCCCGTCCGCGGGACTCCGCCTCGAGCAGTGGAGGGAGGCGGCGACGCTCGTGATGATCGCTGCGGTGGCCGCTCTGGGGCGCCCCGGTCCGCGCGAGGGGGCGGCCCGCGCCCTCTGGATCTTCGGGGTCTGGGATATCGGCTATTACGCGTTTCTCCGGGCGCTGACCGGTTTCCCTTCGAGCCTCGGCGATCCGGACGTGGTGTTCCTGATCCCCCACGCATGGGTCGCTCCGGCCTGGCTTTCGCTCCTGGGCTCCGCGGCTGCCCTCGCCTTCGCCCTCGCCCTGGGGCCCGGGGCCCGTCCCCGCGTCCTGTGATAGGCTCTCGCGCGATGCCCGCGCGACGACCGCTGGTGGGACTGATCGTGCTCGACGGCTGGGGCTTGAGTCCCAACGTCGAGGGCAACGCCGTGCGCCTCGCGCGGACCCCGGTCATGGACCAGCTCCAGTCGTCGCACCCCTGCGCCACCCTCACCACGTGCGGCGAGGCGGTGGGACTGCCGAAGGGGCAGATGGGGAACTCGGAAGTGGGCCACCTGAACATCGGGGCGGGGCGGATCGTCTACCAGGACCTGACCCGGATCGACAAGGCGGCCGAGGACGGGACCCTGGCGAAGAACTCCGTCCTCCAGGCCGCGTTCGAGCAGGCGCGGGGGAAGGGGCGAACCCTCCACTTCATCGGCCTCCTGTCTCCGGGCGGCGTGCACAGCCACGAGCTCCATCTGCACGCGATGCTGCGCGCGGCCGCCGAGGCGCGCGTGCCGAGGATGTCGGTGCACGCCTTCCTGGACGGCCGCGACACGGCGCCGCGCTCCGCCGGTCCCTCCCTGGAGCGGACCGACGCCCTCCTCCGCTCCCTTGGCCCGCACGGCATCGCCACGGTCATGGGGCGCTACTACGCGATGGACCGGGACAAGCGGTGGGATCGCGTGGAGAAGGCGTACCGCGCCATGGTCGCCGGTGAAGGGGAGAAAGCGGCAACGCCGGTGGAGTCGCTGGAGCGGGCCTACGCGCGCGGCGTGGGGGACGAGTTCGTGCTTCCCACCGTCGTCGCGCATCCGGAATCGCGCCTCATCGCGCGCGGGGACGTCGTGGTCGCGTTCAACTTCAGGCCGGACCGGATGCGGGAGATCACGCGCGCCCTGGCCGATCCCGCCTTCGACGCCTTTTCGCGCCCCGAGTGGCCGCTGGACCTCCACTACGCGTGCATGACCCAGTACGACGAGACCTTCCCTTACCCCGTCCTGTTCCGGGATGAGCCGCTCCGGCAGACGCTGGGGGAAGTGGTGGGCGCGGCGGGAATCCGCCAGCTCCGGATCGCCGAAACGGAGAAGTACGCCCACGTGACGTATTTCCTGAACGGAAGCGAGGAAGTTCCGTTCCCGGGCGAGGATCGGGTGCTCATTCCTTCGCCCCAGGTGGCCACCTACGACCAGAAGCCGGAGATGAGCGCGGTGGAGGTGACCGACGCCCTGGTCTCGCGGCTGGCCGACGGAAGCTACGGTTTTTTCGTGCTCAACTACGCGAACGCCGACATGGTGGGGCACACGGGGATCATTCCCGCCGCCATCCGGGCGGTCGAGACGGTGGATCACGGTCTGGGGCGCGTGGTCGAGGCCGTGCGCGCCCGCGGCGGTTTTGCGATGGTGACTGCGGACCACGGCAACGCCGAGCAGATGATCGACCCCGAGACCGGCGGGCCGCACACGGCGCACACGCTGAACCCGGTGCCCGTGCTGATCACCGGCGATCCGCGCCACCGTCTTCGCCCCGGCATTCTGGCGGACGTCGCGCCGACATTGCTCGAGCTCCTGGGGCTGGCGGCGCCGCCGGAGATGACCGGAACGAGCCTGATCCTCCGCTAGCCTGGGGGAATTCCCGCGCCGGTTTGCGCGCCGGAGCCCAGTTCACGGGCCCGCCGGCGCTCTTGGAAAAGCCTCCGGCGCCGGCGCGGGCATACGCGCAACGTCACGGATGAGGCTATCGGTGCAAGGTACTGTTAAATAGTAAGTTACGCTTGGCTCATTCCCGCCACGCCGATCCCCGCCACTCCTCTTCTTCGCGACCTGAGCGGCACAGCGATTGCCTTCATAGAAGGACAACAACGGTGCGCAACGAGGCCCCGGAGGAACGACCCAAGACAACCGATGTTCCCTGCCGTGCTCGCGAGAGTCGCCCGGTCCTGAGCTGATCCCCTCGACGAGACGACGCAGTTTCACTGGAACCGGGTGCACGGCACAGGCGGGGAGCAGATGAGGGCCGCAAGGCCCGTAGGAGGCGCGCGGTGAAACTCGCCGCGCGCCTTCCTGCATTTGAATCGCCGGCGACCGTCTGTTAGGGTGAGCCCGACTTCGAGCCCGGTTACGCTCCCCGAGGAGACCTCACTGTGTCGCGAAACCGCTGGTTGCTGGGCTGCGCGCTCCTGATCGCCGCGTCCGTGGTGATCATCGGGCTCGCGTTCCTGGTGGTGAATCTGGCGATCACCGGAGGGGACCGGCTGACCCTCTCCCCCCTGACCGGCCGCGTGGGCCTGGTCGAGATCGTGGGGGAGATCGACGATCCCGAGTCCGTGGTGGACCAGCTGGATCGCATGCAGCGGGACACGAGCATCCGCGCGGTCGTCCTCCGCCTGGACAGCCCGGGCGGCGGCGTGGCCGCTTCCCAGGAGATCTACGAGTCGGTGAAGAAGCTCCGGGACGAGGGGAAGAAGCCGGTCATCGCCTCCATGGGGGGCGTGGCGGCCTCGGGGGCCTACTACGTGGCCTGTGCCGCCGACTCCATCGTCGCGAACGCCGGGACGCTCACCGGAAGCATCGGGGTCATCATGACGTTCCCGAACACGGAGGATCTCTTCCGTAAGGTGGGGATCCGGTTCGAGACCATCAAAACCGGCAAGTACAAGGACATCGGCACCATGTGGCGGCCGATGACCGACGAGGAGCGGAAGCTGCTCCAGGACGTGCTGAGCAACGTCTACGACCAGTTCGTCGACGCCATCGTCGAGGGACGGGGCCTGGCGCGCGAGGACATCCTTCCGTACGCCGACGGGCGCATCTTCAGCGGCGATCAGGCGCTGGAATACGGCTTCGTCGATCGGCTCGGCGACCTGGACGACTCGATCCGTCTCGCCGGAGAGATGGCCGGAATCACCGGCCAGCCCGTCGTGGTCCGCAAGGAGCGCCGGCACGTCTCATTCCTGGACCTGGTCGACAACAAGATGAACCAGATGACCGGCCTCTCCTCCCACGGGCCCCGCCTGGAATACCGCCTCCGGTAATTGACGTGGCGATGGGCAGATGCTAGGCTGCATCAGCTGGCGTATGGCAGCCGGCGGCCGTCGTTACGGGAGGATTTTCCCATGACCAAAGCCGATCTGGTCGACGAGATTTCGGGCCGCACCAAAATCTCCAAGAGCGAAACGGCCACGATTGTCGACCAGTTGTTGAACGCGATCTCGCGGGCACTCAGCGAGGGGAAGCACATCGAGATACGCGGATTTGGCACCTTCAAGGTGCGGGAAAGAAAGGCGCGCAAGGCGCGCAATCCACGGAGCGGAGCCGAGGTGATGGTGCCGGCCAAGCTGGTTCCCGTCTTCAAGGCCTCCAACGAGCTTAAAGGAATGGTTCGGGGCGGCGATTAAGTCCGCACCGGCCGAAGGAGAGCGATGGGAAGCGGAAAGAAGCGGAAACGAAAGAAGATCGCGACCCACAAGCGGAAGAAGCGTCTTCGCCGCGACCGGCACAAGAAGCGGCTTCGCTAAGCCACTGAACGCGGTGCCGGACCCGCGCCGCCCTCCTACGACAATCGGCCCGTCGCGCATCGGTTTCCCGATGCCCGGGCCGATTTTTCTGCGGACATGAGCCCGGCCGCCTCCGGCATCAAGCGCCGGACCCTCGTCGGGCGTCTTTCGCGGACCCGCTTCGGCTACGGCTTCATCCGGGTCGAGGACGGGCTGGACGATCTCTTCGTTCCCCCCTTCGCCATGGGCGGCGCCCTCCACGGGGACCGGGTGCGGGCCGGCTATCTCGAAACCCGGGAGCAGGGGGACGCGCACGAAGTGCTCGAGGTGCTCGAGCGGACCCCCTACGGCATCTCCGGCCGCCTGGAGCCCCGCGGCCGCGTCACGGCCCTGCTCCCGGAACGCCCCGAATATCCCCAGGAGATCCTCCTCACCCTCCAGGGAAAGAAGAGCGTGGCGCGGAACACTCGCGTGGTGGTGCGTCTGGATCCGACGCCCGCCGACCCGATTTCCGGCCGCATTATCTCCACGTTCGAGGAGGACGACCCGCGGGAGGACAGCCTCCTCGTGGCGCTGGAGGAAGGGCTTCGCGTGGAGTTCGACCCGGAAGCGGACGCGGAGGCGTCGTCGTTCGACGAGCATTCGGTGGCGCGCGCCGCGGACGGCCGCGAGGATTTCCGGGGCGAGCGGGTCGTGACCATCGATCCCGCGGACGCGAAGGACCACGATGACGCGCTCTCCCTGCACGGCGACCCGGAGCGCGGCCCGTGCGACGTGGGCATCCACATCGCGGACGTGACCCACTACGTCCGGCCGGGCACGGCGCTGGACCGCGAGGCGCAGGAACGCGGATTCAGCGTCTATCTCGCCGACCGGACCCTGCCCATGCTTCCGCCGTCCCTCTCCGGCGGACTCTGCAGCCTGGGCGAGGGCGTGGACCGGCTGACCGTGAGCGTGGTCGCCACGCTAAGCCCCGACGGCGAGCTCTTGGGCGCGCGGATCGCCGAGGGGGTGATCCGGAGCGCGGCGTCCCTTTCCTACGAGGAGGCGGCGCGTCTTCTCAAAGATTCGTCGCGCGGGATTCCGGAGTCGCTCCGCGGACTGGACCGGCTGGCCCGCGCGCTCCGGCGTCGGCGGTTCGAGCAGGGAGGGCTGGAGCTGGACTTGCCGGAAACACGTCCGGTGCTCGACGAACGCGGAGATCCGACCGAGTTCCGCGAGGCGGCGCGGCTTCCCACGCACATGCTGGTCGAGGAGTTCATGCTGCTCGCGAATCAGATCGTCGGCAGCCGCGCCGCACAGCAAGAGCTCCCGTTCCTTTACCGGGTTCACGAGCGGCCTCGCTATGATAAGCTGCGCTCATTCGTCGAGGCGGCGCGCTATCTGGGGCGCTCCGGTCCCACACCCATCGTCACGAACGCGAAACAGCTGCGGCACTGGGTGAGCCACGGCTCGAGTCCGCGGGATCGCCTTGTGAATCTCTATTTGCTGCGCGCGCTGGAGAAGGCGCGGTACGACCTGGTGGACGTCGGACATTTCGGACTCGGGATGCGTCACTACGCCCACTTCACGTCGCCGATCCGGCGCTACCCCGATCTCGCGAACCACCGGATCGTGAAGCGCTACCTGGCGGGAGAAGCCGGTCGCGGCGATCCGTGGACGTTCGCGGAAGGGTGGCTGAGCGCGTCGGTGGCGGCGCGCTCCTCCGAGTCCGAGATCTCGGCCGACGAGGCCGAGCGGTCGGTGAACCGGCGCAAGGCGGTGCGCTTCGCCCGCGCGCGGATCGGGGAAGAGGCGAGCGGTTACGTTTCCGGGCTGACGCCGGCGGGTGTGTTCGTCACCCTGGAAGACTGGAAGATCGACGGATTCTTGCCGAAGCGGTCGCTGGGGGATCCCAGCCTGACCCTGGCCGAGCACGGCTTCGCGTTCCGCTCGCGCCGGTCGCGGCGCCGTTTCGGCCTCGGGGACACCGTACAGGTCGTTGTCGCGCGCGCCGACCTGGCGCGGCGGGAGGTGGAGCTGGCGCTGGCGCCTCCCGCGGGGGCGAAGGCCCGGCGGACGAAACATTCCGCGCAAGCCGCGCATTTGAAGCGCGCGAAGCACGGCAGGCACGTAACGGTGGAAGCGGCGGGACCGCGCCGGAAGCGGCGGCGATGACCGCCGGGGCGCCGCGCGGCGGCGCCGGGGACATGGGAAGAACGCGAACCAGCGAGGAGCACCAATGACCAAGCCCAGCCGGGAACGACGCAAGTCGCCGCGCATCTCCGCCAAGCTCGCCATGCAAGTCTCGGGCGGGGACGAGAATGCCGTCCTCACCACCGAGAGCACCAATCTCTCCTCCACCGGAATCCAGTTCCAGAGCCGCGGATTTCTCTCGCCGCTCACGAAGGTCTCGATCACCATCCTCCTCCCGCCGTTCGGCCGCCGGCTCCGGCGCGAGAGGATCGTGAAATGCGACGGGGTCATCGTGCGCTGCGAGGAGGCCGTCCACGCGCGGCAGCGGCCCCGGTACGAACTGGCCTGCTATTTCACGGACGTTGCCGCCGACGAGCGGGAGCTGATCGAGCAGTACGTGGCCTGGCGCGCCCTCAGGCGCGTCTCCTTCGGCGACGAGCCCGCCCGGCCGCGCCGCAGGTCGGCGGCGTCCTGAGACGACGGAACCCGAGGGCGCGTCGGGGGTAGGAGGGGTTGCCCCCCGGGTCGGGGGCCCCTCATCCGCGAGGATCCATGATGCGCCATCGGCACCTATCGCTCATCGTGCTGGCCTCGAGCGCGCTCGGCCTCGGCTTTCCCTCCGCCGCGCGCGCGACGCGCTATGCGGGCGAATTCCTGCGCATCGGCGTCGGGGCGCGCGCCTTGGGGATGGGGAGCGCCTTCATGGGGCTCTCCGACGACGGGACGGCCGCCTACTGGAATCCCGCCGGCCTCGCGACCCTGGAGCGGCGCGAGGTCACCGCGATGCACGCCGAGCAGTTCGGCTCCATCGTGCAGTACGATTTCCTCTCCTACGTCATGCCGATCGGCGAACCTGGACGAGCGCGCCAGGCGCTCGGGTTCTCCCTGGTGCGGCTGGGCGTGGATCGGATCCCCGATACGCGCGGCCTCGAGATCATCGACCAGAACGGAAACGGCAAGTTCGACTACCCCGAAGACCGACTGGTCGTGGACGAGAGCCGGTTCGTCTTCGACAGCGACAACGACGTCGCCCTGCTCGTCTCGTATGCGCGCGAGGTGCGCCCGGGCCTCTCGGTGGGCGGGAACTTCAAGTACATCCGTCAGTGGCTGGGAGACAGCCTCCGGTCGAACGGGTTCGGCCTCGACGCAGGGGCGCTCTGGATCGGGCCGCGGGGCTGGTCGGCGGGAGCGCGCCTCTCCGACGCCACCACCACGCGCATCCTCTGGAACACGGGAACCAACGAGTACATCGCGCCGGCGCTCCGCGTGGGCGCCGCCAAGACGCGCTCGTTCGCCGGGCGGCGGCACGTGGTCACGGCCGCGTTCGACGTGCAGATCGGCTTCGCCGACGAGCGCCTCTCCAGCCAGGCGCACCTGGGAGGAGTGACGTTCGAGTTCCACCCGGGAGTGGAATACTGGATCGAGCGCCGGGTGGCGCTGCGCGCCGGGATGGAGGCCCGGAACTTCTCCGCGGGGGCCGGCGTCCGATTGCGCCGCTTCGGACTGGATTACGCCTACCTGGACCACGCCGACCTCGACGCGAGTCACCGGATTTCCGGCTCCTACAGATTCTGACGGCGCTCCGCCCGCGTGAGGGGGTCGCGGGAGCGTGAACCCACCGATCCTGGTCCTGATCCTGGCCGGCGCCAGGGGCGACCGGCTGCACGCACTCGGGCGGCTGCGCACCGCGTCGGCGCTGCCCTACGGCGGCAAGTACCGCGTCATCGACTTCGCGCTCTCCAACTGCGTCCACTCCGGCCTCTACCGCATCGGCGTCCTCACCCAGTACGCGCCCCTGTCGCTCCACGGACACATCGGAATCGGCCGCGCGTGGGACCTGGACCGTCGGGACGGCGGGATCCGCCTTCTCCCAGCATACGTGCGGCAGCGCGAGACCAACTGGTACCGCGGCACGGCGGACGCCCTGGTCCAGAACCGGAACGTGATCGAGGACGCGCAGGCGAGGCATATCCTCGTGATCTCGGGCGACCTGGTCGCGAAGGTGGACTTTGCCCGTCTCATCGAGCGCCATGAACAGCGCGGGGCGGCGCTGACGATCGTGACCGCGCCGTCGCCGGCCGGCGCGCGAGACGGACGCCGCGCGGTCCGCACCGACGGCGGGGGACGCGTCCTCGGCATGCCCGACGAAGCGTCCGAGCCGGGGTCCGACGTGCCCGCGTCGATCTACCTGTTCCAGGCGCGCGAGCTGCGCGCGCGTCTCGAGGAGCCGGGGCTGGGACCGGACCTGGTTCACGACGTGGTCGAGCCGATGATCGCGGAGGGCCTCCCGGTCGTGGCCCAACCCCACGACGGCTACTGGCGGCAGATGGACTCGATCGAGGCGTACTACGAGGCGAGCATGGAGCTGCTCGCACCTTACCCCGCGCTCAACCTCCACGACCCCGACTGGCTCATCTACACGCCCAGCGAAGATCGCGCGCCGGCGATCGTCGCGGGCGACGGCGACGCGGCCGGGTGCCTGATGGCCCACGGCTGCCGGGTGGAAGGCACCGTCCGCCGGTCGATCCTCTTTCCGGGCGTGCACGTGAGCCCCGGGGCCGTGGTGGAGGATTCGATCGTGATGCACGACACGCGCGTTCTCGACGGCGCGCGGGTGTCGCGCGCGATCGTCGACAAGGCGGTGCGGATCGGGAAGGAGGCCCACGTGGGCGGCGGCGACGCGGGCCGCCCCAACCGCGAATACCCGGCGGACCTGGCCTCGGGCCTCGCGGTGATCGGGAAGCGCGCCGAGATCCCGGCCGGCTCCCGCGTGGGCCCGAACACCCTGGTCGACATCGGTGTGCGCGAGTCCGACTTCGCCGGGCGCGAGGCGGCTTCCGGATCCGTGGTGCGGGCCCGGGAGAAGCAGCGATGAGCTTCGTCTCCTACGCCATGATCCTGGCCGGTGGGCTGGGGAGCCGCCTCTGCCTTCTCTCCGAGAAGCGCGCGAAGCCCGCGGTTCCCTTCGGCGGAAAGTATCGGATCATCGACTTCACCCTCTCCAACGCGGTGAACTCGGGCATCTTCGACGTCGGCATCCTCACCCAGTACCGGCCGCTGTCTCTGCGCGACCACATCGGCATCGGACGCCCCTGGGATCTCGACCGGAAGCGCGGCGGCGTGGAGCTGTTGCAGCCGTTCCAGGGATGGCGCGACACCGACTGGTACCGCGGCACCGCGGACGCGGTCTGGCAGAACTGGCTGGAGGTGGAGGAGCGGAACGCGGAGCACCTACTGGTGCTCTCGGGGGACCACGTCTACCGTATGGACTATCGTCCCCTCATCGAGGCGCATCTCGCCCGGGGCGCGGAGGCCACGATCGCCACGTTCGAGGTCCCGCGCGAGCAGGCCTCGCAGTTCGGCGTGGTCCGGGTGGACGGCGCGGGATGGATCACGGGCTTTCTCGAGAAGCCACAGGATCCGCCGTCGGGAAGGATCAGCATGGGCGTGTACGTGTTCCACACGGGGGTCCTGCGGGAGGCGCTGGAGCAGGACTCCGGGCGGAAGAGCGCGCACGACTTCGGAAAGGACATTCTCCCCGCGCTGGTGGAGCGGGGGAGGGTGCTCGCCCATCCCGTGCCCGACTACTGGCAGGACATCGGAACGCTCGATTCGTACTACGGCGCGAACATGGACCTGCTCTCGCGGGAGCCGGCGTTTCCGCTGGAGGACCCGCGGTGGCCGATCTTCACGCCGAGCACGGAGAATCCTCCCGCTCGCCTCGGACCCCGCGCCCGGGTCCGCTCCTCCATCGTCACGCACGGCACTATCGTGAACGGGACCGTCGAGCATTCCATCCTCTTCCCCGGAGCGGTCGTGGAGGAGGGCGCGGTGGTGCGGGGTTCGATCGTGATGGGGGATTCCTGGATCGGACCGAACGCGGTGGTGGACCGGTCCATCCTGGACAAGCGGGTCCACGTGGGGCGGGGAGCGGTGATCGGGCACGGAGACGCGACGCGCCCCAACCGCGCCTGTCCGGAGCATCTCAACTCCGGGCTCACGATCGTGGGCAAGGCCGCGCGGATCCCCGAGGGGATCACGATCGGACGGAACGCGAGGATTGCGCCGGACGTGGCGGAGGAGGATTTCCCGGGAGGGAACGTGCCGTCCGGAGAAGCGCTGGAGCGCCCGAAGGGCGGGGCCGACGGGAAATCCACGGCCCCGAGGGAAGCGCGCGTCTAGGGGAGCGCGTGCCTAGGGGGGGAGACGGCTAGCGGACGCGGATCCGCTGGCCGGCGTGGATCGATCGGCTGGTCCCGATCCCGTTCAGCCGCGCGAGCCGCGTGGTGCTGGTGCCGTGGCGCGCCGCGATCGAAGAGAGCGTCTCGCCGCGACGGACCACGTGCATGCTGCCGCTGTGGCGGTAGCGCCGCGAGTGCCGGAGCTCCAGCCGGTGCGCCGCGGCGGCCGAGCGGAGCTCGGATTTCGTGAGCGGCTTCGGGTGGTAGCCGCTATCCACCAGGAGCTGCACCTGCTGCCCGCTTCCGTGCGGCACGCGTACCATCGTCCCTTCCTTGTCGGCAGGGGAGCGGTGGCGCACGAACGACGGATTGAGCCGCTCCAGCTCGTCGAACGGCACCTGGCTGACCTTGGACAGGAGCTTCAAGTCGATCGGACCGTGGACCGTGATCGCGTCCACGTTCCACGGCGAGTTCTCGGGGACCGTGAAGCCGTAGCGCTCGGGATCCGAGGCGATCTCCATGGCGGCCATGAACTGCGGCACGTACTCGCGCGTCT
>DATGVG010000011.1:0-38067 GCA_035300625.1 Candidatus Limnocylindrales bacterium
CGCAGCCGGCCTGACTCGACCCGGTTCCATGGACGCTACTTCTCCGTCACGGACGGGACGCCGATGGAGACCTGGCTGGCCCGCGCGTGCGAGACGGCGGCGTCCCATGAACAGTCGCGCTACGGCGTGGCGCACGCGGTCTCGTTCGTGAACTGGCCCACGCTCGACGTCATGCGGCATCCCACCGAGACGGAGCGCGGGGGGGGAGAGGCCGAGCACGACGAGGACGCGTACTCGGTCGATCCGCGGCACATCCGCCCTCTTCGCGAGGCTTCCCCCCAGTCGGGCTTCCTGGGCTACTTCGCCGACTACCACGTCTATCCCTACTACCCCGACTTCCTGAACCTGGACCCGGGTTACGCCGCCTTCCGGGACCGCCACGGCCCGTGCTCCTACGCGGGCTATCTCCGGGACTTGAAGGCGCACACCCGCGGCCTGCCGCTCTTGATCGGGGAGTACGGCGTCCCGTCGAGCCGCGGGATCGCGCACATTCAGCCGCAGGGAATCAACCACGGCGGCGCGTCGGAGCGGGAGCAGGGCGCCCAGGACGTTCGCCTGCTGGAAGACATCGCCGAATCCGGATGCGCGGGCTCGCTCCTCTTCGCGCTCTTCGACGAGTGGTTCAAGGTGAACTGGCTGGTGGCGCGCGGCGAGGCTCCTCGCGAGAGGGATCCGCTCTGGCACAACGTGCTCGACCCGGAGGAGAACTACGGATTGATCGCGTTCGATCCGCCGCCTCGAATCCGGATCGACGGCTCTCTCGACGACTGGAACGGGGTGGCGCCCTACGCCACCGACCCGGGCGGGAGGTGGATCCGCGCGTTCTACGCCGTGACGGATCCGACGTGCCTGTACTTGCGCTTCGATCTGGCTCCGGGTCCCGCCCGCGGCCGGCCGGCCGCGCTGGGAGTGGCGATCGACGTGCTCGATCCCGCGCGGGGCGACACGCGGCTTCCCGCGCCGCTCGACGCGACGTGGTCGCGGGGCGCCGAGTACGCGCTGGTGATCGCGCCCGCGGCACGGAAGGCCGAGCTGTTCATCGACCGGCGGACGAACTGGTCCACGTGGTCGTGCCTCTTGCGCGGGGGCGCCTTCGTGCGCCAGCCGGCGCCCTTCGCGCCCGTCGCGAACGCGGACGGGCGATACGCTCCCTTGCTCATCGAGACGAACCGGGAGCGCGTGTCGCGGAGCGGAACCGTCTATCCGCCGCTCCACCTGGACTGGGGACGCCTCGAGCCCGGCCGCGACTGGGCGGTCGATCCGAGCGGGGCCCGGATCGAGGTGGCGATTCCCTGGGGGCTGATCGGCGTGGGCGATCCGTCGAGCCGCTCGGTGGTGGACGACGTTTTGGGCACCCGCCAGACCGAGGTGTCGCAGACCTCGGGCATCGGGTTTTTGGCGTGGGCGACGAGCGCTCCGGGCTTCGCGGCCGACTCGCTGGGGCCGGCACGACCCAGGGCGCTTTCGGCATCTCCCGAGGAGTGCCAGTTTCTCGGTCCCGCGGGCAGCTCGCAAACCGTTGCCCACCAACGCATTATGATCCAGACCCCACCCAATGCGGCACTGCTGTGGAACGGCTGGGATCAGCCGATAACCCGAGAGCGGGTCAAGACATCCGCGGATCTCGTGCGTGAAGCCTTCGAGGGAATGGAATCCCGTGAACCGGATGGTGGACGAAAACAGGATGCGCTCCGCTAGTCGGGGCTCTGGTCGCGCCCGATCGCTCGCCGCGCTGTTGCTGGCGGCCGCGATCGGCGCCGCCGGGGCAGCCGCCGTTTCCGCAGTGCCCGCCGCGTTCGCCGATCCCGATCCCGATGCCCTCTCCCCCGCGAAGACTCTCGACAAGAAAGCGGCCGCGGCTCAGGACGAAGAAACGCCGACCGATCCGAACGCCGTCGCGTCGGTCGCGGAAGCGCGGCGGCTGGCCGATGCCAAACGCTTCGGCGACGCCGCGCGCACACTGCGGGCGGTGCTCGCGGCGAACCCCCAGAACCTGGACGCGCGCTCCCTCCTGGCCCGCGTGCTCGCGTGGGACCGGAAGTACGCCGAGTCGATTGCCGAATACCAGCGCATCCTCCGCGAGAAGCCGGACGACGACTTCGACCGGGCCGGTTATGCGCGCGTGCTGGCCTGGTCCGGACGCGCGAACGAATCCGTGGCCCAGTTCCGGCGCGCCTCGCGCTCCGACAGCCGGGACCTCGAGGCGCGCGTCGGCTACGCGCGCGCCCTGTCCTGGGCCGGGGACCTGCCAGGCGCCACCATGGAGTACGAGCGCATCCTGACCGTGAATCCCAAGTACGGAGACGCCTGGCTGGGGCTCGCCACCGTGGCCCGCTGGCGGGGAGCGGCGACCGCTTCCGACCGATTCGTGGAGCGCGCCGCAGCAAACGGCGCGGACACCGCGGGCGTGCGCGAGGAGCGCGACGCCGTGCGCCGCGCCACCGCGCCCTCCATCGGGTTGGGCTGGACCACGGCGCACGAGCGCCAGTACGTCGATGGCGCCCCCGATTTCATCATTGAGAGCACGGGACCCTCCGCGCACGCGCGGGCCACGATCGCCCGCTCCGCGGACGTCACCGTGCGGGCGACGCGGCTCAGCCAGTTCGAGCGGACCGTGGGTCCCGTCGCGGGCACCACGCTCAGCTACGACCTGGACATGACGGTGCTCCGCGCCGACGTCGCCCTGCTGCGCCACTACCCGGTTCAGCTGGCCGCGGGCCTGGAGACGAGGACGTTGGCCGCGGGGAGCCCGAACGTTCTGTATCCGCTCGCCGGAGACGACCACTTCTTCGGCTGGAACGCCCGAGCCTGGTGGTACGCGGGCCGGATCACGCCCGGGGCGGGAGCCCGCCGGGAGTATTTTCCGCTCAAGTCGACGTCGGGACCGCCACGCATCCTGTCGGGTAGCCAGACCTCGGTGGAGGCCGACCTGGGATGGCAGTGGTGCGGGCGCGGCAGCGCGTCGGCGGGGCTTTCGCAGGGGACCTATTCCGACGACAACCAGCGCAGCACCGTCCGCGCCGGCGCGGCGTACCGCGTCCACATGAAGCACCCGTCCACCACGGTCGACTACGCGGTGTCGCACACCGGCTTCGATTTCGCGTCGGCCTCGTATTTCACGCCCCTCGAGAGCGTGCGCCACGCGGCCGGGATCGCCGTCTCGGGGGAATCGGAGCGCGCCTCGCTGGAGTACGGAGCGCGCTACCAGATCGCCCTGGTCCTCTCCTCCAACTTCGAGGACATTCTCACGAACACGTGGTCCGGGTACCTGAACCTGACCGCCCACGACTCGTTCCCCCTGGGCATCGAGGGATCGTACTCGCGGGACAACAACGCGTACGAGACCTGGTATCTCGGGTTCTCGGCGGCGGCGCGATGGTGAGGAGGAGCGCATGATCAACTTCCAGGCGCTCGTGATCACCCTGGCCCTGTTGCTCGCGATCGTGGCGCTCACGACGCTGGCGGCGGTCGTCAACAAGATCCACTCCAACCGCGAGGAAGATTCCCGGAAGCGGTTCCTCGACCGCTTGAGGAAGCACTTCCTTCTCCTCGGTGGAGCGCCCGAGGACCGGGCCGTGGCCTATCGGGAGATCGCGGCCGGGATGTCGGGCCGGTGGTCGCAGCTCACGGCCGAAGAGGTGACCCAGCTGGAGCTGTCGGTGCGCCTGGACGTGATCCGCGCCCTCGAGGAGCAGGGAGTGGTCCACCGATTCCTGCGCGAGGCGAAGAGCTCGCTCAAGTGGACCCGCGCCCATGCGCTTCGCGTGCTGGGCGAGCTCAAGATCCCCGTGTCGGTGCCGGTGCTCCTGGGCGCCCTGGAGGACAAGGACCCCGACGTGCGGAACGTCGCCGCCCGCGCGCTGAGCAAGATGAAGCTCCAGGCCGCGGAGGAAGCGCTGGTCGGCCTCCTGGGCAAGCACGAGCAGTCGGTGTCGGCGCGGATCGCCGCCATCTGCATCGAGATGGGGACCCGCACCGCACCGCTCCTGATCCGCACCCTCCGCGACGGCTCGCCCAAGGCGCGCTTCTGGGCCGCGCGCATCCTGGGCGAGATCCAGGAGAACCGGGCCTGCCGCTCCCTGGGGGATTCCCTGCTGGACCCCGATCCCGACGTCCGCTCCGCGGCGGCCTGGGCCCTGGGCTCGATCGCCGACCGCTCCACGGCGCCGATCGTCGAGACCGCGCTTAGCGATCCGGTCTGGTACGTGCGCGCGCACGCGGCCGAGGCGCTGGGGAAGATCGGGGATCCCGTGATGGCGGCCCCGCTGGGGAGCGCGCTTCAAGACCGCTCGTGGTGGGTTCGAAAGAACGCGCTGGACGCGCTGGTCCGGCTGGGCGAAGCGGCCAAGCCGGCGCTCTTTTCGGCGATGGAGTCGGGCGACCGCTTCGCGCGCGACTGCGCGATCGAAGCGCTGACGACACTGGGCGTGCCGGTGGCGACGCCGCCGCGCCAGACGGCGACGGGAGGCTGACATGCACGCGCCCGCCTGGCTCTTCGACGCGCTCACCGTGATGAGCCTGGTGGTGCTCGTCTACTTCACCGCCCTCCAGCTCGTGCTCTTCTCGCTCCTCATCCTTTCGTTCCTCGACATGCGCCGGCGGCTGGCCCAGAACTTCTACGCCGACTACGAGGCGGTCGCCAAGTCGCACTTCGCGTTTCCGATCAGCGTTCTCGTCCCCGCGCACAACGAGGAGGCCACCGTGGTCAACGCGGTGCGCTCGGTGCTCTCGCTGGACTATCCGCAGCACGAAGTGATCGTGATCAACGACGGCTCCACGGACGGGACGCTCCAGGCCCTGGTCGCCGAGTTCCAGCTCAAGCGGCGCGAGCTGGTCGTGCGGCGCAGCATCCCGGTCGAGGGACAGATCCACGGGCTCTACCGGTCCCCGTCGATCCCCAATCTCGTCGTCATCGACAAGGGGCACGGAGGAAAGAGCGAGGCGCTGAACGCGGGCATCAACGTCTCGCGCTACCCGCTCTTCTGCACGATCGACGCCGACTCGGTGTTCCAGGAGAACGCGCTCCTCCGCGTGGTGCGGCCGTTCCTGGAGGACCCGGAGCGGGTCATCGCGGTCGGCGGCCAGGTACGCGTGGGCAACGGCTGCAAGGTGGAGCGCGGGCGGGTGACCGATCCGCGCCTGCCGCAGAACATCCTGGCGGCGTTCCAGGTGGTGGAATACCTGCGCGCCTTCGTGGCCAGCCGTCTCGGGCTGTCGGCCATGAATAACCTGCTCATCCTCTCCGGGGTGTTCAGCCTGTTCCGGAAAGACGTTGTGGTCGAGGCGGGCGGGTACCGGTCGGACGTGGTCACCGAGGACATGGAGCTGGTGCTGCGGCTGCACCACACCATGCGCGAACAGAGGCGTCCGTACTCGATCGTGTTCCTCCCCGATCCGATCTGCTGGACCGAGGTGCCGCAGTCCGTGGGGGCCCTGGCGCGCCAGCGTGGGCGGTGGCACCGCGGCCTGGTCCATTCCCTCTGGCTTCACCGGTCCATTTTCTGGGAGAAGAACTCGGGGTCCTTGCGCTGGATCGGAATGCCCTACTACGTGCTCTTCGAGCTGCTCGGGCCCGTGATCGAGCTATTGGGCTACATCGTGCTTCCCATCGCCTTCTTCATGGGCTTCCTCTCGCCCCTCTACTTCTGGGCGTTTCTCTTCCTCTCCGTGACATCGGGAGCCTTCCTGTCGATCTCGGCGGTCTTCCTGGAGGAGCTGTCGTTCGGGCTCTACCGCTCCTGGGGCGATTTCGCGCTGATGATCGCGATCGGCGTGATCGAGAATTTCACCTACCGCATCCTCACCCTCCTCTTCCGCCTGGGCGCCATGGTTGATATCCTCTTGGGACGTGGCGGTTGGGGGAAGCAGGAGCGCGCCGGCTTCGGGCGCGCGCAGGCCGCTCCCGTAAAGCCCTAGACGACGCCGCGACATCCCTGCCGGAGGGAGCTCGTCGTTGCGCCCAATCTCGTGGATCGCCTTGGCCTGCTTGCTCTTGGGCGCTTCCCACGGGTCCGCCGCGCCTCTCGTTTACCCCCACGGTCCGCCGCACGCCGGCTCTTCCGCTCCGTTTCCGGGAGCATGGGCTCCTCGCATTCCCCAGCGCCCCCCGGGAGTCGACGCGCCGGGCCTGGCCCGCCAGACGGCCGGAGCGCACTACAAGGCGGTCGTGATCCTGCTTCAATTCCCCGACTGGCCGGCCGACACGCTGAACCACACGCCGGCCCAGTTCGCCGACCTCCTCTTCAGCCGCGGGACCCATCCGACCGGGAGTCTCCGCGACTACTACAACGAAGTCTCGCGGGGCGCGTTCGACGTGGACGGCATCGTGACCAAGTGGTACACCGCCCCGCACGACTACGCCTATTACGCGAACGGGCAGGGGGGCTTTGGCGCGGCGCCGTTCAACGCGCAGCAGATGGCGCTGGACGCCCTGCGGCTGGCCGACCCCGACGTCGACTTTTCCCAGTTCGACAACGACGGGCCCGACGGGGTGCCGAATTCGGGGGATGACGACGGCGATGTCGACGGCATCTTCATCGTGCACGCGGGACCCGGCGGCGAGGAGACCGCGAGCGAGGGAGACATCTGGTCCCACAAGTGGAACCTGCCCGGCGGCCGCGCGAACGTGGACGGCATTTCCGCCTTCGCCTATTCCACCGAGCCCGAGCGGTGGCAGATCACCAGCCCCTACGAGACCTCGGGCGACCTGATGTCCGTCGGCGTCTATTGCCACGAGTTCGGGCACGTGCTCGGCCTGCCCGACCTCTACGACACGAGCGGACTCCCGGGCGCGAACGAGGGAGTGGGCGAGTGGGATCTGATGGCCTCGGGCCTCTACAACCACATGCCCGGCCAGCCGACCGGCAGCAAGCCGGCGCACCTCTCGGCGTGGTCCAAGATGGCGATGGGCTGGCTGGAGCCGACCTGGGTGCTCCGCGATACCCTGGCGGTCTCGATCCCTCCCGTCGAGAACACGGGGCAGGCCTTCCGCCTGTGGACCAACGGCGTGGACGCGGGCGAGTATTTCCTCGTCGAAAACCGCCAGCCCATCGGCTTCGACGCGGGTCTGGTGCGCTCCACGCGCGAAGCGGACACGACGGGGAACGGGATCGCGCACGGGCTGATCATCTATCACATCGATCCCGGGATCATCGGGAACAACCTGGCCGCCCACAAGATGGTCGACATCGAGGAGGGCAGCGGAATCGAGCAGGCCTCGGGGTTCACCGGCGTTCAGAACCTGGATCTTCAAGAGGGCACCTTTGTGTCGCAAATGGCCTGCGAGGGCCGGGTGATCGTGCGCGGGAATCGCGGCGATCTCTACGACGCCTGGCCGGGCAAGGGCGCACGCACGTCGTTCGACGCGTTCAGCTGCCCCAACAGCGATTCCTACTGCGGGGGCATCTCGCAGGTCGCGATCCAGGGCATCACGGAGTCGGGCGCCGCGCCGGCGCGGGACGTCACGGCCGACCTGATCGTCAGCGGGACCACGGTCCGGCGCGGGACGGTCATCGTCGACGACTCCCCCTTCGACGGCAATGGCAACAACGGGGACGGACTCGTCGAGCCGGGCGAGACTGTCCGGCTCCGGTTCCCGCTCCAGAACCTGGACGACGCGCCGACCGGCGTGCTGACCGCGAAAGTGAGGGCCACCGAGCCTTACGCGGGGCTTCTGGCCGACTCGATCTACTACGGCGTGATCGGCGGCGCCGCGGTGGACACGGGCTCCGTGATCTACGCCGTCATCAACCCAACGCCGGATCCGCGCGGCCTGAACCTCGCCCTCACGGTGTCCGGGCCCGCTGGGCTGGTGCTGGCGGACAGCGTGCAGATCCTGATCGGGCAGCGCACGGGAATCTGCGAGACCTTCGAGAGCACCACGCGGCGCTGGGTGGCCGACCCGATCGGGTGCGGGGGCGTGAACGAGTGGCACCGCGAGGCGGGCATCAACCACACGCCCGGCGGAACGTGGGCGTGGCGGTTGGGCCCCTCCGGCCAGATCGGGCACTACGCCCCGGCGCAGGACACGCGGCTGGTCAGCCAGCCGATCCGCATCGTCGGGATCGCCGATACGCTCTCCTTCTGGCAGCGCTACGACAGCGAGTACGCCTTCGACGGCATGACCGTCGAGATCTCCACGAACAGCGGCTCGACGTGGACCCAGCTGACGCCGGTCGGCGACTACAACACGGGGGACCGCTTCAGCGGCAGGCAGACGACCTTTACCGAGGTGAAGGTGCCGCTGGCCGGATACTCGGGCCTGGTGCAGATCGCGTTCCGGTTCCGCTCCGAGCCCCCCAATGAGGGGCTGGGGTGGTGGATCGACGACGTGACGGTCACCGGGGACCACACGTGCGCCTCCACGGGGATCGCCGTGGCGCGTTTCGACGCGGCCGTGGAGTCCGACGGGTTCGGCCCCCTGGTGCGCCTGGGGTGGAGCGTCGACGGCGCGACCGGCGGCGTGGTGGGAATCGATCGCGCGGCTGTCGGATCGGACCAGGCCCGCCACCGCCTGATCACTCTGCCCGCGGACGGGGAGGCTTCCTATGTCGATCGCGCCGTGAGTCCCGGGAGCTACCGCTACTGGCTGACGGCGTCGCGCGAGGGCGAACCCGACGCGGAAGCGGGCCCCGTCCAGGTCACCGTGCCCGGCGGAGGAGGCGCGGCGCCCCGCGTATTCGCGCTTTCCCGGGTGCACCCCAATCCATTCGCGTCGGACGCGAGCATGTCCCTCTCGCTGGACCGGGACGCTCCCTTTGTGGTACGCGTGTTCCGCGCCGACGGCAGGCTGGTGCGCACGCTGGCGAAGGGAGCAAGCCAGCCGGCCGAGGGGCGGGTACACTGGGATGGACGGGATGACCGGGGCCGGCCGGCCGGCGCCGGAATCTACTTCTTCGAGCTGCGCTCCGGAAACCGGGCGCGCGTACAAAAGGCGGTACTCCTGCGATGAGCGGATCCACGACAACCCGGCTCGACGGCCCCCTGGTGACCCTGGAAGTCCCGGGCCCCGAGCATCTCCCCGCGATCTGGAAGGTGTACCTGGACGCACCCGACTATTTCGAGGCTGTGACGGGGTCGGCCGACTTCGATCCGGGGGACGTCGAGATGATGTACGAGGACGCGCTCTCCGACGAGAGCCGCTTCTATTTCGCGGTCCGGCGCAGCGATACCAAGTCGCTCATCGGGACGATCGAGATCGAGACCGGCAGCGACGAGCACCCGGCGGCGCTCCGGGGGCTGGTGATCTCGCAGGCCGAGCGCGGCAAGGGATACGGCCGCGCGGCGCTGGAGATGGCGGAGAAATTTCTGATGGACGATTTCGGGATCCCGGCGATCGCGGCGGAGGTTCCGGACGGCTACGACGACGGAGAGCGCTTCCTCCAGGCGATGGGGTATCGCCAGCGCCGGCTCAGATCCGGCGACGTGCGCTGGGTGAAACGCCTGGCCGCCGAATAGCGGGCTTCGCCGCAGAGGGTTTCGGAGTCGAGGGTTTCAGCGCCGCCGGGGGCTTCGCGCTCGAAGGCGCCGGCGTCTTAGCACCGTTCACTTTCACGATCAGATCCGACACGTCGAACGGCTTGCCCAGCACGAAGTCGACGGCGTGGCTCGCGACCATCTCCTCGCTGATGGTCGCGCCCCATCCCGTCACCAGCCCCAGCACGATCCCGGAAGGCCCCTCGTCCCGCACGACGCGCGCCACGTCCCAGCCGCTCACCTCGGGCATCCCCAGGTCGGTGAGAACGACGTCGAACGAACCCCCGCGGAAGAGCGCGATCGCCTCGGCACCGGAGGACGCCGTCGTCACCTCGTGTCCCGCGGCGGTCAGGGCGTCCTGGAGCACGCTCAGGATTTCGGCCTCGTCGTCCACCACCAGCACGCGAGCCGAGTTCGCGCGGCGCGCGCGCGGCTCGTCCGGCGCCTCCGGCCGGGCCCGCACCGCGACCGGAAAGCGCATCCGCACCGTGGTGCCGGTGTCGATGGACGACTGGACCTCGATCGTCCCGTGGTGGCGCGTGACGATCCCGTACACCATGGAGAGCCCCAGACCAGTGCCCGACAGCCCCTTGGTCGTGAAGAAGGGCTCGAACATGCGGCTTTGCACCTCCTCGGACATGCCGGTGCCGTTGTCGGCCACCTCGATCACCGCGGCGTCCCCTTCGGCGCGGCAGCGGACGGTGATGAGGCCCCCCAGCGGCATCGCGTCGACGGCGTTGAAGATGAGATTGGTCAGCGCCTCGCGGATCTCCGCCCTGGACCCCAGCATCGTGAGCGAGTCGCGGCAGTCGGTGACCACGTCCACCTTCACGCCGCGCCCCTCCGCCTCGTTCTTCCACTTCCCGCGGGTGATCTCGACGACTTCGTCCGCGATCTCCCTTAGGTCCAGGGGCTCGTGCTCCCGGTCCTCGCGCACGCGGCTGAACTGCTGGATGCGGCGCACCGCCTCGCCCCCGTCCATGGCCGCCTGACGGATCACGTTCAGCCCCGCCACCAGCACCGGGGTCTTGGTCCGCGTCATCAACAGCTGGCTGCGGCCCAGGATGATGCCGAGGATGTTGTTGAAGTCGTGGGCGACGCCGGCCGCCAGCTCGCCCAGCGCGCGAAGCTTCTCCCCTCGGACCAGGCGCTCTTGAAGATCGCGGAGCGCCGAGACGTCGGTGACCAGCACCATCGTCGCCGGCTCGTTCTGGAAAAGCAGCGGGGCGGCCTGGACTTCGACCGGGATCTGCATGCCGACCGCCTGGATGATCTCCGTGGTCATCTGGGACTCCACCGCCTCCGGAGCGATGGCCGCGTCGCGGATCCTATCTTGCGCATCCAGCGCGAAGATGGAGAGCGGATCGAACCCGGGATGGAGCAGCTCGGACTCCAGCCGCCCCGCCATCTGGGCGATGGCCCCGTTCGCGAAGACCGCCTTGCCCTGCTGCAAGATCAGGATCCCCTGCGGGCTGGACTCCACCAGCACGCGGTACTTGGCCTCGGACTCGACTAAGGCGTGCGTGCGCGCCTCCACGGCCGCCTCCAACGACTGGTTCAGCCGGGCCAGGTTTTCGCGGCTGGCCAGCACCTCGGCCTGCTGTCGCTGGACCTCGTCGGCCATGCGGTCGAAGTGCCACGCCAGAATCTCCAGCTCGTCTCCGGTCTGGAGGTTCAGACGCTGGGAATAGTCCCCCTTCGCGACGGCCATCGTGGCCGAGACCAGGCGGTCGATGGGGCGCGTGATCCCCCGCGCCGCCGCCCGGGCCCCGAAGAGGCAGAGGATGGCCGCGAGGATGCCCGCGATGATGAGGTGCTGGCTCAAGGACGCGGTCTCCCTGTCCATGCTAGCGAGCGAGATCCCCACGCGAACGGTTCCCCACTTCACCCGGTAGCCCTCGACGTAGACCGGGAGCAGGATCTCGAGAATGCGCGGCTGGCCGGGCGCCACCGGCGGGATGAATTTCCACTGCTCATCGGTCACCACCTGCGCGGCGTAGTCGGCCGGGTCGCGCGGCGGCTGGCCGAAGGAGTTCCGGACCTGGCTGTCCGCGGCGATCTGCCCTTCCTTGTCGTAGATCACCACGTAGGCGATCTCGCCGCCCGCCTGGGACCTCCGGGCCGCCTGGTTCAGAGCGATGTAGTTGTAGGAGAGAAGCGACGGGGTGGAGAGCCACGCGATGCTCCGCCCCACGGCGAACCCGCGCTTCTTGGTTTCGCGCAGCAAGGAATCGCTCTCGCTCCGGACCAGGAACGTGACTCCGGCCGCGACCAGGGCGACCACGATGATCCCGAAGGTGATGAAGATTCGGGTCTGGAGCCCGGTGCGCGGGCGACGCGGCGCGTCAGCGGGTGACGCGGCGTCCGTCGTCATGCTCCGGCTCCGTGAAGCGAAGCTTCTCCATCTGGAGAGTTGAGATTCCCAGCGGGTTCATTTCCAGGCCCGCGACGTCGTCGCGAATTCCGATGAAACTGGCCGTGTGGTACAGGGGCACGAACGGCGCCATCTTCAAGATCGTCTCCTCGGCGCGGCGGTAGGCCGCCATGCGTTCGTCGGGATCGGCCGAATCCCGGGCGCGGTCCAGGAGCGAGTCGACCACGTGGCTGGAAAAGCCGAAGTAGTTCGTCGAGGAGCGCGAGTAGAAGAGCGCGCGGAGGAACGTGTCGGGATCCGGGATGTCGGCAACCCAGGAGAGCGCGAACAGGGGAGCCCGGCGTCCGGTGATCATGTTGTCCAGCATCCCCCAGGTTTCGTAGCGGAGCGTGACCGTGATTCCCGCCTCGGCTAGGGAGCGCACCATCACCGTGTCGGCGGCGCGCGCGTTGGCCGAGCTGCTCGACTTCCACAGGGTGAGAGGCGGGAGCGGATGGCGGCGGTTGTAGCCGGCCTTGGCGAGGAGCGCCTGGGCCGCGCTGACGTCGCGCATGTAGGCCTTCTGCGCCGGCGCGTACCCGGGAAGGCCCGGCGGCAGGATCCCCGTCGCGATCGACTTTCCCTCGGGCCGCGCGTTCAGCATCCCCTGGCGGTCCATGGCCAGCGCGATCGCCTGCCGCACGCGCGGATCGTTCAAGGGCCGCATTCTCGTGTTCATGCCGATGAAGGCGAGGCTCAGATCATTCCACCGGAGCACGGCGATCCCGGGCCTGGCGCGGAACTCCTCGATGCGGGTGACGGGGAGCTGGCTGAGCGTGGCGTGCCCCTCCAGAAGCGCATCGGCGCCCTGCGCCGTCACGTCCCCGCGAGGGGTGTAGAAGATGAGCGTGTCGATTCCGGGAGAGCCCATGAAGTACTCGCGGTTTCCCGCGAGCACGACCTGCCGCGCGTCCCTTCGGACGAATCGGAAGGGGCCGGTCCCCACCGGGTGCCGTTCGAGAGCCTGCTGGCCCAGGTCGGCGATCTCGCGCGGGACCGCGGAGGTCTGGTCCAGCGCCAGTGCGGTCAGGAGGGAGCTGTAGGGGCGGGCCAGTGTGATCTCCAGGCGGCGCGGGTCGAGGACGCGGATGCCCCGGATCCGTTTGGCCTTGCCGCTGGTGAACTCCGGCACTCCCACGATCGCGTCGAGGTAGTTGGCGGCGAGCCCGTTCGTGCGGAAGGGCTCCCGGAAGACCCGCGTCAGCGAGTACTCGAAGTCGCGCGCCGTCACTTCCCGCCCGTTGTGGAAGCGCACGCCGGGCCGGATGTGGAACACGTAGCGGAGGCCGTCGTGCGAGATCGTCCAGCTCTCGGCGACCTGCGGCGTCGGTTCCAGGTCGGACGTGAGGCCGACGAGCGGGCTGTAGATTTGGGCGATGACGCACGAGGCATAGGAATCCGAAGCGAGCGTGGGGTCGAGGGTGTTCGGATTTTCCTGGTAGAAACGGAACACCGACGGGCCGGCCGTGTGCGAGGGGAGCGGCGATCCGCCTCCGCGGGACGCGCGGAAGTCGCCTTGCAGCTTCTGCACCGCTACGGGAAGTCCGATCGCGAGAACGACCGCGACTACGGCCGACGCAACGAGAACCTGGACGCCTTGGACGCGCATGCGGCGCGGCATGGAGAAGCTCCCCTTTCCGGCCCCGGAAATGCCTCTGCATCTGATGGAAGGCCAAGGTGCTTGCCTTGGGGACCTATCGGTCGAAAGGGTGTAGTTCTTGAGAGGAGTCGGGCGGTGGGTGGAACTTATGTTACGGCGTAACTTATTTTGTAGCTTTAGTTTACGAACGCTACCCGGAATCCTCCCGCGCGGAGCCGCGCCCGCGCTTCAAAACACTCCGCCGGCGCTTGTCGGCCAGCCTCGCCTCCTTCGCGGCCCGCGGCGCGGCGGTCGCTTTCCGGCGCCTCCGCGGCGCGAGTGCCGTGGCGACCATGCGGCGCAGGCGCTCCACCGCGGCCGCGCGATTTCCGCGCTGCGTCCGCTCCGTCTGGCTGGTCACGCGCAGCGTCCCGTCGTCGTGAACCCGGCGGTGCAGCGCGACGCGAAGACGCTCGCGCTGCTCCGTCGTGACCGCCGTCGAGGATTGCAGGTTCCACAGCGCCTCGACCTTGGTCTCGACCTTGTTGACGTTCTGGCCCCCGGGGCCCCCGGCGCGGGAGGTGCGGAAGACGATTTCGCGGAGGGGCGGGATCACAGCGCGGCGGTCACGGGTGGAGCGCCGGAAGCTCGCGCTGGATCGGATCCGAGGTGACGACGACCTCGCCCCCGTCCACCAGGAGATTCACCTCGCTCCGCACGCCGAAGTCCGCGAAATAGACCCCCGGCTCCACCGACACCAGCGTGCCGTCGAGGAGCCGCCGTTCGTCCCGCGTCTCGAAGTTGTCCAGGTGGACGCCGTTCGCGTGAACTTCGCGGCCGATCGAGTGCCCCGTCCGGTGGAGGAAGTTCGCCTGGAGGCCGCGCGAGGCGATGACCTCGCGCGCGGCGTCATCCACGTCGGCCCCGCGCACGGGCGTCCCCGCCCGAAACGCCTCGCGCACCCGGGCGATCGCGGCGTCGCGCGCGTCCCGCACCGCGGCGAACGCGGTGCGGTAGCGCTCCGGCGGGGCGGGTCCCAGCCAGGCCACCTGCGTGTAATCGGCGTAGATCGCGTCCGGCGCGTTCCGCTTGGCCCAGAGGTCGATCATGAGGAAATCACCGGGGCCGATCGGGAAATCGGTCGCGGGGGACGTGGTGAAGTGCGGGTCCCCCGAGTGCTCGTTGATCGCCACGGTGGGCGGGTCGGTGGATGTGAGCCCCTCCGAGGCGATCCGCTCGACGAGGAAGCGCTGGAGCGAAACCTCGGTGAGCGGGGCGGCGAGCCGGACAGGGGGGCCGGGGCGCGCCGCCTCGCGCGCGCGCTCGAACGCGGCGGCGAGGATGCCGCTGAGGATGCGGCCGGTGCGCACGTGGTCCCGCCGCGCCGCCGGGTCCAGCGTCCCGTCGAAGCGCTGGGCCAGGTCCGCCGAGGACACGACGTGGGCGCCGGCGGCGCGCACCTGCTCCACCGTCCCCGCGTCCACGCGCGACACGTAGGGTAGTCGCGCCGCCGGCGAATACTCCATCGCGATCGCCGGCGCGTAGCCGCTCTCCCGCGCGTGGCCCGCCACGGCGTCCTGCACCAGGGACGCCACGCCGCGGTCCAGCTGGTCACACGTGAGATAGACCGCGGCGCTCCCCGGCAGGTGATCCAGCGCGCGAGGCTCGATCCGGTGCACCAGCTTCCGCGGCTCGCCGCTCGCGGGCACGAGGTAGAACCAGCGCCGCGTGGTCTTCGCGGCGTTGGGCGCCGCGTCCATGCCGAGCACGGCGCGCGCGATCGGGTTGGTCCCGTGAAAATCGAAGAGGAGCCACGCCGCGAGCCCTTCCTCGCGGACCGCCTCCTGCATGCGGGCCACGCGCTCCTGCCCCGCGCGCGCGGCGGCGTCAGTAGCGGGGCCGGTCCCGCTCACGCTTCCGCCTCCTCGCGCAGCCGGCGGAGCGCCTCCTCGCGCAGCTCGGTGATCCCCTCGCGCTGCGCGGCGGAAACAAGGGCCGCGCCCGGGTAGCGCGCGCGAAGGCCGTAGCGCTCCTCCTCGGGGATCGCGTCGATTTTGTTGAAGACGAGGAGCCGCGGCCGGGAGAGCGCCCCCAGGGATTCCAGAACGCTCTCGACCGCCTCGATGTGGCCGTCGGGGTCGCTCTCGGTGGCATCCACCACGTGGAGCAGGAGGTCGGCCTCCACCACCTCTTCGAGAGTCGCGCGGAACGAAGCGATCAGGTCCGGCGGGAGCTTCCGGATGAACCCGACCGTATCCGTGAGAAGCGCCCGGTTCTTCCCCTCGGCGGCGAACGCGCGGGTGGTGGGATCCAGCGTGGCGAAGAGACGGTTCTCGACGTAGACGTTCGCGCGGGTCATCGTGTTGAAGAGGGTCGATTTGCCGGCGTTGGTATAACCCACCAGCGAAACCTTGAAGCAGTCGCGGCGCCCCTTCCGCTGCACGCGCCGCTCGCGCACCACGCCCTGGAGCTCGCGCTTCAGCTTTCCGATCCGGCTGCGGATGCGCCGCCGGTCCACTTCCAGCTGGGTCTCGCCGGGGCCGCGCGTCCCGATGCCGCCGCCCAGGCGGGAGAGGTGCTCCCACATGCGGGTCAGGCGCGGCAGGAGGTACCCCAGCTGCGCCAGCTCCACCTGCAGCCGCGCCTCGCGCGTCCGGGCGCGCCGGGCGAAGATGTCGAGGATCAGGCCGCTCCGGTCGACGATCTTCAGCTTCAGCTCTTCTTCGAGGTTTCGGGCCTGCGCGGGGGAGAGGTCGTCGTCCACGAGGAGAAGCGTGGCCTTGAATTCTCCGGCCAGCTCGGCCACCTCTTCGATCTTCCCCTTGCTCAGGAAGCTCGAGGAGCGCACGGAGCCGCGGCGCTGGAGCACCTCGGCCACGACGCTCGCGCCGGCGGTTTCGGCGAGCAGGCGAAGCTCGGTCAGTTCGTCGCCCGGGCGCACGCCACGGCTGGTGCGTCCCGCGAGCACGGCGCGTTCGCCGTTGGCCCTGGGAGTTCCCGGCATCGGGCGCTCGCGCTACGCGGGCGCGATCTCCAGCTCGTAGGGGATGTCGGTCAGGTTCTCGACCGCGCCGTCCGGCTTGACCCAGATCACGTCCTCGATCCGGATGCCGACGTCGCGCGAGGGATAGTAGAGGCCCGGCTCGACGGTGAAGAGGGCGCCCGCCTCGATCCGGTCCTTGTTCGCGACGTTGCCGCTCAGGTGCGGCCGCTCGTGCACCTCCAGGCCGATCCCGTGCCCCAGACCGTGCACGTAGCCCTCCTCCAGGCGTTCGTCCTGGCGGATCGTCTTGTGCCCGCGCTCCTCGAACAGGTCGCACACCCGCTCCTGGTACGAGCGGCCCGCCGCACCCACGTGGATCGTCTCCACCGTGCGGTCCACCGCCTCGCGGACCAGCGCGTGCAGCTCTTTCAGCTCGGCGGAGGCCTTGCCCACGCAGATCGTGCGCGTCACGTCGAAGTAGTAGCCCCCGCCGCTCTGCGCGGGATACAGGTCGACCACGATCGGCTTTCCTTCCACCAGGACGTCCGCGTCGTTCCCCGCGTTGTGGGGAACACCCGCGTCGCGGCCCATGGCGATGATGTTTCCGTGCGGCTCTTCCAGGCCCGCCTCGAAGAACACGCGCCGCACCTCGGCCCGCAGCCGGCCGATCGTGATCCAGCCGTCGGAGTCTTTGAGCTTCTTCCCCTCCAGGCGGCCGCGCTGGATGATCTGGCGGATCCGCTCGAAGGCACGCGCGCACACCCGCGCCACCGCGCGGACCGCGGCGACCTCGTCGGCGTCCTTGGTCAGCCGCGCCTGATGGAACAGGCCCGGGTCGGCGTCCTGGGCCAGCGTGATGCCCGGGACCAGCTCGCGCAGACGGTTCAGGATGTGATAGCCGCGCCCCACGTCCATGATCCCGCCGATCAGCACCTGCCCCGAGGCGATGTGGAGGCGTTCGAACACCTTCTGCAGCAACTTGGCGTGTGCGAGGAGACTGGATTGCTCCTGCTCGATGATCTTCGAGTAGCTGAAGTCGCCGTACTCCGCCCGCTCGAAGCCCGTTTCGCCCGCCGCGTCCCGCTCCATGCCGCCGTGGAGGAGGAACGGCTTCGTCCCGGGCCGGAGCACGATCAGCCCCGTCGAGAGGTGCGCCGCCGGCGGACCCGCGACGTAGCGGAAGGTCGGATTGGGGAATTCCCCCTTGAGGATGACCGCGGCGGCCAGGCCGCGCTCGCGCAACAGCGGGTCGATGTCATGTTTCACAGGTTGTCTCCCGCGCCGACCCCGTGGGGCGGCCGCGCTTCAAGTGCGGAACAGCACGCTCTCGTTGGAGAAGAGCCGCACCGCTATGACGAGCATGAGCGCCGCCAGGCCGCAGCTCGTCCCGATGGCCGTGAGCGCGTGCATCGTGTTCACGGTGTCGGTGAGGATCTCCCGCTGCAAGAGCGCCGTGTTGAGGACCGGAATGAAGAACCGGGATTGCGCCGGGTTCTGCTGCCCAAAGCTGCCCAGGCCCAGGAAAATCGTCGCCATGTAGAAGTAGGACGCGTACGCCTGCCCCTCGCGCATCCCGCGCGCAAAGCAGCCGATCGCGACCAGGGTCGCCGAGATGAAGACCGCGGCCGGGATCATCGTGAGGAGGAGGAGCAGCGCCTTGTCCGGGCCGATGACGAACTGCATCGACTGGCGCTCCGTGCCCGGGAAGAGCTTCGCGACCACATTGAACGTGAGCCAGAGTCCCGCGATGCCGGTCATGGCGCCGGTCAGAGACGCCGTGAGCACGGCCATCGTCTTCCCCATCACCAATTCGCCGCGCGTTGCCGCCGTGGCGAGCAAGGTCTCGAGCGTGCTCCGCTCCTTTTCGCCCGTGGTCGTGTCCACCGCCATGTGCATCGAGCCCGCGGCCACCAGGAACACGAGCAGGTACGGGATGAGGAGTGCCGCGAAGAAGCGCCCCATCTCATGCTTCGAGGAGATGTTCCGCTCCTCCACCCGGAACTCGGGAGGGGACTCGGCGCGCGCGCCCAACGAGCGCGCCCACGCCACGGTCAACGAGCGGCGCACCTGGTCCAGCACCGGCTTCAGGCGCTCGGACGCCTGGGAGGATCGGTTGTCGGCCTCCTTGTAGAAGAGCACGACCTTCGCCTTCTCCCCGCGCCCGACCGCGTCCACGATCCCCGCGGGGACGACGAGCGCGGCGTCCAGCCCCGCGTCTTCCAGCCGGCGGGGGGGCGCGTCCAGGTGGACCGCCTCCACGCCGGAGATGGCGCGCACCGAGTCCGCCAGGCCGGGGATCTGCGCCTCGCCGACGATGCCGACCCGCAGCGTCAGGGCCCGCGCCTCCTCGGCGTTCTTGGTCTGGATCCACGACATGAAGCCGATCATCGCCGGGTACAGGATGAACGGGAAGACGAAGATGGCGAAAACCGAGCGCCCGTCGCGCAGGGCGTCGGTGATCTCCTTGCGGTAGACGGCGAAGGTCTTAGCGGTCACCATTCGATGCCCCCGTCACCACGCCCACGAACACGTCCTCCAGGGACCGGCTGGCCGCGCGGCCGCGGATCGTCTCCAGCGGCCCTTCCGCGAGGAGGCGCCCCTGCTCGATGATAGCGATCTCGTCGCAGATCCGCTCGGCCTCGGTCATGATGTGGGTCGAGAAGATGACCGTGCGCCCCTTGCCCTTCAGTTCCTGGATCAGGCGGAGCACGTGGCGGGCTCCGATCACGTCCAGCCCCGCGGTCGGCTCGTCGAAGATCAAGACCTCGGGATCGTGGAAGACGACGCGCGTGATGGAGAGGCGCTGCTTCATTCCCGTCGACATCCGGCCCACGCGCTTGTCCAGGAGGTCGGCCAGGTCGAACTGCGGGGTCAATTCAGTCATCCGCTTCGCGACGGCTGCGCGGGGCATCCCGGCGAGCGCGCCGAAGTACGCGAGCAGCTCGCGCCCCGTCAGCCGGTCGTAGAGCTTGGTGTCGCCGGAGAGGTACCCGATCCTCCGGCGGACCTCGGCCGGCTTCTCGATGATGTCAAAGCCCGCGACCTTCGCGGTGCCCCCCGTGGGGACCAGGATCGTCGCGAGCATGCGGAGGGTCGTGGTCTTGCCGGCGCCGTTTCGGCCCAGGAGCCCGAAGACCTGGCCCGGGCGGCACGTGAACGAAATGCCGCGAACCGCGGGGATATCGCCCTTCTTCCGATCGTGAAACGTCTTCGAGAGCTCGGAAACCTGGATCAAGGATTCTCCCGGCGCTATTGCGGAAAGCCGCGGGCGCGGCTCGTGGGGGGCCAGTCTAAGCGGAATCGCAGCTTGAACCAAGGAATCTAAAGAGTTACGATACAAGCCTGACGCACGGACTCATAAACATAACCCACGCATGGACTTCGAAGGAGCGACCCCTTCATGACCGAAACCGTTGTCCAAGTAACCGATAGCACCTTCGACAACGAGGTGCTCCAGTCCACCATCCCCGTGCTCGTCGATTTCTGGGCCGAGTGGTGCGGGCCGTGCCGCATGGTCGCGCCGGTCGTGGAGGAAGTCGCCAAGCAGTATCAGGGGAAGGTGAAGGTCGCGAAGGTGGACGTGGACCAGAACCAGCGCATCGCCACCCAGTTCCAGATCCGGAGCATCCCCAGCCTCTACATCTTCAAGAACGGGAAAGTCGCCGGACAGATCGTCGGAGCCGTTCCGAAGCAGCAGATTACCTCGGCGCTCGACAAGATCCTTCTCTAGCACAAGCGCCCCGGTACAGAGCCAGGGCCCCTCTAGACCGCGGATTCCTTGCAGATCGGCCGGCAGCGGCACCGCCGGCACGCGAACGGGCTCGGCTTCGCCGTGAAGTCGCCCTCGCGGATGGACGCGGCGATCGTGGCGATCTTCTCGCGCGTCTTCCGGACATCCCCCTCCGTCACCCTCACGGGCGTCGACGTTCCCGGCATCACGAAGCGGAGCTCCAGGCGATCGGGGAGCCGGCCGTTCATCTCCCTGTACGCCAGCGCGTAGACCGCCAGCTGCATCTCGTCTTTCTTCCGCTGCTCCACCTGCTCGTCCCCGTCGATCTCCGCCGTCTTGTAGTCCACCAGGGTGACCCCTTCCGGGCCCGCTGCGTCGACCCGGTCCATCCGCCCCGTCAGCGCGACGTCGCCCAAGCCGACCCGGAACACGCTCTCGACCTGGGACGGCACGGGTCCCGCCGCGATCTCCCTCGCGTGGAACGCGCGCAGCGCTTCGGCTCCCTGCGCGAACCGGGCGGCCTCGTGGTCCGGCGAGATGTAGCCCGCGCTGCGCCACCCCGATCGAAAGACCTCGACCACGTCGTCGGCGCTGGGAGGCGCCCCCGAGAGCCGGCGGCTCAGCGCGAACGCCACCGCCTGGTGGATCGCCTGGCCGAAGTTGATGCGCGGATCGGGCGGAAGGATCGAGTCCACGCCGATGACGTGGAGAAGCCGGTACCGGAGCGGGCAGGAATCGTAGTCGTCCACGCGCCGGAACGAGAGCGGCAAGGGACCGTCCGGCACAGCGACCTCGCGGTCGACGTCCAGGGCTTCGCGCTCGCGATGCTCCTCCAGCATCTCGACGGCCCGCCGCCGCGTCTTCACGGGGATCGGTTTTCCCAGGTCGAACGCCTCCGAGAGGAACTGGCTCCGCGTCCGCTCCTGCGGCGTGCCGTAATTCCGCGCGTAGGTCGTGATCAGCTCCTCCCGCGCGCGTGTCAGCGCGACGTAGCAGAGGCGGCGCTCCTCCTCGAGGTGCATGGCGCCGGGATCCAGGAACGGATTGGACGAGGCGTCCGGCGGAAGCTCGAGCGCCCGGCTCCGATACGCCATGGGAAAGCGTTTCGAGGCGGCCTGCACCAGGAACACGACCGGGAACTCCAGCCCCTTGGCCCTGTGGATCGTCAGCACCTGGACGACGTTCGACGTGACGTCCACGTCGGCCACGGCCGGATCCTCGCCGTGCTCCTGGATCGCCTCGAGATGGCGCAGGAACAGGGGCACGCGATCGGCCAGCGCCACCTTCTCGAACGAGCGGATGATGTGGAAGAACTTGACCAGGTTCCTCGCCCTCGCCTCGTCCTCGAAGGAGCGCGAGGCCGCCAGCTCGCGAAGCGTCCCGCGCTTCTCGAGATACTTGTAGAGCACCTCGCCCGTGCGGCGGCCCCGGGCATGGGCCTCGAGCTGCTCCAGGTCGCGGAGCAGCAGGTTGATCTTCTCGAGCCCGTCCGGCGACAGCTCCGCTTCCACCGCGCCCGCCGCCGCCAGCGAGAAGAGCATGCGAAGCGTGCCGGGGTAGTCGCGCAACAGGTGCATCAGCTTCGTCAGATCGTCCTCGGGCACGTCGTACCCCTCGGACGCGAGCAGATACAGGTGCTCGGGGCGCGACCCCTGGTGCAGCGACTGGAGCAGCGCGATGAGCTGCTTCACCTCGGGGCGCTGGAAGAGGCCGCGGCTCCCCGAGAACCAGTAGTCCACGCCGCGCTCGTCCAGCGCGCGCAGGAACGGCTCGGCGTGCCGGTTGTTGCGGACCAGGATCGCGTAGTCGCGGGGCTGGCGGCGCTTCTCGTCGATGCTCTGGCGAATGTGCTCCGCGACCCACGCGGCTTCCTCCTCCGCGGTTGCGAATTCACGGCACTCCGGCGCCGGCCCTTCCTTCTCGGTGATCAGCTCCTTGATGATTCCGCGCCGCTCGAGCCGCTCCCGGTTGAACGCGATCAGCCGCCGCGCCACGCCCAGGATCTGGCGCGTGCTCCGGTAGTTTCGCTTGAGCACGACCCGCTTGGCGTCCGGATAGTGCTTGCCGAACTCGAGAATGTTCTGGAGATGGGCGCCGCGGAACGCGTAGATGCTCTGGTCGTCGTCGCCGACCACCACCAGATTCCGGTGCCGCTCCACCAACCGGCGCACCACCTTGAACTGGACGGGATTCGTGTCCTGGAACTCGTCCACCAGCACGTACCGGTAGCGGTCTTGAAATCGGCGCAGCGCGGCCGGGCTGGTCTCGAACAGCCGGTGGGTCATGGCGAGCTGGTCGCCGAAGTCGATGAAACCCGCCTCCCAGAGCATCCGGTTGTAGGCTTCGTAGACGTCGGCCAGCTCGAGATCGCGCTGGGCTTGGTCCCGCCACGCATCGTCGCCGGAGTCGAGCCACGCCTGGGCCTCCCTGCGCAGATCCTCCGGCCACAGCGGCTGGTCCTTGGCACGCGCCACGAAATCGCCGATCTCCCGGATGTATCGAGTCGGATTGGAGAGCGGTGCGTAGTGCTTCAGCGGCAGCTCTCCGATCCGCTCGGCCAGGAAAAGGGACTGCGCCGTCTTGTCCAGGACCGTGAAGCCCGGCGCCAGGCCGATCTCCACCCCGTGCGCCGCGAGCACGTCGTCGCCGAAGGCGTGGAAGGTGGCGATGGTGACGTCGGCGTAGCCGTAGGGAACCAGGAGATCGACGCGCTCCTGCATCTCGGCCGCGGCCTTCTCGTTGTAGGCGAGCGCGAGGATCTCGGAAGGCCGGGCGCGCCCCGAGGTGATGAGGTGCGCGATCCGCCGCGCGATGACGGTGGTCTTTCCCGTTCCCGCCCCGGCCACGATCATCAGCGGACCGTCGCCGTGCTCGACGGCCGCGCGCTGCTCGTCATCCAGGGCGAGGGAATCGTCGGCGGGAGCGGGCGGAGCCCCGGCGGCAAGCGCGTCTTCCGCGGCGGACGGGGCCTCGGAGTCCAGCGAAAGCTGGGTCGGTATCTGGGTCGGACGCATGATGCGGACCTCGGGTGGGTAGGCGCTTCGGAGCGTTAGTTTATCGCGTCAGAGGCCAGAACGCGAGGAAGACGAAACCGGGCGACGGGGTTACAATGCGGCGCCATGGCTACGGACGAAACGGTGGTCTACGTCTCGCGCCGGCCGCTGCCGCGCATCGGGCCGTATCTGCGCGCGCTTTTCGACCTGGGCCTGAAGTCCATTCCCGCGGCACTCCCCGCGCTGCTCTTCCTGTGGTTCTATCATTTCGGGACGGCGCTCTATCTGGAGCTGGCCGGCGGCGCCACATCTCCGCTCGGATTCCGGGACAATCAGGCGTTGCTGGTCCAGATCTTCATGAAGGTCTCCGCCTATCTTCCGCTCCTGGTCCTGGTCTACACGCCGTTTCTGCCGTTCCAGGATGCGCTCTTCCGCGGCGAGCGGATCACGTTCCTCCAGGCGATCCGCCACGTGCTGGAGCGCCTGGTTCCCTTCGTTCTCTCCATGATCCTCCAGATGGCGATCGTGTTCCTGCCGATCCTCCTGGTGGTCGGCGTGCTCATCGCCGTGGTCGCCCCCTTCCCATCGCTCCCGCGCGAGGTGGTGGCCGCGCTGGCGCTGGTGACGCTGGGCCCCGTCGTGGTCTGGCTTTTCATTTCGGGGATATTCATGTCGTTCGCGGTTCCGGCGGTGGTGCTGGACGATCACGGGCCCGCGCACGCCATCACGGCCAGCGTGCGGCTGGTGGCCGGGCATTTCTGGGGCATCTTCTGGCGGCTCATCGTTTTCTTCGCGGTCCTCTTCGCCGTCGCGATGATCGCCATGATCCCGGCGCTAGTTCTGGGCGCGATCGCGGCCGCCGCGTCGCGCGCCGAATTGCTCTTCAGGATTGTGACGATCCTGTGGACCAGCCTGGCCACCGCCCTGGCGTTCCCCTTCTGGGTCGGAGCGCTGGTCGTGCTCTACCGCTCGCTCGCGCCCGCGGACGGCGTCGCCGTGGGCGAGGCCGTCGCGCAGGCCGCCGGGGTCCCGCCACTCGCGGCCGGCGAGCACCCCACTCCCTACATCTTCGAGTAGCCCGCCGTGGCGCCCGCGGTGATTTTCTCGGACGCCTACTATGCGGACATCGGCGTCCACGTGTTCCCCATGCGGAAATTCGAGATGATCCGGGACGAGGTGGTGCGGCGTGGCGTGCTGCGCGGCGACGAGGTGCTGGAGCCGGGGGCCGCTTCCGTGGAGCAGGTGGTCCGCGTGCACGACCGCGAGTACGTGGACAAGCTGGTGCACGGGCGCCTGTCGGTGCTGGAAGAGGCGGTCCTCGAGCTTCCGTACTCGAAGGCCCTAGTCGAGGCCTCGTTTCTGTGCGCGGGAGGCAGCATCCTGGCCGCGCGCGAGGCGCTGACGCGCGGGGCCGGGGCGAATCTCGGGGGCGGCTTCCACCACGCGTTCCCCGATCACGGCGAGGGTTTCTGTGTGTTCAACGACGTCGCGATCGCGATCCGCGAGCTGCAGGCCACGCGCTCCATCCGCCGCGCGGCGGTGATCGACGTGGACGTGCACCAGGGAAACGGGACGGCGGCGATCTTCCGCGACGATCCCTCGGTTTTCACGTTTTCGATCCACGAAGAGGCCAACTATCCGGCGATCAAGCCCCCGAGCGACCAGGACGTGGGCCTGGAGACGGGCGCGGACGGGAAAACGTACCAGGCTGCGCTGGAGCACTGGGTGCCGCGCATCCTGGAGCGGCATCGGCCCGATTTCGTGGCGTACGTGGGGGGCGCGGATCCGTTCGAAGAGGACCAACTGGGGCGGCTTCGCCTGACGCGCGAGGACCTGCGCGCCCGGGACCGCTTCGTTTTCAAGGAGTGCGCGTCGCGGCAGATCCCTTTCGGGGTTTTCCTGGCGGGCGGGTACGCGGCCGATTTGAACGACACGGTGGGAATCCAGGCCGACATGGTGGAGGCCGCGTTCCATACGATCGGCTCGGCACGCCCCGAGCCAGAATTGTCCAAATCAAAATCGCCCAAATCAAGGAGATCATGATGCGATTCGTCGCGTTGCTGTTGCCGCTGCTGGTCCTGATCGTCGCCCTGCCCGCGTGCGGCAAACACGGCATGGACGAGACGATCCAGTCCGCCGCCGTGCGCTCGACCCTGGATACCCTGTGGACCCAGTACGCCGACGCCGCGGACCGGCGCGACAGCCTCCTGTTCGGCACCCTTTTCCACGAGGACGCCGCTTTGGCCTACTCCAGCGCTCCCACCGTGACCGGGCGCGGCGCGATCCAGCAATTCCTGTTCACGCTGTACTCGGGGGTTGATCTGACCCGGCTGCGGGTCGCTCCCGAGGACATGGTCGTGAACGGCACGCTGGCGGCGCAGGGCGGCAGCTTCGAAGAGGACTATCTGGACAACACCACGCCCAAGACCGAGGTGGGCCGGTATGAGCTGATCGCGCAGCGTGGCGACGACGAGAGGTGGCGCATCCACCGGCTGGTAGTGGTGGTGGATTCGCTTCACGTAAGCCATTGACGGGTAAATGATTGCGAGAATTTGTGGCGGCGTGGCCCGGGGATGCCGATCTTTTAGCGAACCCGTGACATGGGCTTGGGTAACTAAGAGGTACTAGGCCTCGCTGTACACCCAACCCACATCAGAACCCGTGCCCCGAGGCGATCTTCGTGCCGCTTCGTGAGGAGGTGGCAAGGATGATCCACAGGCTCTCGCGCCGCTCCCGGCTGATTGTTCCAATAGCGATCATCGCGGCGGCCGCTTTCTCGGCCGCGGTGACGGTGGCCGCGTTCGCCCTGCCCGCCTACGCACGGGCAGAGGCGGCGGCCCCGAAATGGCATTTCCAGTGGCGACCCAATTGGCTCCCCGGCGATCCCGGTGTCGAACCCGCGGGGTTCCTGGCCGTGACCGCCCTCCGAAGCGCCTCTCCGGCCGCGCCCCCCGGACTCTTCATCGCCGTCGACCCCGTGACGCACAAGCCGGTCACGCCCTCGTTGGAGCAGCGGAAGGCATGGGCCGCGGATGCCGCGCGCGCGGCGGCGCTTCAGGCGCCTCTCGCGCCCGGCGCGTTCCTCCCTGTGGAGCGGCTCCCCGGCGGCGGCGAGATGGTGCAGCTGAACGGTCGCTTCCAGGCTTACGAGGTCGCGCGACGCGACGCGAACGGCCACTTCACGACCGACTGCGTGTCCGATCTCGACGCCGCGAAGAAGCTCGTCGCCCAACCGGCGCCGGCCAAGCCCACCCAGTCCAAGAGAGAGGAGCGCTAACCCGTGCGCCCACGCTCTCTGGTCCTTGGCGCCGCGCTCGCGGCCCTCTTCTATATGGCGCCCATGGCGGCGCATGCCGCCAACTTCGTCCTGATCAATCTCGACAGCGCCGGTGAGGGCTTCAACGACACGACGCCCGCGGCGCCGGTCGGCGGCAATCCAGGCACGACCCTCGGGGAGCAGCGCCTGAACGTCTTCCGGACGGCCTGCAACATCTGGGGCACGATCTTGCCCAGCACGGTAACGATCCGGGTCCAGGCCAGCTTCGATCCCTTGACCCCTTGCGACGCGACCGGCGGCGTTCTGGGAAGCGCCGGTGCGATCTCCATGCTCTCGGACTTCGCGGGTGCGCCCATCGCGAACACGTGGTATTCGATCGCCCTGGCGAACAAGCTGGCGGGGACGGACCTGGCTCCCTCGACCAACGACATCTCCGCCCAGTTCAACTCCAGCGTCGACAACAGCACGTGCCTCGGCAGCACCAGCTGGTACTACGGCTACGATCACGCCGAAGGGACGAACGTCGACCTACTCACCGTCGTGCTCCACGAGATGGGCCATGGGCTGGGGTTCCAGACGTTCACGAACGCGTCCAACGGCCAGTTCGCCAACAACCGCCCGGACATTTTCGCGCGCAACCTTTTCGATCGGACCTTCGGGCTCCGCTGGGACCAGATGACCAACGCCCAGCGCGCCGCCTCCTCGACCAACACCGGAAATCTAGTGTGGGACGGCACGTACGTGAAGAACGCCGCGCCCCTCTTCCTTGGACCGGCCGCTATTGTGCGGATCGACTCGCCATCGGGCATCGCCGGCGAAAAGCAATTCGGTACCGCCGACTTCGGCGGTCCCATGCCGCAGCCGTCTTTGTCGGCCGAGGTGGTGCTGGTCCAGGACACAACGTTCCCGACGACCGACGGCTGCGAGACGCTGGTGAACGCGGCCCAGCTTTCGGGAAAGATCGCGCTGATCGACCGCGGCACGTGCACGTTCGCGCAGAAGGCGGCGCGGGCGCAGGCGGCGGGCGCGGTCGCGGTGATCATCGGGAACAATGTAGCGGGCGCCGCTCCCCAGATGACCGGCAGCGACCCCTCGATCACCATCCCGGTCGTGAGCATCACGCAGAACGACGACGCGCTCATCCAGGACGAGCTTTCGGCGGGCAGCACCATCCTGGCGACGATCGGCGTGGATCCCACGCACCTCGCGGGCACCGACGCCGAAGGGCGGCCGCGCATGTACGCACCCGCGCCGATCGAGGCGGGCTCGTCCCTGTCCCACTGGGACGTGCCCGAGACGCCTGATCTTTTGATGGAGCCCTTCATCAGCTCCACGCTCACCTCGAGCGTGGACCTGACGCAGTACGCCTTCGTGGATATCGGCTGGCTGACCGGCGTGGCTTCGGTGACGGCGGGCGGCGGGACCGTGGCGGCGCCGCGAGCGTACAGCGCCCCGAATCCGTTCCGCACCGCGGCCTCGATCCGGTTTGAGATGGCGCAGTCGGGGAGCGCCGCGGTGGACGTGTTCGACGCGCGGGGCGCTTTGGTGAAGCGGTTGCCGCAGACGTGGCGCCCCGCGGGAGTGCAGACCGTCGAGTGGGATGGCGTCGACTCTCGCGGAGGCCGCGCTCCGGCAGGCGTCTACTTCTGGCGCGTCGAGGCCGGCGGCGAGCTGCAAACAGGACGGATGGTCCGCGTCCAGTAGATGAGGTAAGGTCGGCGTCACCACATGACGCCGCTCGCTGAACCCACCATAGATTTCGACACCGGCCTCCGGGCCTTCGGCTTCGACACGTTCCGGCCGGGGCAGCGCGAGGCGCTCGAGGCGCTCGTCCGCCACCGCCGCCTGTTGCTCGTGGCGCCCACCGGCGGCGGGAAGAGCCTGATCTACCAGCTCCCCGCGACCATGCTCCCCGGTACGACCCTGGTCATCTCCCCGTTGATCTCCCTGATGCACGACCAGGTCGAGGCATTAGGGGCTCGCGGGATTCCCGCCACGTACCTGGCTTCCACCCTTCCGGACCATGAGGTGATGGACCGGCTGCGGCGGCTGCGCGCCGGGGAGTACCGACTGGTTTACGTCGCTCCCGAGCGGTTGCCGTCCCCCGGATTCCGCGACTTGATCCAGAAGCTGGGCTGCCCGCTGGTGGCCGTGGACGAGGCTCACTGCATCAGCCAATGGGGCCACGACTTCCGCCCCGAGTACCGCCAGATCCAGGAGTTCCTGGGCAGCGTCCGCGGAGCCATGGTTCTCGCGTGCACCGCCACCGCGACTCCCGTGGTGCGCGACGACATCGTCCGCCAGTTGGGGACGGGGCCCGACACGCCGCAGATCGTCCGCGGCTTCGCGCGGCCGAATCTGGCGCTGCGCGCGCGGCCGGTCGAGAGCGCCGCGGAGCTGGACGGCGCGGTGGACGAGGCGTTGCGGGCCGCGCTGGGCGGGCCCTCGGCGGGCGACGCGGCGGCGGGCGGTGGCGCGGCGGCGGGTGCAGGCGGCGCGATCATCTATTGCCTGACGCGCAAGGACGCGGAGGAGCAGGCGAAGCGACTCCGCCGCGACGGCTGGCGATCCGGTTGGTACCACGCCGGGCTCGCGGGCGAGCACCGCGGCGAGGTGCAAGACCGGTTCATGCGGGGCGAGCTTCAGGTGGTCGCGGCCACCAACGCGTTTGGAATGGGGATCGACCGCTCCGACGTCCGCGCCGTCATCCACACCGCGCCGCCCGATTCCATCGAGGCCTATTACCAGGAAGTCGGACGCGCGGGCCGCGACGGCCTCGATGCCTCGGGGCTGCTCCTGCTGCGGACCTCGGACATCCCTCGCCGCCGCGCCTTGTTGGAGCGAAGCGCCCGCGAGAGCGGAACGACCCCCGAGTTTTTCGAGCACAAATGGAGCATGTATCTGGATCTGATCCGCTGGGGAGAAGGCGGCTCGTGCCGCCACGACTCAATCCTGCGCTACTTCGGGGACGAGGCCGAGACGCTCCACGGATGCGGCCGCTGCGACGTGTGCCTGGCGTTGTCGGAGAGCGCCGATGGCCCCGGCTCTGAAGGGAGCGAGCGCATCGTAGGGGCCGTGCTCCGCGCGGTCGCGCTGGTGCACGAGCGCCTGGGTATGAAGGCTACCGTCAAGTTCCTGCGCGGCGAGAAGGACGACCGGCTGGACCGAGCGGGGTTGCCGGCGCGTCCCGGTTATGGCGCGCTGGCGGACGAGTCGGAGATATGGGTGGGCCGGGTGCTGCAGCGCTGCGTGACCGCCGGGTGGGTGGACTTCACAAGCGGCGAGTACAAGCTTTTGTCCCTGACCGACACGGGGCGGGCCGTCCTCGAGGGAAAGCGGCTGGCGCGGCTGGTGCTGCCGACGAGGGAGGCGGCTGGGTCGGCGGGCGCGAAATCCCGCCGTGTGCGCACGGTTTCGCGCGGAGCGAGCGGCTGGCGATCGGCGGAATCGGGTCGGAACCAGGCCGGCTCCGAGTGGGACGAGCGCTTGTTTCAGACCCTCCGCGAGTGGCGCCGCGTGCAGTGCCAGGCGGAAGCGATCCCCGCCTTCGCCGTCGCCACCGACCGGTCGCTACAGGACATCGCGACCGTGAAGCCAGGCACGCTCGCGGAGCTGCGGCTGTGCCACGGGATCGGTCCGCATAAGGCCGAGAAGTACGGCCCCGCGATCGTGGCGATCGTGAAGAAGGGTGCTGGCTAGAAGCGTCGGACCAATCCGCCTTTGAATTGCAGGTATTCGACGGTCCCCTGTGAAAAAAGGGAGACCGGGCCCACTACCAACCTGCTCCGCCGCGTAGAGATCCGCGTATAGGCCGCGAGAAACTCCGCCGTCGTTCTTGTTCCCAGCCGCGCATCCAATCCCAAGCCCAGATCTCCGCCACTCCCGAGCACGGTCTTGCTTCCTTTGGCGCCGGAGCCGCTCAGGGATGTCGTAAAGCCTTGAAGGCCCAAGGTAGTGTGGATGAAGGGAACCAGGCGATGGTCAGAATGGATTAGAAGTCGTGACCACAGGCTCGCGCCCCACACTCGATACCGGAGCTGACTGACTGATCCCCCGGTACTGGACGCCATCCTGTCCTCGAACTCGTGCTTCCCGCCGAATTGGGCAAAGTCGAGCTTCGCCCCGTAGGTGTAGTGCCGGCTGGTTCGCCAATCCAGCAGGAGATCCACGGATACGCCCGTCTCGGTGAAATCCGAGAGGTTCCCGAGCGCCGAGGCCATGCCCGCATGGCCACCCCAGAACGGGCCACGCTGTGACCGGGTGAGCTTGGGTTCCGGGCGAGGCTTCGGCTCGCCGACGCGGATCCCGTGCTCTTTCTCCAGGACTTCGTTGGTTCTATCGTCCCCGTATTCGTCCGTGATCCTCCGGACTCGCTTCGTCGCGATGATTTGTTCCCGCCCGTCGGCTCCCGTCAGGGTGAGTCCTCCGAGGGAGCGGACCCGGATGCGCTGGGTCTCGATCTCTTCTCCATTGTCGAGAAGGATGCGGATTGAAGGCGGGGATGCTGGGGCGAGGGAATCGGGAAGGTCGGCGCCAAACGCGGCGAGCGGCAATAGAAGAAAGAGAAGCGCCGTCATGGCTGCTAAGGTGAGGGTCACGGGCCTCTACTCCTCCTCGCCCTCGCCGACCGGACACCCCTTGTCGAACACAACCCGCCACTTGCCGTCTTTTTCCAACCGCCAAATGGTGGTGAAATTTCCAAAATGGCGCCCCATCTCGTCGCGTACGGGCCCGGTGCTCAAAGCAAGCTTCCCGGATGGGAGCACCTCGACCTTCTCGGGCTCCCACGTGAACGGCGCGACTTTGCCATCGAAGAAGCGCGCCCACTTCTTTACGACCGCCTCGCGGCCGCGGCTGGGCGGCTCGTCGCCCGTTCCGAAAAAGACTCCCTCTACGGCGATATAGGTGGCGAAGGACTTGAGGTCGCGATCCGCCATCGTCTTGGAGAACGCACGCTCTGATTTGCGAACCTCGGCTGCCAGGTCGCGGCCGGCCGCGGTCGCGAGCGGGGCTGATGCGAGCTGGAAGATCGCCGCAGAGAAAAGGAGCAGTCGCTTCATTCTCACCTCACGGGTTTCTCCGGCGTGTGTCGGGGGGACATTGGCCAGAATGGCACCCCGTGGGCCCCCCGGGAAGGGCAAAAGCTCGCGGTGGCGCAGAGGCCCTTTCCCGGCGATACTGCCAAGTTATGCGTATCCCTCTGGCAGCCACCGCCGCGGCAATCGCCTTGGCCGTCGCCGCCGCGCGCCCCGTGGGCGCCACACCCTCCACTACCTTCTGGGCCCCTTCCACTCCGTTCGTGCAGCCGCTCGGGGTGCTTCACGTCACGTACGACACCTATTTCGGATCGAAGGCGGGGTACCCCGTAGACACGGGACTCACGATGGGGGTGCTCCCCTGGAAGGGCCTCCAGTCGGAGATCGGCTTCGATCTGATCTACCCGAGCTTCGCCGGATCCGACGCGATCGGCGTGCCACTTGTCCTCAACTCCAAGGTAGGCGCGCCGGAGGACACTTACTTCAAGGGCCAGCCGGCGTGGTCGGCCGGGATTTATGGAGTGGGCCTGAAGAAGGGCTTCAACGACCAGAACGTGCTTCACGCCGAGATCGGGAAGACGCTTCCGCACGTCGGGGCCCTCTCCGTCGGTGGGTACTACGGTCTGAACGACGACCTGTTCCTCTCCGCCGACGGTAAGAAGGCCCGGAGCGGCTTGCTCGCGGGCTGGATGTCGCCCTCCATCGACGTGCCGCGCATCGACAAGATCCTCCTCGCCTGGGACATCCAGACCGGAAAGAACGCCGTCGGCGCTACCGGCGGCGGCGCCTACCTGTACTTCACGCCTGCGATTGATCTTCTCATCGGCCCCGTCTTCTTCTTCGAGAGCGAGCTGCAACCAGCCGCCTCGAAGTCACTCTGGACCGTGCAGCTCGACATCGATCTAGATCTTTTGTCTGGGGGCAAGAAATGAAGTCGGGCATCTAGTTCGGCCAGTTCGAGGAGGATCCGCCGTGCTGCATCTCGACACCGGCAACACCGCCTTCATGCTGCTGTGCAGCAGTCTCGTGATGCTCATGACCCCAGGGCTCGCCTTCTTCTACGGCGGACTGGTCGGCCGGAAGAACGTGCTGGCGATCATGATCCAGAGCTTCATCTCGCTCTGCTGGACCACGGTGATCTGGTTCGTCTGCGGCTACTCGCTCTGCTTCTCGGGCGACGTGGGCGGCGTGATCGGGAACCTCAACATGGCCTTCCTGCGCGGCGTGAATCTGATGTCCCCCTCGCCCAATCCCAGCATCCCGCTGATCGTGCACATCGCCTACCAGATGATGTTCGCGATCATCACGCCCGCGCTCATCACGGGTGCGTTCGCCAATCGAGTGAGATTCAAGGCCTACTTCATCTTCCTCACACTCTGGCTCCTGTTCGTGTATTTCCCGTTCGTGCACATGATCTGGGGAGGCGGCCTGCTCGCGAAGTGGGGCGTGCTGGACTTCGCCGGCGGCATCGTGGTGCACAACATCGCCGGGATCGCGGCGCTCGCGTCGGTGCTCTACGTCGGACGGCGCCGCGTGCAGGACAGCGGTCCGCACAGCATCCCGCTGGTGGCACTGGGTACCGGGCTCCTGTGGTTCGGCTGGTACGGATTCAACGCCGGCAGCGAATTCAGCGTCGACGCCGTATCGGCAACAGCGTTCATCAACACCGACCTCGCAGCTTCGTTCGCGGGGATGGCGTGGTTCCTGGTCGAATGGATGTCGGGAGCCAAGCCCAAGTTTCTGGGCCTCCTCACCGGCTCCGTCGCCGGGCTGGCCACCATCACCCCCGCCGCGGGCTTCGTCTCTCCCACGAGCGCGGTGATCATCGGCATCGTCTCGGGAGTGGTGTGCTACTACGCGGTCGCGCTCAAGAACAAGCTCCATTGGGACGACGCGCTGGACGTGTGGGGGGTGCACGGCGTGGGCGGCTTCATCGGCATCGTCATGCTCGGCGTCTTCGCGACCAAGGCCTTCAACCCGGCGGGCACCGACGGGCTCTTGGCGGGCAATCCGTCGTTCTTCGTCAAGCAGTGCGTCGCCGTGCTGCTGTCGTCGGTGTGGGCGTTCACCTTCACGCTCGGCATGCTGTGGCTGATCGACAAGGTCACCCCGGTCAAGGTGGCGGCGGGCGCCGAGGAGATTGGGCTCGACGAAGCACTGCATGGGGAGAAGGCGTACGTCGGAGGGTTGTGACCTCGGTGGGCTACTTCGGCTATCGCCGTAGCTGTTGAAGGCCCCACACGGTCAGCGCCCACAAGACGCTGTTTCGCATTTTGCCGGCCTACCTTCGATCCGCCCTTAGCTCGATGGAGCAGGCTTTAGGTACGCTTGCGTACCTCCCTGAGAGCGCGTTGCAGTTCAGATATTCGCCTTTCTTGAAGACGTACTTGCTCCTGAAGCCTTCGCTGCTTGTACCCTTTCTTTAGTTCCTTCGTCCCTCTCCTTTGTAGCTGCTCTTCGAGCGTTCGTACCGCCGTCCGTGCCTCAGCAAGCTGCACCTTCAACATGTCGTGTTCGCCGAATAGCTTCGTGGCTTCTTCATTGAATCGCGAGAGTGCAACGCGAATTGCTTCGTCTTCGTGTTCCGCGAGCTCCTTTGGACTCAGCGCACCCTGCGTAACGTCGCTGTCCTGCCGCGTTGCAAACTCCCTCAGTACCTTCACGAATAGCGCCTTGACTTCCTCCGGGCGCTTGGCCATGAGGTCCCTGTATCGCGTGTGAATACTCGCAAGAAGCTTCCTAACGTCGTCCTCACGATACGCAGTCAGTGCTACGTTCATGAACAGGCCCGAGAACCCTTTATACGCTGCAGCCGCCGCATTCACGGCCTCCAACGCCTGAAACCATCGAATTGGATGCTGAGCGCATGGGAGCAACCATTCACCCGCATGATACTCGAAGAGTCGATTCACGAAACCGTCTGTACTGATGAACCACGCGGCTGGTGTTGCATCGGGTCGTGGTGCCAGCTTTCGGTCATGGTAGACCTGTAATATTTGCAAGGCTTCGTTCTTACAAAGCACCCTGTACCTAAACTGCCACGCAGCTTTTCGCTGCGCCTCAATCTCGTCGGTCAACGGGGAGACGGCCGCTATCTCCGTGGGATCGAGCGACGGCCGCAGGATGCTAGCTCCGACCTTGCGCTCCACGAGCGCGCGAATAGCAGGCTTGAAGGCCTTGTCGCTTGGCTCAGGTATGCCAGAGCTTCCTGCGTACTCTTGCCATGTCTGGATCCTTCCAGCGTGGAGCGCACGTATAAAGCCGACCAAATAAACGTTGGCGCGCTCCCAGCCAAGCGATTCGACATACACCTCAATCGCCGCTGGGTCATGGTCAAACTCGGATGCTATTTGCCACGCCCGAGCGGAATTCCCGTACACCTCGTCTAGAACATCCGTTAGAACTAGCAGGTGTGATCCTTGCGACACGCTGCCTTCTAGTAGCCGCGAGTAGCTCACCTGCAATGGATGATAGTCTGCTAGCAGTGGGAGGATAACGTTCGAATCTAGCCAGAGCCGAACCCCAGCGAAGAGCGATTGCGACAGCACCGCGCCTTCAGGGTCGAGCGCGTACGCACCGATTAAGAAGTAGGTTTGACAGAGCCAATAGATCGCCTTTGCATCATGGGCCGACGGATCACGAAAGACTCGCAGAACCGCTCGCTGAATCGCGACCTGTGCGCGACGATTGTTGGGTGCTACATTCTCTACCGAACGGCTCACTGCATCTGCAAGGTCCTGCACAACGGGCCTGTTGGCAAGCACGCTATCGGCAACGTCGATGCCGTGACGCTTGAATAGCTCCGCAAGGAACCCCTCGATGTTACCTTCAAGGTTGCTACGCTCTACGCCTCGCGCCCCCTCTTCCACTGCGATAGCCGCGATGTGAATGACGAGTGTGCGTAGATCCGCTCGTTTCTGTGTAACGAGGCCCATATATCGCTCCCGAGTGGGAGCATCCACCGTTACAATGTCATTCGAACTGGCAACTATTCCCTCACTCTCGAGCTGCTGGGCAAGCTGGCGGACCTTGTCCACCGACACAGACGATGGTAGTGAGTATTCGTTCACGAGAGCCGTGTGAAGGTCCGTCATCGACCTTGGGACGGTTGAATCCAGAATTGCGGCCAGTAGGGCCGAGGCTGGTAGCAGCTCCCTCATCTGCCCGTGCGCGCCACCTTCGAGACAAAGGATGCCTACTATCGCCGACTTGATCGGGAGCGGCTCTCCGCCATCCCGACCCAATCGAAGGGCTCCTGAGCGCCTCGAAGGCGGCGTTGACTGCACGGACTCAAGCAGGCGGAGGAGGCCCGTGTGTTGCGAATCGATCCTGTCGTATGCCAGCGTCTGAATGTTTAGCCGCCGCAGGCGTTCTGTAAAAGTATGGGAGAGTTGCTCGGAAGGCTGAAGGGAGACCGCATAGTAGTCTGGGTGCAGCTGATCAAGAGCTCCTTGACAGAGGTGCTCAAAATCGAGATCGCCATGACCGAATCCGACATAGAGTACGTTGTAACGCAGAAGCAGCTGCCGTATGCAATCACGGGGTCCTGTCGAGCCGCCATAAAACTGACGGTAGGATTGAGCGCCTAGGACGAGAATACCTCGACCATCCACAGTTCCATGAAAGTGGCACACGAATTGGCCGGCGGCTTGGACTGAGAGGAGGCCCGAGGTGTCGTTATCAAACACCGCTGGACCGCGACCGAGCACTTGCCCGTATGCGCCCTCGGCGATCCTATCGTAGTTGGTTGTGATCACTCCCGATGGGCGCAGCCTAAACAGAGATGTATGAAGCTCCCCAAAGCCTCGCACTTCTGTGGTTTCCTGCTTAAGCCAATTTGTCCAAGCACCGGGTGGTAATTCTTGTTCGATGGCGTCGAACACCAGCGCTAGGCGTTCGCGACTCAGCAGGTTCTCGGCATACTGCAGCGTCTCAGCTGGTGCGCCAGACTGCCGACCCAACTGAATCGCCGCGTCGGCTAGCGCCTTCCAGGGCTTGACGCCGCATTGGGCCGATGCACCAGCACCCAAGAAGAGCAGCCATGGTCGCTCAACCAGCCTCTTGATTTGATCGCTGCCGCTCGATTCTAATGACTCAGACATCTTGCTCCAATGATCGGAGTTATGCTCGCGGTGGAAGACCACCACAAGTGAGTTTCGGTGTCCAATTGCCAAGCTGCCGTCCGAACCGACAGGGCCGTCCATCCCGATACGGACGCCGAGCTCAGATATGGTTTGTCACCCTCTGTTTGCCCGATTGCACCGTGAATGAGTCTCCCCTGGGCCGACAACTCCCTGAAGCAATTGGGCTTCCTCCTAAGGCGGCATCACCTCGCCTGGCGAGGCGGTCGAGGCAGTTCTGGTCTCCGCTGGCCCGGTTGATGCGCTTTAAGGAAGCTACTTCCTCGATACCGCATCCTTCGTCGCCCAAATCCGAAAAGTTATTGCAGAAGCTCCTGGCAAAAAGACCGGCAAGACACGGCCGCGATCGTCTACAAGTAGTGCAGCAGGACGCCGCAGTTGAGCAATCGCTCCTGGTTGCAGCTTTCCACTGCTCGCGTAAGTCTAGTTTGCGAGCATGTAAAGAGTCCTTTGGGCGTTTAGGGCGTGTAGAACACGCTTTGCTGCCTGCATCGAATCCTCATGCTCCCAGATACGAACCACTTGCCACCCTTCACGGCGTAGGCGACAGTTCGTGTCTGCGTCTCGTCGCCTGTTCTGATCGATCTTGTTGCGCCACCACCGGGCATTGCTCTTGGGCCAGGTCGCGTGCCAAGGACAGCCGTGCCAAAAGCAGCCGTCAACGAATACCACGACCCTCGCGCTGACAAATGTGAGATCGGCTCGACGGCTCATCCCTGGCAGCGCGCGATCGACGCGAAAGCGGAGCCCTAGGCGATGCAGAATGGAGCGGAGTGCGACCTCGCAAGATGTATCCCGCTGTCGTATGGTCTGCATCCTTCGACGCACCGAAGCGGAAGAGGCGCTAGGTCTGCTGACCGTAGGGCGGCGGGACTTCATCGGGTGCCTCGTCTGCCCACTTGAATTCCTTGTGGTTGCGCTGGTCGTAGGTCTTTTTGATCTCGTCCAGGAACTGCGGTAATGAAAGCACGTCGTACGGCTGGCCCTTGCGAGGCGGAGGTTTCTCAATGTCTACGAACTCCAGCCGGTTCTCGTCGGGGTCGGGATCGTAGAGACCGATGAAGCCACGCTCGAAAAGCGCTACGTCATCCCCGGGATCCTTCCTGCCGACAAGCTCATGAAGGTACTCGACCCAGGCGCCGAAGGAAGACTTGTCAGTCCCATCCGCACAGGAATCGAAGGGCAGAAAGAGGACGGCCACCATAACGGCGTAAGGCTGACGCGTGTGGTAGCTGATCGACTCTACGCGCAACTCCTCGTCGTTTCGCTTCATGTTGTGTGTATAACGTCTCGCCTTGCCACCCGCGCCACCCTCGCGTTTCGAGACCTTTTCCTCCGGGATGTGGACGGACTTGAGGGATATCCCGAGGCCCAAGCCCAATTCCGGGGTCGAGTAGTTGACGTCGAGCCTACCAGTGCCTCTTGACCCCCATGCTGTAGA
>DATGVG010000012.1:0-7319 GCA_035300625.1 Candidatus Limnocylindrales bacterium
GGTCGGACAATCAAGATAGACATGACCGACATCTATACAGTTTTCGAGTCCATAGAGTCAGCCAAACGAGAGTTGCGCGAACACCTTCGTCATGCGATTTCAAACGACTATAAAGGCGAAGACAACCCTGTGAACGTTTACTTGCCTGGCCTCACTATCAGCATTCCGCATTGATAACAAGTGGAAGATTTAATGATGAGTGAGCCGTTCGGGACACTGCTACCGGAGTCGATCGCAACGAACCGACGAGGTATTCCTACCCCACACGGTCACTAACGGGAAACAGCTGGAGTTTCCGCATCCTCATTGAGGAGTTCGTCCTACTGACACCCACGCGACTATTCCTCGTGCGCCACGGCGCCACGCACCTGACGGCGGAGGATCGCTTCTCCGGAGCGGTCGGCGTCGACCTGTCGGAGGAGGGACGCCGGCAGGCGGTGCGCCTCGGCGAGCGGCTCCGCGGCGAGGGGATGACCTCGCTCTACTCAAGCCCGCTTTCCCGGGCGGTGGAGACCGCGCGCATCGTTGCCGGCCCGAGCGGACTCGAGATCGAGAAGCGCGATGGGCTGCGCGAGACGAGCCACGGACATTGGGAGGGACTCAGCCGCCGCGAGGTCGAGTCCCGCTACCCCGAGGAGTATGCGGCGTGGGAGGAGGACCCGTTCACCTTCGCGCCGGAGGGAGGCGAGTCCGGCGTGGCGGTGCTCGCTCGCGCGCTGCCGGTGATCCGCGAGATCGTGACGCGACACCCGGGGGAGCACGTGGTGGTCGTCTCGCACAAGGCCGCCATTCGGCTCGTGCTGAGCAGCTTGCTGGGGTTTGATCCGCGCGGGTATCGTGACCGGCTGGACCAGGCGCCGGCGTGCGTGAACGTGCTCGACTTTCGCGACCCCGTGCGCGCGCGGCTCATGCTTTTCAACGACACGTCGCACTACGCGGATCACCCGCGTGAGGCGGAGCAGAACTTGTCCCGCTGGTGGGATGGCGCCAAGGAGGGTTCGTGAAGAAGACGTACCGCCCCGGAGCGGTCGGAGCGCTGATGGACGAGTACGAGCGCGCGACGGCCGAGCTGACCCGGATTCTCGAGAGCATCTCCGACGAGGAATACGCGCGCCTCCGCGACACGCAGACCAAGGACGAGGACTGCCGCTCGATCCAGACGATCATGACCCACGTGGTCGGGGCCGGGTACGGATACGCTGGCTATATGCGTGATGCGTGGGGCATCGAGCAGGCGCCGCACGAGCGCGTACCGATTGCCCGGGCCGACACTCCGGCGCAGCTCCGCGCGATGCTCGACTTCATGATCGCCACGCTGGAGAAGCATTGGAATCTCACGGATGCGGAGTCGAACGCGATCCAGATGCGCGTGCGATGGGGCGTGACATATGACTTCGAGCAGCTCTTCGAACACGCGATCGTTCACGTGCTGCGGCATCGGCGCCAGATCGAGCGGTTTCTGGGGCGGTGAACGAGTCCGACCGGCTTCGCCTGATCCTGGGCGACATTGCCACTCTTGAAGTTGACGCTATCGTGAATGCCGCCAACCGGGCGCTACTCGGCGGAGGCGGTGTCGACGGGGCGATTCATCAGGCGGCCGGACCCGAGTTGTACGGCGCCTGCCGCGCTATTCCGGAGGTGGCTCCGGGAGTCCGGTGTCCGACCGGAGAAGCCCGCATCACTCCAGGCTTCCGGCTGCCGGCCCGCTTCGTCATCCATGCGGTGGGACCGGTCTGGCGTGGCGGCGGCCACCGCGAGCAGGAGCATCTCGCGTCGTGCTACCGGAATTCCCTGGCCCTCGCGCGGGAGCACCATTGCCGCACCGTGGCCTTTCCGGCCATCAGCTGCGGCGTCTTCGGCTATCCCAACGACCTCGCGTCGGCCATCGCGATCCGTGAAGTTCGCGAGGCGTTGAATTACGGTCCCGATTTCGACGCGATTACGCTGGTCGCTTTCAATCGCGAGACCCACGACGCCCTCTTGAACGCGATTGGCGCTTCCACCGGCCGCCCTCGATGACCCTTCCCTTGCGCACCGTCACCGCCACGCGCTACGTCACGCCGCTCCGCGAAGGCGGCTCCCTGCCCGCGATCATCGAGGCCGATGACGACGGCATGTACGTGCTCAAGTTTCGAGGCGCCGGGCACGGGGCCAAGGCGCTCATCGCCGAACTGATCGGAGGCGAGATCGCCCGCGCGGCGAGCCTCCCCATTCCCGAGATCGTTTTTGCCGAGCTGGACACGGACCTGGCGCGCACCGAGCCTGACCCCGAGATCCAGGATCTGATCCGGGCGAGCGGCGGCCTGAATCTTGCGATCGACTACCTTCCCGGCGCCGTCACCTTCGATCCGGTCGCGGAGAAGCCCGACGCCGATTTCGCCTCTTCGGTCGTCTGGCTGGACGCATACCTCACCAACATCGACCGCACGGCCCGGAACGCGAATATGCTGGTGTGGCACCGGCGGACCTGGCTGATCGACCACGGCGCGGCGCTCTACTTTCACCACACATGGGAGAAGTATCGGGAGAAGAGCCGCGATCCCTTCCCGAGGATCGCCGATCACATCCTGCTCCCCTTCGCCGACCGCCTCGTGGAGATCGACGCGGTGATGGCCGCCCGGATCACGCCGGAGACCATCCACGACATCGTCGCCTCGATCACCGATTCGTGGCTTGAGACCGAGACGCGTTTCAGCGGGATTGATCAACACCGAAGCGCCTATCGCGAGTACCTTTTGCAGCGGCTCGAGGAGCCGCGGCCCTTCCTGAACGAGGCGATCCGTGCACGGACCCAGCACGTATGACTATGCGATCATCCGCGTCGTTCCCAAGGTGGAGCGGGAGGAGTTCGTGAACGTGGGCGTGATCGTCTCATGCCCCGGAAACGGATTCCTGGGCGCGCGCATCGAGCTGGACGAGCGGCGGGTCAAGGCACTGGACCCGACCGCGGATCTCGACCAGATCCGCGCGCACCTCGCGACCATTCCCGCGATCTGCGCCGGAGGAAAGGACGCGGGCCCGATCGGGCAGCTCCCCCAGCGGGAGCGCTTCCATTGGTTGGTCGCGCCGCGCAGCACCGTGATCCAGACATCGCCGACGCACACGGGCGTGTGCAAGGATCCGGTCGGCTTGCTGGAGCACCTGCTCGTCACGATGGTGCGCCCGCCGCGCGCCTGAAAGGGATGGCCGAAGCCCGAGCCGCGGCCAGATTGGTTCTCATCGACGCCGAAGGCCGCGTCCTCCTGTTTCTCCACGTCGAGGGAAGCGGTCGCGAATTTTGGGCCACTCCGGGCGGTGGGATCGATCCAGGAGAATCCGCGGAGGGCGCCGCCCGCCGCGAAGCCGCTGAAGAGCTGGGGGCCAAGGATGCTGCGGTCGCGCCGCTCTGGACGGGCCACACGGACTTTGTGTTCGCCGATCGAGAGGTCTCGCAGGACGAGACCTTTTTCCTTCTAAGACAGTATCCCACCCGTTTTGGCCCCGAGGTCCAGCGTGTGCATCGCTCCGAAGGCATCAAGAAAGTGCGCTGGTGGACGCTCTCGGAGATCGAGAGCAGCGCGGAGTTGATATTCCCGATCGACCTGGTCCAGAGGCTGAAAGAGAACCTGCCGCAACTGCGGGGCCAGTGATGCCCGTGGGACAGCTCCCCCACCAATCCCTCGAGGCATTGGTGCGCGACAATCTGATCGCGGATGAAGACCCCGGCACGGCCGCCCTCATCCAGCGACTCCGCGCGGCGCGACGGCGGGGTTACCTGACCAAGGGCGAGTTCGAGGCGGCGTGCTACTGGAAGTCTCCGCGCGCGGCGCACTTGTTCCGGGCGAACACTCCTCGCGGGATTCGCAGCGCCACCACTGCCGCCCTGGGCACTCGCGACGAGGGCCGCCGTCTCGAGGCGCTCCTGACGCTCCACGGCGTTTCGGTTCCCATGGCCTCGGCGGTGCTCACGCTCCTGGACCCGGCGCGGTACGGCGTGATCGACATCCGCGTGTGGCAGCTGCTCCACGCGGCGGGGGCCGTCGAGGGAAATCGCGCGGGAACCGGCTTCACGTTCGCCCACTGGTCGCGCTTCCTCGACGTCATCCGCGGGCTGGGCGCCCGATTCAAAATGCCGGCGCGCGCGATCGAGCGGGCGATCTTCGCGGCGCACGTGAAATACCAGGAGGGACTGCTCTACAGGAAGGTACGCCGGCGGGAGTGAGGCAGGCGCGATCTACGCGCCTAGAACGAATGCAGTCTCCGGGCGATGTCGCGGCCGAACGAGACGAATTGCGCCAGCTGCCGCGACTCGCGCATCCACTGCGCGGTCCAGGCGTTTCCGCTCAGCCCGGTGGTGTCGTGGCGCAGCCACTCGCGCCACGCCATGGGGCAGCCCACCCCCATCGACGGGATGTCGTCCGCCACGAAGCCCTCGGTGTCGCCGTCCCGGATCAGCACGCGGGGCCCGATCCAGATGCGCCGCTCGTCCTCGGTGGACGGGGCCATGCCGTAATAGGCGAGCGTACCGAAGTACCGGATCCGGTCCTCGCCCGCGGGAGGCATTGCGCGGGTGGCCCAGTGCCCGCGGCGGTCGAGGAGGCTCGCCCATTCCTCGATCGCATGGAAGTCGGTGCTCCCGAGATGGCACGTGTCCTGGGCCGCGCGCCGCACCGCCTGTGTGAACGCCAGCATGGTGTGCGCCTCTCGGGAGCATCCCGCCGAATCCAGCCTGGCCGCCTCGTAGGGAATGAACTGGTTGCTGTCGTTCAGCGCCAGGCGGAAAAAGTTGGTGTAGATGCGCTGGGTCCCGCGGGCGGACGCGAACCGCTCGGGGTCGGTCTCGTGCTCCATCACCACCGGCTCCAGGAGAACGCGGCGCCAGGCCTCGCGAGCGACCATGCGCCCCACGCCCGACGTGCCGAGCACGCGTTTCTGCACCGCCGGGTTCGAGAGCGAGGTGCTCCACGTGGCCGCGCGATAGCCGATCGAGTAGCCCGACAGCGTCCCCACCACGCCCGCAAACATGGACACCGGCTTCACGAAGTCTAGGCTGGTGCGGTACAGCTCGTCGAATTGATCCGGAAGGATGGTGGGCGTCGCCGAGGACTTGGGAAGCTCCAGCCAGAAGCCGCTCTCCACGTGTCCCCGCACGGTGAGGGCGGGATAGCGGGTCCCGCTGATCGCGCGCCCGTAGTCGCGTCCGTGCGACGGCGCCGTGAATCGGCGCGAATCCACGTCGTACTCGCTGAAGACGCGCCCGCGCGAGGAAAGCTCGACCACGAAGTGCGACGTCGAGTCGTAGGGGGCGTCGCGATACGAGAGCACGCTCAGGTTATCGAACAGCTCCTCGAACGGCACCCCGGTGGTGTCGGGCCGCGACTGTTTTCCCGCGATGAAGCCCAGCACGAAGAGAGCGAGCAGGAGCTGGAGCAGACGGCTCTTGAGAATGTTCTTGGCGGTGCGGACGAGGTACGGAGCGACCTTGGTTCGGAACAGGCGGCTCGGCTTCACGAAGTGGGCTCCGAAAAGTGGGTGGCATCGACATCATCGGGCTGCGCCATCGAGGCGGGCCCCGATCGCGTCGCCGCACGGTAAGTTATCGGCACGCGGATTCGCTTCTGGAGCGGCGGTGGCGAGGTGTACGCTGGCGTCGCCATCCTGCGAAGGCCGCCTCTATTCCTATACCTTACAAGGAGATCCGCCTGGACATGATCCGACGCTCCGTGCTCTCCGTCACAGTGTTCGCGCTTCTCGCCTCCGTGGGCTGCTCCCCAGGGGCACACTCCAGCCAAGCACCTCCCGACACAGGCCTAGCCGGCGCCTGGCGATCCCATCTCCAGTTCGAAAGCGGCCTGTTCGCCGAGGTTCGCGATCTCGAATTCCTGTACGCCTTCAACGCCGGCGGCACGATGACCGAGTCTTCGAACTACGACGGCGCGCCGCCGGTCCCGCCGGCCTACGGCGTCTGGCGCGAGGTCGCGCCCCGGCGATATGAGGCGAAATACGTCTTCTTCGTCACGAGGGCGCCGGCGGGTTTCGGCGAGATCGCCAAGGGCGGCGGCTGGCTTCCCGCGGGGCACGGCGCGCTGACCGAGGCGATCCGCCTGACGGAGAACGGCGACTCGCTGGAGTCCTCGATCACGCTCGACCTGTTCGACAAGGACGGCAAGCCCGTCCCCGGCGGCGGCCACGCGACCGGCCGCTGCGCGAGGATCCGGTTCTGAATTTGGCTTCACTACCGGCTACCGATGCTCGATGATCCGCGACGTGAGTCCCCGCGCCACCAAGGCCGAGTCCGGCCGCCAGGTTCGCTCGCTCTACCGCTCCCTGCTGGCCGGGTGGAACGAGCGGGACGCGGGCGGCATGGCGGACCTCTTCGCCGCCGACGGCCATCTGATCGGATTCGACGGGACCCAGATCGAGGGAAGGGCGGACATCGAGACCCATCTGAATCAGGTCTTCCTCAATCACCCCACCTCGACCTACGTGTCCAAGGTGCGCGGCGTCCAGTTCATCTCGGACGACGTGGCCTTGCTCCGCGCCGTGGCGGGGATGGTGCCGCCCGGAAAGACCGACATCAATTCCGCCGCGAACGCGGTGCAGAACCTGGTGGCCGTCCGAAAGCCGGATCACTGGCGCATCGCCCTCTTCCAGAACACGCCCGCGGTGTACCACGGCCGCGCCCACCTGGTGGACAAGCTGACCGAAGAGCTGCGGCAGGCCATGAAGCAGACGCACGGCCGCTCGCGGCGATGAACCCTCCGCCGCTACGGTTTCAAACCGCCCGTCTGACGCTCCGCCGGCCCACGCTCGACGACGCGCAGGCGATTTTCGACGAGTACGCCGCGGATCCGGAGGTGACGAAGTACCTCGTCTTCACGACGCATCGCGAAGTCGAGACGGTGCGCGTGTTCCTGCGGGAAGTGACCGCCGCCGCCAAGGAAGGGACACGCTTCCCCTGGGCGATCACGCTCACCGGGTCCGACCGGCCGATCGGGATGGCCGAGATGCGGGTCGAGGGCGCGCGGGCGGAGATCGGGTACGTCCTGGCGAAGAAGCACTGGGGGCAGGGCTACATGCCGGAAGCGCTTCGTTTCCTTGTGGACTGGGCGATGGCCCAGGCGGAGATCCACCGTGTGTGGGCGTTCTGCGACGTGGATAATCGCGGCTCGACGCGCGTGCTGGAAAAGATCGGAATGCAGCGGGAGGGGATCCTCCGAAAATGGTCCGTCAGCCCGAACATCAACGACGTGCCGCGCGACTGCTACTGCTACTCCGTTGTGAAAGGACTCCCCCATGAGCAGCGATAAATCGAAAGAGCCGCGGGTCGTCAAAGGGGA
>DATGVG010000013.1:0-11310 GCA_035300625.1 Candidatus Limnocylindrales bacterium
CAGCCCCTTCTGGCTGGACTGGAACACCTGGGCGGTGCCCGCGAAGCTCGCGGTGACGGTGGACGGCAGGGTCTCATGCGCCGCGCGCTCGACGGAGGCCACGGCGTCGCCCAGGGACGCGCCGGGCCGCAGGTTGAAGGAGATCGTCACCGCGGGAACCTGCCCGGTGTGGTTGACGCTCAACGGGCCGGCTCCGGGGGTGATGGTCGCGATCGAGTTCAGCGGCACCAGTCCCCCGCCGGTCCCTCTCACGTACAGGCTCTGGAACGCCGCCAGGTCCCGCTGAAACTCGGGAAGGAGCTCGAGGATCACCCAGTACTGGTCGTTCGCGGTGAAGATGGTCGAGACCTGCCGGGAGCCGTACGCGTCGTACAGCGTCTCCTCGATCTCCCGGGCCGAGACGCCCATCGAGGACGCGCGGTCGCGGTCGATCGCGACTTCGACCTGCGGGTTCGAGATCTGGAGGTCGCTCGTCACGTCCTGGAGGAGCGGGAGGTCCCGCAGCCGGTCGGCCAGGGCGTTCGACGAGGTGTAGAGCGCGTCCATGTCCCCGCTCTGGAGCGTGTACTGGTACTGGCTCTTCGCGAGGCGCCCTCCGACGTTGATGGTGGGCGGGTTCTGGAGAAAGACGCGGATGCCGGGCACCTGGGCCACCTTCGGCTGGAGCTCGCGGATCACCTCGTCGGCGGACTTCTTCCGCTCGCCGCGCGGTTTCAGCCGGATGATGATGCGGCCCTGGTTGGTCGTCGACACGCCCCCGCCGGAACCGACGTTCGATGTGAAGGCCGCGATGTTCGGATTCTTCGCGATGATGGCGGCGACCGCCTGCTGGTGCTGGACCATCGAGGGGAACGAAGTTCCCTCGGCCGTCTCCGTGCTGGCGACGATGCGTCCGGTGTCCTCACTGGGAATGAAGCCCTTGGGCACGGCGCGGAAGAGAAGCCACGTTCCCACCAGGATGACGAGGGAGAAGGCGAGGGCGACCCGCCGGTGATCCATGACCCACCCCAAGGACCGCGCGTACCAACCGAGAGTTCGCTGGTAGGCGTTTTCGATGGCCTGGTAGGTGCGGCCGTGCGACCGGTCGTGCTGCGAGCGCAAGAACCGGTTGCAGAGCATCGGCGTCAAGGTGAGGGAGACGACTCCGGAGACCAGGATCGCGGCGCTGATCGTGACGGCGAACTCGCGGAAGAGCCGCCCCAACAGCCCTCCCATCAGGAGCAGCGGAAGGAAGACTGCCACCAAAGACAGCGTCATCGAGACGATCGTGAACCCGATCTCCCGCGAGCCGTCCAGCGCGGCCTGGAGCGGCGTCTTCCCCTGCTCCAGGTGCCGGTGGATGTTCTCCAGCATGACGATCGCGTCGTCCACCACGAACCCCACGGCCAGGGTGAGCGCCATGAGGGACAGGTTATCCAGGCTGTAGCCCAGGAGCACCATGACCGCGAACGTGCCCACGATGGACAGCGGGAGCGACAGGCTGGGGATGATGGTGGCCGGCAGGTTCCGGAGAAAGAGGAAGATCACCATCACAACCAGCGCCAGCGTGATGAACAGCGTCAGCTGGACGTCGCGCACCGAGTGCTCGATCGATTCCGACCGGTCGTAGAGCGTGGAGATCTCCACCGAGGGCGGGAACTGCGGCTTCATCCGCTCGAGCATGGCGTGGACGTCGTGCGCCACCTGGACCGTGTTGGTGCCCGGCTGACGCTGCACGGCGAGGACGATGCCCCGCTCGTCGCCGAACCAGCTGGCGACCCTGTTGTTCTGGACGTCGTCCTTGACCACCCCGATATCGCGAAGCCGCACGGGGGCCCCGCCGCGCGTCGCCACGACGATGTTCCCGAATTCGGCCGCGCTCTCCAGCTCGCCGGCGGCGGTCACCGTGGACGAGCGGGCCGGTCCCCACAGGATCCCGGTCGGCAGGTTCACGTTCGCCGCATCGATGGCGTCCGTGACGTCGCCGATCGCGATGCCGCGCGAGGCGAGCGCGCGCGGGTCCAGCTGGATCCGCACGGCGTACTTCTGCGAGCCGAACACCGAGACCTGCGCCACCCCGTTCACGGTGGAGAGGCGCTGGGCGATCGAGCTCTCCGCGTAATCGTCCAGCTGGGAGAGCGACAGCATTTTCGACGTGAGCACCAGGAACAGGATCGGCTGATCGGCCGGATTCACCTTCTGGTACGACGGGGGCGTGATGCCCGTCGGCAGGGAGCGGAGCGTCTTGGTGATGGCGGCCTGCACGTCCTGGGCCGCCGCGTCGATGTCCCGCTCCAGGGCGAACTGGAGGGTGATGGACGTGGACCCGAGGGTGCTACTCGACGTCATCGCGTCCACGCCGGCGATCGTCGAGAACTGCTTCTCCAGGGGCGTCGCGACGGCCGAGGCCATGGTCTCGGGGCTCGCGCCGGGAAGCGATGCGCTCACGGAGATGACCGGGTAGTCCACGTTCGGCAGGTCGCTCACCGGGAGCTTGGTGTATCCGACCAGGCCGAAGAGCAGCACGCCCACCATGACCAGGGTGGTCATGATCGGCCGGCGGATGAAGAGCTCGGAGAGGTTCACGGAACCGCCGGCCGCGGAGCCGCCGCCCCTCCCCCGGGCGCTCCCGGTTGCGCGGAGTGGATCGCCACCTTCGCGCCGGGAGAAAGGCGGGATTGCCCGTCGGTGACGACCTGGTCCCCCGGACGGAGCCCGCTCGTCAGAATTGCCATCTCGTCCTGCGTCCGCTCGATCACCACCGGGCGCAGGGTCGCGGTGGAGTCCGCGCCCACGACGTAGACGTACGATCCCTGCTGGCCGGTCGAGACCGCGACCGCGGGAATCACCAGGGCCCGCGGCGCGACGAAGAGAATCATGCGCACGTCGACGAACTGCCCCGGCACCAGCCGGCCGTCCTGGTTCTGGAACTCCGCCTTCAAGAGGAGCGTCCCGGTTGTCGGGTCCACCGCGGAATCGATGAAGACCAGCTTCCCCTCCGACGGGGCCGAGCCGCCGCCCGACGGCTGCACCACGACGCGCGGCCGCTCCTTCTTGTAGCGGAGCACCAGGGGCACGTCGCGGTCGGGAACGGTGAAGCGCACCCAGATCGGCTGCGGCTGGATGATCGTGACCAGGGTCTCGTTGGTCGCCGCGCGCACGTAGTCCCCCTCATGCGCCAGGAACCGCCCGGTCCGCCCCGAGATGGGCGCCCTGATCGACGCGAATTCGAGATCCAGTCGCGCGCTCTCGACCGCGGCCGAATCGGCGCGCACGGTCGCCGCCAAGGCCTCCGCGGCGGCCCGCTTGGTGTCCCACTCCGATTGCGAGAGAACGTTCTCTGCGTACAAGGTCGCGCCGCGCTGCGCCTCGGATCGCGCGCTCGCGGACTGCGCCCGGTCGCGCTCGAGCACGGCGATCGCCTGGTCCAGCGCCGCCCGGAACGGGCGCGGGTCCAGCCGGAACAGCACCTGTCCGGCGCGGACGTTGTCCCCCTCGCGGAACGCGACCTGCGTGACGACGCCGCCGACCTGCGCCGCGACGTTCGCGGTCCGGATCGCTTCCACCGTGCCGACCGACGTGAGCTGGAAGGGCATGGGCGCTTCGGCGGCGGTGGCGACCCGGACCGCGACGCGTGCCGTACGGGTCCGCTTCTGGGCGGTGCACCCGAGCGGCGCGAACGCCACGAGGCAGCAGAGGAAAAAGAGAAGCGAGTGTCGCGAGGCTCGTGCCAAGGCTCTCAGTGTATCAGGCGGTAGGCCGGCGCCAAAGCCCGGCACCGATCTTGCGGTCATGCGGCCCCAGCGCGGACGGAACCGCGCGGAAAGGAACGCATGGTCGCGAGGCGGCTTCTGACATCGATCATCGCGGCGGCGCCGATAATGGGCGCTGCCACTCTGTCATTCGCTGCTCCCGCTCAGGCCGCCTGGCTCCATTGGACAAATCCCAAGTACAACTCCTTCGTCGATGATAGCGGCAACGTTGCGTGCGTCCTCGACATGATGAATCCGCTCCGCGACCTGTCATCGGTTCGGGTCTACGCCCAATTCATCACGGGCGGTCCAGCGCGCCTCCTGGACACCCTGTCGGTCCGAGGGCGGGAAGGACTCGAGGATTCCATCAGGGTGGACCCGGGGCCCGGTGCGCATTTCTGGTTAACCGCGGTTGACTTGAAGGGAAACGAGTGCTGCGTCTCCCCGCAGGTTTACGTGGGACCGATCACGGGGGTTTTGGTCGAGGCGCAGGTGGAGCGGGTGACGAGCTACCGTGTCTTCGACGTGCGCGGCCGGCTGACGCGTCCTCGCGCCGCAGGAATTTACTTCTGGGAACGCCGCTACTCGTCCGGGCGGGTCCAGACGGGAAAAATCGTGCGGGTGAAGTAGCGGGCCGCCGTGCCGGCTCAGCGCCACTTCGCGAGGCGGGGCGATTCGTGCAAGAGCTCGGGCACCGTGACGAAACGGTATCCCTCGCTCCGCAGCCGTCTCAGAATCACCGGGAGACCCGCCACGACGGTGCTTCGATCGGCCTCGGTCAGATCGAGCCCGTCGTGCAGCAGAATGATCGCGCCGGGATGCGCGCCGGCGACGACGCGGTCGACCAGCTGGCGCTCGGTGAGGCGGCGCCAGTCGACCGCGGAATCGTCCCACGTCACCGTCACCAGGGAGTCGCTTTCCGCCACCTGCATCAGCCACGGCGAGCGCAGCCCTTGCGGCGGCCGGAACAGGCGCGGGTAGATCCCCGTAGCGTCGTGGATCGCGATTTCGGCGCCGGCAATCTCGGCCCGGATGCGCGCCACCGGCTCCAGCGCCAGCGCGAACGGGTGCGTGTCGCTGTGGTTTCCCACCGCATTGCCGTCCCGCACGATCCTCGCCGCGACGGCCGGATCCTGCCGCACCCGCTGGCCGATCAGAAAAAACGTGGCCCGCACGTGCTCCCGGCTGAGGATGCCGAGGATCTGGGAGGTGTACGGCTCGTTGGGACCGTCGTCGAACGTCAGCGCGACGACGCGGTCGCGATGCGGTCCGGCCCAGTGCGTGCTGCCAAAGGCGCTCGACCACGGCGAGACGGCGTCGTAGACCGCGGTTCCCACGAGGGTCGCGACGAGCGCCGCGATCCCCCAGGCCAGCGGGGCCAGGCGCGCGCGCGCCGCCGGGGCGGGCCTGTCCCGCACGTCGGGGAATCCGCGCCACAACGGCCGCCCTCTCAACTGCAGCGAGAGGAAATTGGTGGCATAGAGAAAGAGGCTCCGTCCGAGCACGCGATTCCATCGCCGGCAGGATGTGAATACCCTGAGATCTTCCAGCAGGACGACCCTGCCGTGAGCGCGGAGCCGCTCCGACAGTTCGGTATCCACCTGTAGATTGAAGTCCAGGTTCCACCCGCCCGCGGCCAGGAAGGCGCAGCGCCGCACCGAAAAATTCGCCCCCCAGAGGTGGGGCCCCTCGGGGCATCTCCGGTCCACCAGGTTCACCAGCGGCAGGAGGGCGTGCGTGAACAAGCGGGCGCGCCGGTTGGGCCGGCAGAAGACGATCTCGCCGCCGACCGCGACGGCGTCGGGATGTTCGTGGTACTCGCGGACCAGCCGGGAAATCCAGTCCGGAGGGACAACCGTGTCGGCGTCGGTGGTGGCGATCACCTCGCCGGACGCGGCGGCGAAGCCGCTCGCGAGGGCCCGGCTGTAGCCGCGCTCCGGCTCGCTGACCACGCGGACTCCGCGCGCCAGCGCGATCTCGGCGGTGGCATCGGTGCTCGCGTTGTCGACGACGATGATCTCGATCTCGCCCGCGTAGTCCTGGGCGAGCAACGAATCCAGGCACGCGGCGAGAAGCGCTTCTTCGTTGAACGCGGGCACTACCACCGAGACGTTCACGGATCCCCCTCACCGCCTGAAAGCAAGCCCGACGTGCGGCGGGCCACGATCTTTCGCACCTCCCGCTGCCACACGTGAACCGCCGAAGCATAGGAGCGCTCTGCGAGCGCTTTACCGGGATTGTGCTCGATATCCCGGCGCGTCGCCAGTCCGGCCTGGAACGTGACCTCGACCCCCCCGCTCATCAGCGGTGCCACTTGAATGAAGCAACGCGCGAATGCCTTCCCCGAGAACAGGCGAAAGATCACGTTGTTGATCGGCTTCCACTGAGTGTGAATGCAACCCCCCGTGCCCTCGGGCGCCACGATCCAATGATCGTTCCCGATCGCCGTCCGAGCCGCGTCCAGCGCGATTTCCGGAGTCGTGGCGAGCGTGTCGCGATGAGCTAGTCCCAGGTGCAAGTGCCAGCCTCCCGCCCAGTTTCGCCAGATGCGCGGGTCGAGGCCCAGGGAGGCGGGAGGTCCCCCCGTCCCCAACCGGAACGCCCACGCGGATGGGACGGGAAGGGCGAGGGAAACGAGCGCGACGAGCGCCCACCCGGCGTGAGTAGGCGTGCAGCGCCTCCCCGTCGAGACTCCGGCAACGATGGCTCTCCCGCCATGGTCCATCCGGCGCGTTGGCCGTGAAACAAAATCAGGACTCCCGTCGGGGGCGCCCCGTTGGCCGCCCTCGACGTGAGCCCGATCGCATGGTGCTGGCCGAAGACTCGCGATTGTTGTCCTGGGAGTAGGTGGAGAAGGGCAAGTGGCTCCCTCCCGCACGGTAGCATCCGACGTGCTCCTCGAATACCGTACCCCCGGAGCGGCCCGGGGGTCCACATTTCCGGCAGCCGACCGGGAACCGTTCTCGGCGGGTGGGTTTTCTCCTGGCGCACCCTGCCCCGCAAGGGGACCAGTCCCGATTCCCGGAAAATGAGGTGACGATGCTCCGTTGGCGGGCCTTTCTCTCCATGCTTGCCGCAATCCTGATGTCCCCTTCCCCAGTAGGTGCCTCACAGCCTCTCGAGACCGAGACCGCGCGGACTCCCCGGGCTCACGAGATGCAGCTTGAGGCCACCTTCGAGCGGCAGACGTCTCCGGATGGCCGTGAAAAGGCGGCCCCTCTCGCTCTCGAGTACGGCATCACCGACCGGTTGGAGCTTCTGCTCGAGCCCGTCTTCTTCACGTCCATCAGCCCCCGCGCGGGGCGCCGGGCGACGGGAATCGGGGACCTCGAGGTGACGCTGACCCAGGTCGTCCGGCCGGAGACAGCGGGATTCCCGGCGCTCGCGGCCGCGCTCGAAGTGAAGGTTCCGACGTCCCACGACCCTCTGATCGGCACGGGCAAGGCCGATGCGACAGGGTACCTCGTCGCCAGCAAGCGTCTCGGTTCGATCGACGCCCACCTTAACGCCGGCTATACCGTGCTCGGGAGGCCGTCGGGCATCCCGCTTCACAACGTCTTCGACTACGCGGCCGCGGCCGAATGGCACTGGCTTCCGAAATTCGACCTCGTCGCCGAGATGATCGGCAACACGTCGGCTCTGCCCGAAGGGGGGACGGAGGCCGACACTGGAGGAAACCCCGAGATCTCAGGCGCCGAGACGGTCGGCATGCTGGGCCTGCGCTACCACTGGAGCGCCGGGCTGACCCTGGCCATGGGCGTCAGCTACGACAACAACCAGGCCTGGCTGCTCCGTCCGGGCGTGACGTTCAAGTTCTAGCGTTCCGGCCCGGGCGCAAAGCAGAAGGGGCTCCCAGCGGGAGCCCCTTCGGTGTTTCCGATGACTCGGCTTGTCTAGTCTACGTCGTGATCGCGCTTGCTGGACTCTCTGACCTCGCGCGGCACGTGCCCCGTCTTCACGCGGAAGAACGGACCCCGCCAGGAGTCCGAACGGGACCAGGCACCGCCGTCTTCCATGTACCAGCTATTGCCGATCTGGTAGACGTCGTGGGTCGCGATGGGCTGCGCGACGACCGCCACGGAGGCAGTGTTCGTGGACATGACGCAGTTCGTCGAAGCCGGCGTGTAGGTGCGGGTCACGACCTTCGTGCTCCGCCGATACGAGGCGTTCGTCATGCGCACCCTGTGGCGGTACACATGATTGCGGGACGCGTTGGAGTACGTCGTCCGCCGATAGGCGCTGTGCGTCCGCGGTCTGCGGGTGGTCGTCGTGGTGGTAACGGCGTACCCGCGGTTCGTCGGCGTCGTGGTGTAGCTGGTGTAGGTGACGTTGCCGGCGGGAACCATCGTCATCGTCGTCGGGGCAGCCATCGTGCCGGCGGCCGAAATGCAGCGGACGGGACGATCACCCGCCGCCACTGCCAGCCAGTCCTGCCGATATTCCGATGGAACGGCGACTACCTGCGGGGCCGTATAGGCTCCGAGGGAAGCGACGTAAGCGACCGGGGTCCGACCGGAACTGGTCCGGTAGATGCTCCCGTCCTCGACGAGAAATACGGATTCGTTGGCTCCCGAGAGGTCGTACCTCGGGTTGTCGCTGATGTAGAACACGCGCGAGCCGGATACAGCCATTCCGGGCTCCATGACGCGAACCGCTCCCGCCGGCAGGTACTGGACCGAGCTGGACGGCACGTACCGCACCGAACCCGTGTTCCTGCCGGAGACGCATCCGCCCGCCTGCGCTGACGGGTAATATCGAGTCGTTTGTCCGGACGGATAGTACCGGACGTCGTTCCTGTTGGCGCTCACCATGGATGGCGCTACCAAAGAGGTGGCCATTGCCGTCACGGCCACCAGTGCACTCAGTCGTTTCATGGGAATCCCTCCTGTACAGTACGGCCCTACCATGGGCCGTTAGCTACGAGCCATACCCGCATGCATTGTGCCCGATGAGGAGCCCCAGGGACTCGCGGGGCACGGCGGGGCCGCCCCCTGGCGGGGGTCGGTAGCAGAAGGGCGTGTTGCGCTGGGACTTAGAGGTTCGACCGCCTCCACCGCTGGAGCCGCTTATTCCCTCGCGAATGGCGACACGGGCCCGGTTCGGGGGCCGAATTCACCTGAGAGTCGGGCCCCTTTCGTCCCTGTGGGGTCAGGATCGCAGACTTTGCAAAGCCGCCGCCGCGCTCCGGTCAAAAAAATTCGTGATTTCGTGACTCAAGTCACGGATGCCACAGCGACGGAGCGCCACCCTGTCGGCGTCTGCCGGCGGTGCTCGGCCTTACCGTTGGTGGTCCGGCTCTCGCACACCAGCCAGCCTGTTTTTCTCAGAGAGGGTCTGGGCCGCATCAGACGGATCGCCGTCGCGCCGCCGGCGCTTCTGTACTCGCCTCTACGCCCCTCCGCCCGAGGCCAGTTCGCGAAGCGTCGCGGCGTCGCGCAGCACGATTCGCCCGCGTGAGAGACCGATCGCCCCGACCCGCTCGAACTCCTTCAGGAGGCGGCTGACCACTTCACGCGCGGTGCCCAGGTCGGCCGCGATGTCGGCGTGAGTGATCTCGACGCTTCGCTCCGGACCCTCCTCCAGCAGAAACAACTCGGTCAGACGGCGCGCGAGCCGTTGGTCCATCCGGCGAAACGCCACCTCCTCGACGAGCGACATGACCTCGGTCAGGCGGTTCGCGAACATCCGGAACACGAAGGATCGAAGCGATTCGTGCTCCGCGATCCAGCGGCGGAACGTCGCGGCGGGAAACACGACCGCCTCGACGTCGTCCTCGACCTGCGCCATTGCAGGCACGGGACGGTCGGACAGGATGCACGAGACGTTCAGCGGACACACTTCGCCCGCGCCCACGTGATACAGGGTAATCTCGTGGCCGCTTTCGCCCAGCTTGAAGACGCGTATCTTTCCGGAGACGAGGATGGCGAAGTGAGCGCAGGAGTCTCCTTCGCGCAGGAAGTACTCGCCGGCCGCCAGATGCACCACGCTCGCCGCTTCGGCCAGCGCGCCCTTGAGATCCATCGGGGCTTCGGAGAAAAAGGGGATTCGCGCCAGAACTTCGCGCTTGCTTCCGGCGGAAGCCCGACTGCTCGCGACTGCGTTCGCCATGACCATGCCTCTTGGGGTGGCGGAGGGGGAACGGCTACCACTCCCGGCCGAGGGGGGGACCTGGAACGCCGAGAAGATGCTCCGACCCGGGACGGAACGCAAGGCCGGCGCATCTCGTTCCCGCATTTTGAGGTAGAGGGGGGCCGCCTTCGTGTCGAAAGATCCCGAGGTACTCCACTCCCAACCCGGAGCCCTTCGGTGACAAACAGGTCCGAAACCCCCGAGCGCATCCCCGTCGTCCTGGCGGACACGTACGACGACCTGGCGCGCCGGATCGCCTCCCGGATCGCCGAAATCCTCCGGGAGCGCCGCGCCTCGGGGCGGAGAGCCGTGCTGGGGCTGGCGACGGGTTCCACGCCCATCGGCGTCTACCGCGAGCTGATCCGCATGCATCGCGACGAGGGGCTCGACTGGTCCCACGTGACGACTTTCAACCTGGACGAGTACTATCCGATGCCCTCGGACAGCCGGCACAGCTACCACCGCTTCATGTGGGAGAACCTGTTCGCCCACGTGAACATCGACCCGGCGAACGTGCACATCCCGCGCGGCGACGTCCCGCGGGACCAGATCGAAGCCCACGCGCGCGACTACGAGCGGGCGATCACCGACGCCGGCGGGATCGACTTCCAGATCCTGGGCGTCGGGCAGACCGGGCACATCGGCTTCAACGAGCCGGGCTCCAGCGTCGCCTCCCGCACGCGGCTGGTCGTGCTGGACACGATCACGCGGCGCGTCGCGGCCTCCGATTTCTTCGGCACCGAGAACGTGCCCGCGGAGGCGATCACCATGGGCGTCGCCACGATCCTCGAGGCGCGGGAGATCGCTCTCATCGCGACCGGCGAGCACAAGGCCGCCATCGTGAAGCGCGCCGTCGAAGGAGAGATCGACCGCTCGGTGGCGGCGACCTACCTCCAGCAGCATCCCCGCGCGGCGGTCTACCTGGATCCCGCGGCCGCGGCCGACCTGACGCGCGTGGAGACGCCGTGGCTCCTCCACGAGATCGACTGGACGCCCGCTCTCGCGGTGGTGGCGGTGGTCTGGCTGGCTCAGATCACCGGGAAGTCAGTCTTGAAACTGGACGACGCCGCCTACCGGGACCACCACCTGGGCACGCTGCTCACCCGCTACGGCTCCTCGGGCGCGCTCAACGGAGTCGTGTTCAACACTCTCGGCGCGAAGATCCGGGGGCGAAGCAAGCTTCCGCGCGGAAAGCGCATCGTGGTCTTCTCACCCCACCCCGATGACGACGTGATCTCCGCGGGCGGCATCTTGTGGAAGCTCCGCCAGAACGAGAACGACGTCCTCATCGCCTACCAGACTTCGGGGAACATCGCCGTCTTCGACCACGAGGTCCGCCGGTACCTCGATTTCCTGCGGCGCGCGGTGTGCGATTTCGATCGGGAGAACCAGCGCCTGCCGGCCTTCATCGCCGAGGTCGAAGAGCTCCTCGCGAAGAAGAAGCCCGGCG
>DATGVG010000014.1:0-2319 GCA_035300625.1 Candidatus Limnocylindrales bacterium
CGTTCCTGCGCTCGTACTGGTGGGCGATGCTGGGAAGCCTGGGCGCGGGCGCCGTTGCGCTGCAGCGCTACCGCCGGACCGATCGCGGGCAGATCGTCGTCGACCGCCTGCTCCTCAAAGTGCCGGTGCTCGGCGACGTCATCAAGAAGGGCGCCGTCGCCCGCTTCACCCGCACCCTGGGAACGCTGATCTCGTCGGGCGTCCCCATCCTCACCGGCCTCGAGATCACCGCGCGCACCTCGGGCAACCGGGTGATCCAGGAAGCGATCATGGCGGCCCGCGCGAGCATCCGTGAGGGCGAGACCATCTCCGCGCCGCTCAAGGTGTCGAACGTCTTCCCGCCGATGGTGGTGCAGATGATCTCGGTGGGAGAGGAGACCGGCGCCCTGGACGACATGCTCACGCGCATCGCCGACTTCTACGACGACGAAGTCGACACGGCCGTCGACGCGCTGACCTCTCTGATCGAGCCGATCATGATCGTATTCATGGGCAGCGTCGTGGGCGGCATGGTGGTCGCCATGTACCTGCCGATGTTCAAGCTGATCAACGTGGTCGCAAGCGGGAAATAGCCCGGCCGATGCAACCCGCGCGTCCGACCGGGGGGCCGGGGGAAGACGAGGCGCTTCGACGGGAAGTGCGGGCAGTCATCGTCGGACGCATGGCGCTGGTCACCTTAGCCACGGTGATGGCGGGTGCCTTCTCGGACCGGATCGGCGAGCCGGAACAGTACGTGCCGCTGGCGTTCGTGGTGGCGCTGTCCGCCGGGCTGGCGACGGCCTACCACCGCGCCGCGAAGAGCGGGGCCGCGCTCCGGCCGCTCCTGGCGATGCAGCTGATCGTGGACGTGGCGGTGATCAGCTACCTCCTTCTGTTCACGGGAGGCGCGTCCAGCCCGTTCGTGCCGCTGTACTTGCTGGCGCCGCTCCTGGGCGGGGTCTTCCTGTCCGTCCGCGGCGGAATGCTCCTGGCGCTGGCGGGGTCGTTGGCGTACGCGGTGCTCTTCGCGACGGAGCGGAGCGGAATGCTGCCGCCGGTCTCCTACGGGCTGACGGAGCGGCTCAGCGAGTCGGCGCTGCGGTTACGGCTGATTCTCTATCTTCCGCTCCTCTTCGTCGTGGGAGCGATCGGCGGCGCCCTGGGGCGCACGTTGCAGGAGGGCCGGCGCGCCCTCGACGAGGCGCGGGCGGAACTGTCCCGCGCGCTGTTCGACACGGAGACCATTCTGGAGAACCTCTCGAGCGGTTTGGCCACCGTCGACGCCCAGGGGATCGTGCGCCACTGGAACCGGGCGGCCGGAGAGATTCTGGGCCGGTCCGTGACGGACATCCGGGGGAGGCATTACGAGGCCGCGCTGGGCGCGGGGCTGGAGGAGTTCACGGCGCGGCTCCGCGAAACGCTCGAGACGGGCGTGCCGGCGGCGCGCCACGAAGCCCGCGTCCGGACCGGCACCGGACGCGAGGTGCCGCTGGGGATCTCGACCAGCGTGCTGATCGACGCCGGCGGAGATCGGCGAGGCGTGATCGCGCTCTTTCAGGACCTGTCGGACGTGAAGGCGCTGGAGGACCGGATCCGCCGCGGCGAGACCCTGGCCGCGATCGGAGAGCTGTCCGCCGGGATCGCGCACGAGATCCGGAACTGTTTGAACCCGATCACGGGCTCGGTGGAGGTGCTGCAGCGCGAGCTGAAGGTCACCGGGGAGAACGCGAGGCTCCTCGAGCTGATCGTCCGGGAGTCGGAGCGCCTCGACAACTTCATCCTCGAGCTGCTCGATTACGCGCGCGAGCGGCCGCTCAAGACCGAGCGGGTGGAGCTGGCGGGCCTGACGCGGGAAACCGCGGACGTGGCGCGGCGCCACCCGAGCGGCGGTGAAGCGAAAGTGGTGTCGGTGGATGGTCCCGCGGAGCCCATCTGGGTGCAGGTGGACTTTGAGCAGACGAAGCAGGTGCTCTTGAATCTCATGATCAACGCGCTGGAAGCGATCGAACGGTCCGGCACGGTTTCCGTCCGGGTGCTTCCGGCGGACGTTCCCGGATCGGGCGCGGGATCGCGCCGCGGCTTCGCGATGATCGAAGTGCGGGATACGGGGTCGGGCATTCGCGCGGAAGACCTGCGCCAGGTGTTCGATCCCTTCTACTCCACGAAAGTGGGCGGGACCGGGCTGGGGCTCGCGATCGCGAACCGGATTGTGGAACGGCACGGGGGATCCGTGGAAATCGAGAGCCGGGTGGGCGCGGGCACGACCCTGCGCCTGTGGCTTCCCAAGGCTGAGCGTCCGGCGAGCGCCGTGGCGCACGCCGCCTGACGAACCCTTACGAG
>DATGVG010000015.1:0-14027 GCA_035300625.1 Candidatus Limnocylindrales bacterium
GGCCCCGCGCCGGACGAGGGGCTTCGCGTGGAGTGGGCCGAGGAGCGGTTCCAGACGTTGGTGGGGGAGCTGCCCGAGCACTACCGCGCGATCCTTCATCTCCGGTATCGGGAGGCGCTCTCCTACGAGGAGATCGCGGAGACGCTCGACATTCCGCTCGGAACCGTGAAGGTCAGGCTCCACCGGGCGCACGAGAATCTGAGACGCAAGCTGAACGCGAGAGGAACGAAACCGTGAAAACCAACCTGGGCTGCGACGACTGCCGGCGGGAGCTGACCGCCCTTGTCGATGGAGCCATCCATCCGGCCGTGGCGCGCGCTCTCCTGAGCCACGTCGAGGAGTGCGCGGGCTGCCGCGCCCGCCTCGAGGAGCACCGCGCGATCGCGGCCTTCGCGCGGCGCCTCCCGGCGATCGAGGCGCCGGCCTGGCTGGAAGGCCGGGTCGTCGCGGCCGTCACGCGTCCGGCTCGTTTGCGGGCCCTGGCGCGCCGGGGCGGCGCGGCCGCGCTGGCGGCGTCTTTCGCGGCCACGGTCGGGCTCCTCGCGCTCTACCCGCGCCTCGCCGCGCACTTCGGCCTCCCCTCGGCGGGGTCGGCCCTCGCGCGCTCGGTGGGCGGCGTCATCGACCTTCTCGTCGCGGTTCCGAAGCACGTTGCGGACGAGGCCACATTCTACGGACCCATGGCGCGCCAGATCTGGCTCGCCTTCCATACGCTCGCGGCGGTGCCGCGGGCGGCGCTCGTTGTGCTCCAGTCGCCGGACGTTCGGACGGCGGGCGTCCTTCTCCTCACCCTGGGAGTCGCGATCTACTGGATCCTGCGACCGTCCCGCAGCCACGAAAGGGGTATCGGCCATGCGTGCCTGGCGCTCTGATTCTCGGGCGCGGACTGCATCGAGCCTCCGCTCTCCGCGCTGCTTTTACTTGCTCGCCCTCCTCGCCGTCCTGATCCCCGCGAGCTGGCACGTGGGGGCGGCGTTCGCGGCCGCCGCCGCGAAGCCGGCCGCCCCGGCCGCGAAGAAAGTCGCCCGTCCCGCCGCCGACACGACGCGGGACGAATCCGGATTCAAGGTGCGCGTCGTCGAGGAATCGAAAGGGAAGCGCGCCACGCGGATCCCCGCCGTCCCCGTTCCGGGCGAGGCCGGCGTGCCCAGTGCCGTTCCCGAGCCGCCGGACGTGCCCGATGTCCCGGACAAGCCCGACACCTTGCAGGTGGACTCGGACAGCAACGACCTGGTCCGCTTCGGCGAGGACATCACGATCCCCGCCGGCAAGGTGGTCGAGGGTGACGTCGTCGCCATCGGCGGCGACGTGACGGTCCTCGGGCGCGTGAAAGGCGACGTCCTCTCGGTCGGAGGCGCCGTCGAGGTGCGCGGAGGCGGAGCGGTCGAAGGTGACGCGGTCAGCCTGGGCGGCGGCGTATCCACCAGCGACAGCGCTTCCGTGGCCGGGAGCAACGTCTCGATCGGCACGATGCGCTTCTGGCACGGAGCGGGAATGCTCCCCATGCTCGGGATGATCGGGGCCGTCAGCTTCGGCGCGTGGCTCGCCACGACGGTCTTGAAGCTGGCCCTGACCCTCTTCTTCGCGTGGATCGCGCTCCTCCTCTGGAAGGCCGGGATCCTGCGCGCCTCCTCAAAACTGCACGAGCAGTTCGGGAAGTCGTTCCTGTGGGGTCTCCTGACCATGGCGGGCCTGGTGGTCGCGATCCCGGTCGGCATCATCGCGCTCGTGCTCCTCTGCGTGATCGCGGTCGTGATCCTCTGCATCACGATCATCGGGATCCCGGTCGCGCTGCTCCTGGTCATTGCCCTGGTGCTCGCGATCGTGGGACTGATCGTCGGGGTGATCTTCGCGGTCTTCCTGGGCTACTTGAACGGCGCGCACTACCTGGGGCGGAGGATCCTGGGCGCCCGCAGCGACCGGTACGCGTCGCCCCTCTGGGCGATCGCCATCGGCATGGCGGTGGTCCTGGCGCTCGGGCTCTTGGGTCACCTGGCGGAGTTCGTGGGCGTGATCATCTTCCACCCGTTCAGCATCGCGTTCGGGATCGCGGCGCGCGCCCTCTCCTTCATCCTGACCGTGGCCGGCCTGGGAGCGGTGTGGCTCAGCTTCGTCCAGGGCGGCGGGCTCTCGTGGAGCAGCTACAACTGGGGTCCGCGTCGAGCCAAGCCCGAGTCTCACGCCGGCGCGCCCGGGTCGGGCGCCCGCGCCGAGGACCGGCCTCCCACGGCTCCCCCCACGGCTCCTGGGAGCGGAAGCTCCGACGCCCCCTAGAGACCCCCCACGCCCGGCGCGGCCGACAGGAGCCGCGCCGGCGTGAAGGGGTCGCTCTTCTCCACCGCCGTGCGGTCCCCCAGACCCGTCAGATTCGCGGTGATGCCGAAGAGATAGCGCGGCAGCCCGCGTGCCGCCCCTTCCGGCTCCTTGACCTCGCCCGAGAGCCAGTCCTCGATCTCACCCAGGTCTTCTTCCGTGACCGGCCGGATCAGCACCCGCACGGTCACGTAGTAGGTCGCATCCGGCTCCAGAGCGGTCACCAGCGCGACGGGCACGTGCCGCACGACGAAAAGCGAGGCCAAAAGCGAGTCCAGAGACGCCGCGCCCCACGTGCGAGCGCTCGCCCCGCCCGACCGGATGCGGAACGCCTTCCGCCACGGATCGAACACCACCTTGTGCTCGCTCTTCAAGGCCGTGATCAGCTTGTCGAACCAGAAGGCCTTCCGCTTCCAGAGCCCGACTTCGTAGGTGACCGTCGCGGGCATCCCCTGGAGCAGCGTCTCGGTGAGGCGGGGCGTGAAGGGCCGTTCCACGCGATAGGAGACGGTGATCACGCCCGCCGCGGTTTCCACCGGGTCGATGAAGAGACCCATGTCGCTCGCGGCGCGCGCAACCGCGGGCGCGCCGGGCGATCCGCCCACCGATCCCCCCAGCGATCCAAAGAGAAGAATCGCCGCCGCAGCGGTCCGGAAGGCGCTCAGAAGCTTCCGCCCACGCGCACGCCCACCAGGAACGGTGCGCCCGCGCGGCGCAAGTCGCGCGCGACGGTGACGGCGAGCGCGTCCTCACCCACCGACAGTCCGACGCCGCCGTCCAGCCCCGGACGCTGGCGGTCCAGGTTTCCGGCGCCGAACCACGCGGCGCCCCAGTCGAGGAACGCGAAGGGGAAGAGGTTCTTTCGGACGCGGCTCCGGTACTCCGAGTTCATCAGGAAGAACTGGTCCCCCGAGAACGCCTTGTAGTCGTGTCCGCGCAGGGTCCCGATACCGCCCACGTGCCATATCTTCTGTTGCGGAAGCCGCCCCTCGCGCGTGGAGCCGGCGAAGACGCGCGCGCGCAGCGCGCGTCGCGGCGAGAAGCGGTGCAGCGCGCGCCCCTCGCCGCGGAGGCGTCCGTAGTCGAAGTCGCGGCCCATGAACCCGCCGGCGCGCTCGTAGCCGAGCGTGCCGGTCGTTCCGCCGCCGCGGGGAATGCGCGCCGGTCCGATGCGCGCGGAAACCGAGACAAGCCCTTCGTCGCCCGCCTCGACCGGCGGGTTCTGGCGGAACCGGTCCTCCTTTCCGAAGACGGAGAATCGAACGCGGGTCGGGAGCGACGACTCGTCCTGGATCCGGATGGCCGCCCGGAGCGCGACGTCCCGGCCGGGCTCGAACACGAGGTGCCCCGCGAAGCCCGTCGCCTCGTAGTGGTCGAGGTAATCCGTGCGCGCGACCAGCGCGAAGATCGAGTTCTCCATCTCGCCGACGATCCAGAGGTCCTCGCTCTGGGTCCGTCGAAAGACGTCCGCGCCCGCCCGAAGCCACGTCGGGTCGCCGATCGGCGCCTCGAAGCCCGCCGCGCCGAGGAAGCGGTCACGCCCCGTGGCGTAGCTTCCTCCGGCGTAGACGTAAGGCGCGGGGTCCCGCTCGCTCTGGAACGCGATTCCGACGCCGGGGGTCGCGCCGTCGACGCGGTTGTAGCGGAACGCGGGCAAGAGCTTGAGCCGCGCCTCTTCGGGAAGGCCGGTGGACAACGTCTCCCACCCCGCCGGCGCGCGGGGCACCGTCGAGGGAGGCGCCGCAACCGGGTCGGCGAGGGGGAGCACGACCGCGGAAGAGTCGGCGGTCGCCGTCGCCGCGGCGCACGCCGTCGCCGCGGCGAACGCCAGCCACGCCGCGCAGAGCGCCGCGGCGGCGCTAGGCCGCGCCGTCGCGCGCCAGCCCATATCGCTTGATCTTCCGATGGAGGTAGCCGCGGTCCATCCCCAGCCGCCGCGACGTCTCGCTGACGTTCCAATGGCATTCGCGGAGCATCGCTAGAATTGTGTCGCGCTCCGCCTTGTCCCGCGCCACGCGGATCTCGCTGGGCGGCTCGTCGCCCGCGTTTGCGGGGAGCGCGTCCTCGACGTCGGACAGGCCGATCGAGCCGCTGTCGGTCATGATGAGGAGCCGCTCGATCAGGTTCTTCAGCTCACGGATGTTGCCCGGCCAGGAGTACTGGGCCAGGCGCTCGATCGCCTCTTTCGTCACCGTCCGGGGGCCGCGGGCGTGCTCGGCGCCGAAATGTCCGGCGAAATGCGCGACCAACAGCGGCACGTCTTCGCGGCGGGCGCGGAGCGGCGGGATGTGGATGGGGACCACGTTCAGGCGGTAGAAGAGGTCCTCGCGAAAGCGGCCGGCCTGGATCTCCGAGGAAAGGTCCTTGTTGGTCGCGGCCAGGATGCGCGCGTCCACGGCGATGGTGCGGGTTCCGCCCAGGCGCTCGATCTCCCCCGTCTCGATGGCTCGGAGGAACTTGGCCTGCGTGTCCAGGCTCATGTCTCCAACCTCGTCGAGGAAGAGCGTGCCCTGGTGCGCGGCCTCCAGCCGTCCCCGCTTCATCTGCGCCGCGCCGGTAAAGGCCCCCTTCTCGTACCCGAACAGCTCGCTCTCCACCAGGTCCTTGGGCAGCGCCGCGCAATTCAGCTTCTCGAACGGCCCGCGCGACCGCGCGCTCTGGCGGTGGATCGCGCGCGCGACCAACTCCTTCCCCGTGCCGCTCTCGCCGCTCACCAGCACCTTAGCGTCGGTCTTCGCCACCTTCGCGACGTCGGCCCGGATCTGGTCCAGCGCGCGGCTTTTCCCGACCATCTCATCGGCGGCGCCGGCCAACGAGCGGAGCCGCTCGTTCTCGCGCTGCAGCGCTTTCAGCTCCAGGGCGCGCTCCACCGTGACCTGCAGCCGCTCGGGGCCGAACGGCTTCTCCACGAAATCGGCGGCCCCCAGCCGGATCGCCTTCACCGCCTCCTCGATCGTCCCGTGGCCCGACATGAGGACGACCGGGATGTCGGGGTACGCGCTCTTCACGCTCTCGAGGAGAGCGATGCCGTCCTTGCCCGGCAGCCGGAGGTCGGTGAGGATGAGATCGACGCGCAGCTCGGCCAGCATCTTCTCGGCGTCTTCCGCGCGCGACGCGGTGAGCACTTCGTAATGGCGTTTCAGGCTGGCGGAAGTCTCGAGGAGCACGGAAGGCTCGTCGTCCACGATCAGCACGCGGACCCGGGGCGCGCTCACGCGGCCCCCGTGGCCACGGCGCGCGCCGCGTCCGGCTCCGCCCCGTCCGGGGTGGAGGGAATGGTGACGATGGCGCGCGTGCCGACGCCGGGGCTGGAATCCAGCTCGAATCGCCCTCCGTGCTGTTCCACGATGCGCTGCACCAGGGTCAGCCCCAATCCGCTTCCGCTCGATTTGGTGGTGAATCCGGGATGCGCCGCGCGCTCGAGCGTGGCGGGGTCCATTCCGGGACCGGTGTCCTCCACCTCGATCGCCACGCCCGGAGGGTCGCTCTTCGTGTCGCGGCGCACGCGGAGTGTGACGGCTCCCCGCTGATCCATCGCCTCGACGCCGTTCTTGATCAGGTTCGCGAGCACGCGCTGGATCTGACCGGAATCGGCCCAGGCTAAGGGAACCGGACGCTCCACCTCAACGCGGAATTCCACGGGAGACGAGCCGCCGTACAACCGGGCGACGTCCTCGACCAGCGCCGCCAGGTCGCAGGGAGCGGGCTTGGGCTCGGGCAGCTGTGCCACCGCCGAGAAGGCGGTGACGAACTCCTGGAGCGAGAGCACCTCGCGCAGGATCGCGTCCGCGCTTTCGGCGACCACTTCGGGACGCGGCCGGTCCGGGCGGCGCGCCTCGTCCTGAAGCCGCTGCAGCGCGAACTGGATCGGCGTGAGCGGATTCCGGATCTCGTGAGCCACCGCGCGGGCCACCTCGCGCCAGGCGGCCAGCCGCTCGGCGCGGAGCAGCGCGCGGCGCGAGCCCTGGATCTCTTCGACCATCCGGTTGAACGCGCTTCCCAGGAAGCGGACCTCGCGCGTTCCCTGCGGGGCGACCCGGTGGGCCAGGTCCCCGCCCGACACGCGCTCCATCCCGCTCTCCAGCTCTAGGATTGGCTTCGTGATGCCGCGCGAGACCACCACGGCCAGGAAGAAGCTCACCGCGCCCAGGACCAGAGACCAGAGTGATGCGAAGACCCACAGGCTCCGCTCCGAGAGCCAGGTGTACACGCCGAGGCGCCTGTACATCGTGAGGTTCTTCTGGAGCGCCTCGATCTCCGAGGAGATCTCGGGATCGAGCTGGTAGCCGACGAGGATGAGGTGATTCTTTCCGAAGTTGGCCACGCCGCTGACCTGGCGCGGCACGTCGCCTCCGGAGACCAGGCCCCCCTCGTTCAACGCGGCCTTGAGCGATTCCCGCTCGGGGGTGGGGATGGTGATCCTCGGACCGAAGCGCGCGGCGAACACGCGCTTCCCCCCGTCGGCGGGATACAGCGCCACGTAATCCAGCCCGCGCTCCCGCGCCTCGTCGCGGAGCCATCGCTCCGCATCGGCCAGCCGCCCCGCGGAAAGGAGCCGGCTCGCCGAGTCGTCGGTGGCCATGGAGGTCGCGTGATGCTGCGCGTCGCTCCCCAGGCGCTCGATTCCCTGGCGGATCACCTCCAGCGACTGTCCCAGCGCCCGCTCGGTCTCGGGATTCCGGAGCGCGGCCAGGCTCTTGGCCAGGTACTGGGTGACGAACAGGGTGAGCCCCAGAGACGGGACGAGCGCGACCAGAAAGAAGAGTGCGAGCAGCCTCTGGCGGAGCGTGCCGAGCATGGGGGGAGGCGGCGCTAGCGCCGCGCCCCGCCTTCGGCTTCGCCCGCGAGCTGCCCGCAGGCGGCGCCGATCTCGACGCCCTGGCTGTAGCGGACGGTCACCGCGGGAACCCTGGGCCTCAGATGTTCCACGAAGCGTTGGATCCGGTCGGGGCCGGGGCGCTTGAATTTTCCCGGACCGATCGGGTTGTAGGGGATCAGGTTGATCTTGCAGGGGAGCTGCGCGACCAGCTTCACCAGTTTGGCCGCGTCGCCGATCGTGTCGTTCAGCTCCTCGATCAGGATGTACTCGAACGTGACGCGCCGCCCCGTCCGATCCACGTGGTAGCGCACCGCGCGCATCAGTTGCTCCAGCGGAAACGTGTGGTTCACCGGCATCAGCTTCGAGCGCTGCGCGTCGGTGGCGGCGTGGAGCGAGATCGCCAGCCGGTAGCGCGGAGCCTCGTCGGCCAGGCGGTAGATCTGGGGGACCAGCCCGACCGTGGAGAGGGTGATCCGCTTGGCCGGCACCGCGCCCAGCAGGGGGTCGGAGAGGAGCGCCAGGGCCCGCAGCACCGCGTCGTAGTTTTCGAGCGGCTCCCCCATCCCCATGAGAACGACGTTGTACTCGGTCGCGCCCGGAGGAAGCTCCCGCTTCAACCGGAGCGCCTGCTCGACGATCTCGCCCGCCGTGAGATTCCGTCCGCGGCCCATCCGCCCGGTGGCGCAGAAGCGGCAGGCGAAGCCGCACCCGTGCTGGGACGAGAGGCAGAACGTGAATCGGGTGGGGGTCGACATGAAGACCGACTCGATGACCCCTCCCTCGGGGAGGGCGAAGGCGACCTTGCGGGTCTTTCGGTCCGGGGTTTCCCTCCTTCCGCTCTCGGCCAGGGAGCCGACGCGATGCGTGGCGGCCAGCCGGGCCCGGAACGCGGCCGGGAGATTAGTCATCGCCTCGAAATCGAACGCCCCCCTTCGGTACATCCATTCCGCGAGTTGGCGGCCCCTGTAGGCGGGCTGGTCCAGGCCCAGAGCCACACGGGCCAGCTCCTCCGGAATCAATCCAAGCAGGTCGGGGCGCTCCGGAGAGGTCACGGATATCCCGTCATTTCGTGTTCTGATAATGGTTTCCGACTTTACAGCCATGATTGGCTATGGTAGAGTTTCGGCACCCTCGGAGTCAACGATCGCGGGCAGCCATTGGCCGCTCCCCTGTCGTGGAGACCCTATTGCAACCCAGCAGTACCCCGGCGACATGAGAATCGGAGCGGTCGATATCGGCACGAACTCCGTGCGTCTGCTCGTGGCCGACGTGGACGAAGAGGAGAGGCTGCGCACCTCGCATCGGATGGGAGAGATCTCCCGCCTCGGCGAGGGCCTGGACCGTACGGGGCTGATCGACGATGTCGCCTCGGCCCGGACCCTCGAGTGTCTGGAGCGGTTCGTCCACGAGGCGGAATACAGCGGCGCCAGCCGGATCCGGGTCGCCGGGACCAACGCGTTCCGCGTGGCGCGGAACGGCCCCGAACTCGCCGGTCGATTCTCCGAGCGGATTGGCTATCCCGTCGAAATCCTCACGGGCGAAGAAGAAGCCCGTCTCGTCTTCCTCGCGGTCCTCTCCGGCCTGAACCCCCAGCCCAAGCGCTCGGTGGTGGTCGACATCGGCGGCGGCAGCACCGAGATCATCTCCGGCGTGGGTCAGGAGGGTCAGCAGGTGATCAGCCTGGAGCTGGGATGCGTCCGGCTGACCGAGCGCTTCGTCCGGAGCGATCCCCCGACGCAGACCGAGCTGGGGGTGGTGCGGGAATTCGTGCAGGGTGTTTTCCGGGAGAAGCTTGGAGCGTTCGTCGCGGACGGCCTGGACCGCGCGGTGGGCGTCGGGGGCACCGTGACCGCGTTCGGGGCCCTGGACCTGAATCTCACCAAGTACGACCCGACCCGGATCGAGAACCACCTCCTGTCCCGAGACCGGATCGCGGCGATCGAAAAGCAGCTCTGCTCCATCCCGCTGGCCAACAGAAGGGACCTCGCGGGGGTCAGCCGGGGCCGCGCCGACATCATTCCGGCGGGTGCGGTCATTCTATCCGAGTTCGTGAACCGGTTCCCAATCGCAGGCGTGACCGTGTCGACCCGCGGCCTTCGCTACGGACTCGTCCTCAGCGAGGCCCGTCGCGTCAAAAAAGGGACCACCAAGGCCGTTTTGTAGGCTGGATTCAGCCATTTCCGCTTGACGTTTCCAACTCCAATCGTTATCGTTACTTATTAAGCGGTAGCATTCGTTGACGGGTGTCCGTCCCATCTCGGGACGTCCCTCAAGGCGGTCGGGTCACGCTTCCGGACCGTTCGGCACCTTTCGACGAACTGCCGCCAATAGCGCACGGGTGGCCGCTATGCCGGACGCCTCTCGTGCTGGGAGCAGGCATGAGGATCCGGATTCCACGACGCTTCTTGTTGCTGGGTATCCTCCTCTGCTCGCTCACCTTCGCAGCCTCGGTCCCGCAGTCCTCGCAGGCCAAGCCAATTCCATGGAACGTGGAAGACGGACCGCTGCCGGTCTCCGGTGATGGAGATGGCCCCGTGGTGAAGGCCCCGACGACAGCCGCGTCGTTCGCGTACAGCTCGACGACGACGGTACGGACCACCAAGGCAGTGACGACGGTGAGCAGCATGTGGAAGGCATATCTGACTGCGCTGCGTCTGGGATACGGGTGGCGCTGGATTTGGTAGACCGCGCGCGCGCCCGCTGACGCACGCGGGCGCGCCAATCGGTCTCGAGCGTCCCCCGATCCCCACGGTAGTAGAGGGCCGGAATGGACGGACTAGTCCCCAAGGACCGACCAGATCTTGAGAGCCGCGGAACCAGCCCCGAGGGGGCGGGCGTGACGCCGTCCGTCTCCGCCGGGGAAGAACACCGCGCTCAAGAGCTCGGCGATCTCTATTTCGCCGCGGACAACTACGCCGTCGCGCTGGAGTACTACCGCCGCGCCCTCGACGCGGTGGGGCGGGACGGCTCGGTCGATCGCGACGCCCTGTTCCGGCTGGGCGCTCGCATCGTCGATTGCCTCCGCTATCGGGGTGATCTCGACGAAGCCGTCGACGCGCTTCACGATCTCCATCACCGCCTTCGCCCGCATGTCACGCCGGAGCAGATCGGGCGTCTCGCGGGCAGCTTGGGCATCCTCCTGTTCGATCGCGCCCGCTATCGCACCGCGCAGCGCGCCTCTGTCCTCGCCTATCGCCTCCTCCGCGAAACCACCCTGAACTTCGACATCGGCCGGGCGGAGATGACGCTGGGGTGGATCGCGCTCCGCACGGGAAGCTGGTCGTCGTCGCGCGATTACTTCGAGAGCGCGATCGCCACCTATCGCCGCGCCGATTTCCAGGCCGGCATGGCCTCCGCGTACAACAGCCTCGCCCTGGTCCACAAGAATCAGTGCCGTTTCAAAGAGGCCGCGCGCTTCCTGGAGCAGGCGCTCCGGATCGCCGAGCGCTCCGGGCTCTATCAGGACTCCGGCACCTACCTCCACAACCTCGGCATCGTCCACGAAAAGATGGGGGAGTGGGATCTGGCCGAGGAGCAGTACCGCCGCGCCCTTCAGATCTACACCGAGACCGGGTTCGCGGCGGGGAAGGCGCGCTCCCTGATTCACCTGGGCATCCTGCGCCGCAAGCGCCGCGACTATGGCGCGGCCGAGAGCATGATCCGCGAAGCCCTCGCGCTCGCGACCGAGCGCGCTTGCCGCCGCGAGGTCGTGCTGGCGCGCGAGGCCCTGGGCGACTGGCTCGCCGACCTGGGACGCGTGGAAGAGGCTCGTGGCGAATACGACACCGCCCTGGTCCTCGCCGATCAGCTGGCCACCGATTCCGACCTCCAGGTCGAGCTGTGGCGCCGGATCGGCGACGTCCAGCTCCGCATCGGCGAGCTGGACGCGGCCCGGCGAAGCGGCGAGCGCGCGCTGTCGATCGCGCGGCGCCTGGGCGACCGGATCGAGGAAGCGTGCTCCCTGCGGCTTTTGGGTCTTCGGGCAGCCGAGGCCGGCGAATGGGAGGAGGCGCGCGGCTTCGTGGAGGAGGCGACGCGCATCCTTTCGGGCATCGGCAAGCGCTACGAGCTGGCCAAGCTGAATCTGGCCATCGGAGTCGTCTGGAGAAAGCGCGGCCGGAAGGGCCGTTCTCGCGGCGTTCTGGACGAGTCGGTGTCGTTCCTGCGCCGGGCGGTGGCCGGATTCGAAAGTCTGGCCCTGACCGTGCTGACGGCGCGCGCGTTGCTCGAGCTGGCGCGGAGCGAGCTGAGCCGCGGACTCATGGACGAGGCGGTCATTCACGTCGACACCGCCACGTCGCTTCTTACCCCCGAGGACGAGCCTGCCCTGGCCCGCGAGATCGAGGAATTCCGGAGCGAGGTCGAGCGGGGGCTGATCGAGGGGAGCTCGTCCCAAAGCAACGAATTCGCAGCCTTCGACGAGATCCGGGGCGCCCTGCGCGAAGCCGACGCCGAATCGGCGCTCCAGGAGATCCTCTCGATCGTGGCCCGCCGCACCGGCGCCAGCCGCGGCTTCGTCGCCGCCCCCGCCGTCGCGGGCGGTATCGAAGCCGTCGCAACAATCGGGATGGCGCACCGCCTGGCGCACGACCTGATCCGCGAGCTGGAGCGCAGGATCGGTCCGGCGCGCCTCGCGTCGGCTCCCGTGGTCACCAGCCGGGCCGGAGCCGACGAACGCTTCCGCGACCTTCCCGCGGCCTTCCACATCGGACCGCGAACCACGGCTGCCATCATCCCACTCACGCTCCCGTCGGGCCTTCCGGGCTACCTCTACCTCGATCGTCCGGAGGAAGGCCCGCAGGGAGCGTTCAAGCAGCGCGAGATCAACCTGATCGCGGTGCTCGCGAATTACGTGGCGGTGGCCATCCTCGAGCTGCAGCGCCAGCGCCTCGCCCACGAAAACAGCGCGCTGCGCGGCCGGCTCCTGGGCTCGGCCAACGATCACGGCATCGTGACGCGGAGCCCCGAGCTGCTCGAGATCCTCTCGCTCCTGGAACGGGTCGGTCCCACCGACGCCACCATCCTGATCGAAGGGGAGACCGGAAGCGGAAAGGGCCTTCTGGCGCGCGCGATTCACGCCTCCAGCGCCCGCACGACCAAACCGCTGATCCAGGTGAACTGCGCCGCCCTGCCCGAGCAATTGCTGGAAAGCGAGCTGTTCGGCCACGTGCAGGGGGCCTTCACGGGCGCCGTGCGCGACAAGTCGGGCCTTTTCCTCGAGGCGAACGGCGGGACCCTCTTCCTGGACGAGGTGGACAAGACCACGATCACGATCCAGGGCAAGCTTCTCCAGGTCCTCGACAACCGGGAGGTCAGGCCCGTCGGCGGCAATCGCTCCTCGAAGGTGGACGTTCGCGTCCTCTGCGCCACCAACGTGAACCTCCGCGCCCGCATCGCCCGCGGCGAATTCCTCGAGGACCTGTATTACCGGCTCAACGACATCTGCTTCCGGGTGCCACCTCTTCGCGAGCGCCCCGAGGACGTTCCGATCCTGATCGATCACTATGTGCGTCGATTCGCGGGAGAGATGGGGAAGGGCATCCCCGCCGTCGATCCCGAGCTGGTGAGCACGTTCGCATCCCTCCCATGGAGGGGCAACGTGCGGGAGCTGGAGAAGATCGTGAAGCGGATGGTCGTGATGGCCAATGAAGGGGAGACCCTCTCCCTGCGCCTGGTTCCGCGCGAGATCCTCCGCAAGGAGGACGACGCCGCCGATGGTCCCGCGACGCTCCGCTCCGAAGTCGCCAAGGTGGAGCGGCGGCTCATTGCGCAGGCCCTGGAGCGACACAACTGGAACAAGCTGCAGGCTGCCCGCGAGCTGAGCCTCTCCTATCCCACTCTTCTCCAGAAGATCAAGCTGTTCCACCTGGACCGGCGGGGCACCGCCCGGCAAAGAGCTTAAATTTTCGTTATAAACGAATTTAATAGCCGCAAACCCCGCCAGTCCGCCAAGTTATCCCGAGACCCTCCCAGCGCTATTAAATCACTCTCAAATTCCTTTCCAATCCGACACCCCGTCCTGCTCGTACCCGGGCTCGGGCGCTTCTATAAGTAGCTACTCTGCAATAGCTTACAGAATCTTACGGCCGGGGACGGAATATAACATATTTGGCACGACGGCTGCATTTGCATGGTGACTGGAGGGGGGGACCTCCAACGAGCCCTTAGGTCGAGCCAGCGTTTGACCATGGACTAGTCGCCAGACCGAGCACCGGCCTCGGTGGACGTGATGTAGCCCGAAATGAGCTGGCACGACCGGGGCTCAATTTTTGCCCTCGGCAAACCCGCCAAGTTGCGCGCCGCCCTTGTTGTCGCGCCGCAGTCACACTGTACTCGGAATCCCCCCGAACAACGCCCGTCGCGCCAAATCGCTCATCCGCGCAACTATCTGGAAAAGCGGCTGTTGCACGCCCCGCCCTCAGCCGTCTCCGGGTGGCATATCGATTGCGTTTCTAGGGAGCGGCAAATGGCGCCGTCCGCGGCGCTCCGGCGATAGTTCCCGCGTAGGAGGTGGCTCGTGGCTCGCACATGGCTCCTGGCTCTCGGGCTGGCGACCGTCGCGCTGACGGTAGGTTGCAACAATCAGGACAAGATCATTGCCGTGAACAATCCGCCTTTCCGAGTGGAAGGGGTTTACAGCGTGACCGGCGACCATCAAGTGACGGTCTCGTGGAGGGAGAACCAGGAAAGCGACATCGACTACTACAAGGTGTACCGGAACAACGCGGCCACCGGCTCGTTCACGTTGATAGGCACCGCCTCGCACCCGCCGTTCATCGACACGCAGGTGACCAATGGGGTCACTTATTACTACGCGGTGGCGGCAGTGGATCGGTCGGGTCAGGAAAGCGCGGATCTCAGCTTTGAGAACGTATTCGACACCCCTCGACCCGCG
>DATGVG010000016.1:0-13701 GCA_035300625.1 Candidatus Limnocylindrales bacterium
TCATCCAGGCGATAAAGAGCTACCAGTTCGTGGACGCGGAGAAGGACATGCTCCAGGAATCCCGGTACGCGGAAGAGCGGATCAGCCGCGAGCTGAAGCGGGTGCGCGGGAGAGCGGACATCACGCAGGCGACCGCGACCACGTTCACCTTCGTCGACCTGGACGCGGCGACCGTGAGCATCTCCTGGACCGGAGTCAAGGGGGACCCGCTGGTTTACACGAAGAGCGGGACCGCGCGGACCCTGGCGTCGGGCGTGGATTCGCTGGCGTTCCGGTACTGGAAGACGGACGGCACCGCGGCCACGCCCATCCTCTCGCCCTCGGCCACCGACATCTGGCGGGTTTCGATGTTCCTACGCCTGGCCAAGAACGGCCAGAGCGTGAACGCGGCCACCGCCGTCTTCGTGAGGTCCCTGTGAGCCCCGAGCCCCAGGTCCCTGTGAGCCCCGAGCGGAATCCGGAAGCGGGCTTTTCGATCGTTCTGGCCGTCGGGTGCATTCTCATCCTGCTCCTCCTGGGGCTCGCACTGGTGTCCCTGGTGGTCGAGGACTCCGACCTGTCGGTGAATCACGTGCGGTCCAACCAGGCGTTCTACGCCGCCCAGGCCGGCGTCGAGTACGCGATGCAGAAGCTGAGCGCGAATCCCAACTGGACCGGCCTTCCCTCGCCCGGAAAGACCCTGGGAGCCGGCTCGTTCTGGATTTCGACCCCGGACGGGCTGGACGAGAACGGCGCGCCGCTCCCCTCGGGGCAGCTCCGGGTCATCGCCACGGGAACGGTCGCGGGGGCCACCCGCGCGATCCAGGTGCACGTCCTCGCGGGCGGGATCTCGACGTACGCGGGGACGGGCGTCCTGGGCTACACCGGGGACGGAGGCGCCGCGACCGCGGCCAAGTTGAAGAATCCGGAGGGAGCGGCCGGGGTCGCGGCGAACGGAGATCTCTACATGGCCGACACGGACAACAACGCTATCCGGAAGGTGGCCTTCGCCACCGGCATCATCACGACCGTCGCGGGCACCGGCGCACCCGGTTACCTTGGCGACGGCGGCCTGGCCACCCTGGCCAAGATCAAGACCGCCGAGGACGTCGCCTTCAATCCGAACGGCGACATCTTTATTGCCGACACGGGAAACCACGTAATCCGGAAAATCGCCGCGGGCACCGGGATTATTACGACGGTCGCGGGTAACGGCTCCCCCGGAATGTTGGGAGACGGAGGCCTGGCGACCGCAGCGCGCCTCAACTCTCCGCGCGGCATCCAGGTCGCGGCGAACGGCGACCTCTACATCGGGGACCGCTCGAACGAGAAGATCCGGAAGGTCACGGCCGCCACGGGAATCATCACGACCTACGCCGGAACGGGCACGGCGGGCTATTCGGGGGACGGCGGCGCCGCCACGGCAGCCAAGCTCAGCCACCCGCAGGGGCTTCACCTCACGGCCGCCGGCGACCTGTACGTCGCGGACACCAACAACAGCGTGATCCGGAAGATCGATCCCGCGGGAAACATCACCACCTTCGCGGGGACGGGCACCGCGGGCTACACGGGAGACGGCGGGCTGGCCACGGCGGCCCGGTTGAACGTGCCCGAGGCGATCCACCTGGCGCCCTCGGGCGACATCTACATCGCCGACACCGGGAACCATGTCATCCGGCGCGTCCGCGCCGGCAGCGGAATCATCTCGACCATCGCGGGAACCGGCGTGGCCGGCTTCTCCGGCGACGGCGGCCCGGCCATCTCCGCGCAGCTCAGCGGACCGCGCGGGCTGGCGATCGCGCCGTCGGGCGTCTACTACATCGCCGACAAGGGCAACGACCGCATCCGCCGGGTCGCCGGAGCGATCTCCGTCGTGGCGTGGGTCGAAACGAGGCAATGAGAGGAGCGGGCATGAACGAGAATCCGACCAAGTCGTGGTGGATGCGCCTCGCGGAGACGCGGATCCGCGGACCGGAGCGGCTCACGGGCGCGGCGTCCCGCGCCGCGCGGATGTTCGCGCCGGGGTGGAACGACCTGGTGGGCGTCGACGTGAGCGAATCGTCGGTCAAGCTGGTCCGCGTGCGCCGCGGACGGGGCGGGCCCACGGTCACGCGCGCGGAGCGCTCCCTCCGGGGCGATGGAACCGCGGGCAACCGACGCGAGCGGGCCGGCGCCACCTTGCGCGAGCTGGTGGAGCAGTCGGGATGCCGGGGGGCCATGGCCGCGACCACGATCGGCGGCGCCGACATCCTGGTGCGCCGCTTCTCGCTGCCCGACATGAAGGGCTCGGACCTCATGGCCGCGCTTCGCCTGGAGTGCCGGAAGCACGTCACCACCCCCATCGAAGAGGCGGAGATCCGCTACGAGATCCTCGGGCGGGCCCAGACGGGCGGCGCCGCGACGCTCGACCTCCTCGTCACCGTGGCGCCGCGCCGGAAGATCGAGGAGGCACGGGAACTCTTGGGGTCAGCCGGACTGAAGCCGGTTTGCGTGACGCTCCGGCCGGTCGCCCTCCTTGCATTGCTGGACGCCGCCGGCGGGACCGGCTCCTCCGACGACGTCGTCGCCTATCTGGACATGGGCGGATCCGAGAGCCAGATCACGGTGCTCAAGGGGAGGGAAATCCGCTTCGCCCGGGAGCTGGGGGTGGGCAGCGCCACGCTGACCGACGCCCTTCGATCCATCGTGGTCCCCGGCAAGGGGAACATCGAGCTCACCTACGACCAGGCTGAGGCTCTGAAGCGGAACCACGGCATCCCGGTCGGGATCGAGGAGGCCGCCAGCTCCGGCCGGGTCCCCCTCACCGCGGTCTCCGTCATGCTCCGGCCGGTCCTGGAGCGCCTGGTTCGGGAGATGTGGAATTCGTTCGACTACGTGAACGAGCAGTTCCTCGGCGATTCGGTGTCCCGGGTCGTCCTGCTGGGGGAAGGGTCGCGGCTCAAGAACCTTCCGGAGTACCTGGCCGGCGTCCTCAAGATCCCCGTCGCGAGGGCCGATGCTTCCGAACGGGTCATCCCACGCGCCTCTCAGGGAAAGGACCCGGGGGAAGCTCCGCTGTCGGAGCTGGGGCTGGGGCTGGGACTTCTGGGGCGGGATGCGATCAACTTTCTCACCCCGCCGGAGTCCGGCCCCGCCTTCCGCCTGGCCCAGGCCGTTCCGCAGCAATTGGTGGCTGCCGCTGCGGTGGTCCTGCTCCTCTCCGTCTCTCTTCCGGCGGAGGTGGCGGTGATGGGCGAGCGGCAGCGAGTGAAGGCGCTGCGCGCCAGCATGGAGGAGGTGCGGCCGCGGGCCGAGGCGCTCCGCCGCTTCCGCGCCGCCCGGGAGGAGGAGACCCGGCTTCAAGACCTGCTGGCCCGGCTGTCGGGCGGGCAGGTGCTCTGGTCGTACGTGCTGCGCGACCTGAGCCAGCGGGTCGGCGAGAACGTGCGCTTGACGACGCTCGAGGTGTTGGAGCCGGTGCCGGTCGCGGGGGCGGCCACGCCGGCCGGGGAGAGCGGACGTGAAGTGCGCCTGTCGGGGCTGCTCCGCACGGAGAGCGGGCGCCCCGAGAAGGTGCTGAGCGAGCTGATGAACTCGCTCTCGATGTCGCCGATTTTCAGCCAGGTCCGGCTGGAAGGATGCCAGACCGTGACGGCGGGGATTTCCAGCTTCACCCTGACTGTCCGGATCGCGGAGTAAGGAGGCTCGTGTCGTCGCCGATCCGTCAGCCGTTCCTGGGGCACCTGGTGATCGTGGTGATGCTCGTGGCCTCGATCGCCGCCGTTCGCGCGGTCTACGTGGCGCCTCGCCAGATGCAGGCAAAGAGCTTCCGGGCGGAGCGGGAGCGCCTCGAGGGGGAACTCGCCGACCTGCAGCGCGGGTTGCAGGAGATGGACGCCTGGGAGCGCCAGAATCCGGGCAAGGACGCATCCCGGTTCGCGGCGCGTCAGGCGCTTCCGGCACGGGAAATGGTCGCCGGGTTCCTGCGGGACCTGGCGCCGATCGCGGATCGCTGGAAGGTGGGGACGGACCTGATCCAGCCGTCCGGGTCGATCGTGGACGTGACGACGACCGACGTGACGGGCCGGACGGAGACGTATCGAAAGGCCGAGCTTCGATTCCGGCTCTTCGCGTCCTATCAGTCTCTGGGCGAGTACATGCGCGAGGTGGAGACGATGAACCAGCTGGTCGTCGTGCGCTCGGTCGCGGTGCATTACAACGCGCCGACCGCGCCCGAGCTGTCGGCGGACGTCACCATCTGGCTCTACGGCACGCCGTGACGCGGAGGGATCGATGAACTGGCTGCGCGAGCAGGCGAAGCAGGGGATGAATCCCCGGACGTATGTCCTGGTGGGCCTCCTGGTCGCGTCCCTGATCTACGTGCAGTCGCTGGACGGGCAGCAGAAGCAGGCGCGCGCGCGCGCGCGGGCCGCCGCCGCGGCACCGGCCGCCGCCGTCGCCGCGGCGCCTGTGCCGAAGCCGGGGCCGTCGACGCCGACCGAGCCGGGATGGGGGCGCGATCCCTTCAACCGGCTGTTCGGCATGGGAGGACCCGCTCCCGCGCTGTCGCGCTCGCACGCGACGGGAACCGCGGAACCGGCGCTCTGGCTGCAAGGCGTGATGAATGGACCTGCGGGGCGGACCGCGCTGATCAACGGCGAGGTCTACCGCGAAGGGGAGCGGGTCGGCTCCCGGGAAGTACTGCAGATCGGGGCGCGTTCGGTGCTTCTTCTGGAGAAGGGGACCGTGACGACGCTTACGCTCAAAGGAGACGGTTCATGAGGCGGATCCTCGCCGCGCTCGTCCTGGCCGCCGCGCTGATCGCGGCGCCATGGAGCGCGCCGGCACAGCCACAGGGAAGGGCGACGTTCAGCTTCAAGGGGGCACGCGCGCAGGATGCGCTCCGCCTGATCGCCTCGCAGTTCGGGATGAGCATCGTGATCGGCAGGGACGTTCCCGGCACGCTCACCGCGAATCTCTCGCACGTCACCTTCGTCCAGGCGGTCCAATACGTCGCGGAGGCGACCGGCGCCGATTACCGCATCGACGGGAACGTGCTGCTGGTGAATCCGGCGGGTGTCACCTCGCGCCTAGTGCCGCTCCATTACCTGGATCCGACGGCAGCCGCGGCCGCCGTGCGCGGGCTGTTGAGCGAGAAGGGGACGGCCGAGCCGTTCTCGGGTCGGCCCGGGGGGCTGGCGGGCGTGGCGGGCGTGCCGGGCGCGGCGGGCACGGCGGGCGGAAAGAGCTTCCTCGCCGAGACGGCGAACGGCGCACGCGCGAACGCGCTCCTCGTCACCGACACGCCGGCGCGCGTCGCCCGCGTGGAGGAGCTGATCGCCCAGATGGACACGCGCCCGCGGCTGGTCTCGATCGAGGCCAAGCTGGTCGAGACCACCCTGGGCAAGGACGAGAAGCTGGGGGTGGACTGGCAGCTCCGCGCGAGCGCGGCGGGAGCGGTCCTGCCCACCACGTTCCCCTTCCCCAAGCGCTCGGGCTCGGGCGACTTCACGGCGACGCCCAACCCGAACAACCAGGTCGGCGGCGTCGGCCCGGCCTTCCCGCCGGGGCAGACCTTCCCGTACGCGACTCCGGGCGACTACGTGTTCGGAAAGCTCTCCTTCCAGGAATTCTCGGTCGCGATGGACATCCTGAAGCAGACGTCGAACACGAATCTGGTGTCGGCCCCCACGATCACAACGCTCGACAATCAACAGGCGGAGATGGTGGTCGGCACGGTGGTGCCGATCGCGAAGTACGAGCGGCTGAAGGAGACCGGCACGCTGGAGATCACGGGCTACGACGAGAAGAAGATCGGCGTCCGGCTCCTGGTCACCCCCCACTTCGCCGAGGACTCGACCATGGTCCTGAGCGTGAGCCCCGAGATCAGCGAGATCGTCGAATACCGGGGCCAGTTCAACGAACGGCCGGTCACGTCCACGCGGTCAGCCGTGACCCAGGTCGTCGTGAAGAGCGGGGAGACCGTCATGATCGGGGGGCTGATCAAGACGGTCGACCTTCAGATTATCCGGAAAGTGCCGATCCTGGGGGATATCCCGCTGCTGGGGTACCTCTTCCGGCACAAGACCGTTCAGAGGCAGAAGGTGGATCTCATGATCTTCGTCACCCCGCGCCTGCTCGGGGCCTAAGGAGGACCTGTCCGATGACCCTGGAGCGACCGCTCGCGCGCGTGCTGGTGGTGGACGACGAGCCCGACCTCGTCCGGATCTTGGAATTCGGCCTGAAGGCGGCCGGCTACCAGGTGGACACCGCGAATGACGGGCAGGAGGGGCTGAAAAAGGCGCGGGAGCAGAAGCCCGACATCATCCTGCTCGACCTCATGCTTCCCAAGCTGGATGGATACAAGGTCTGCCGGCTGCTCAAGTTCGACGAGCGCTACAAGCACATCCCGATCATGATCCTCTCCGCGCGCACGCAAGAGGGAGACCAGAATCTGGCTCACGAGATGGGCGCGAACCGCTTCCTGACGAAGCCCTACGAATTCGCCGAGATCCTCGAGCACATCAAGGCCCTGTTGAAGCAATCCGCCGCCGCCAAGTCTTAGCCGCGTCCGCCCCCGCGATGCCGCGAGGTCCAACCTCGCGGGCGCAGCGCGGGCGCAGCGCGGCGCTGCAGCGTCGAAATCCCCGCTTGACCGCTTCGCCCGCCGCCCCTAGCGTCTTCTGACCGAATCGCTTCCGTCCAACGACCACAGGGACCCCTCGTGAACCGCGCCATCGATACCGCCCCGGCCTCCGGAGACGCAGCCACGGCGCCCCCGCGCATCCACGACTCCATCCTCGACACGATCGGAAACACGCCCCTCGTCCGCCTGGGAAACATCGCGCGCGACTGCAAGGCGGAGGTCGTGGCCAAGCTGGAGTACATGAACCCCGGCGGCTCGGTGAAGGACCGCATCGCGGTCGCGATCGTGGCCGAAGCCGAGGCCAAGGGGCTGTTGAAGCCGGGGGGGACGATCGTGGAGGCGACCTCGGGTAACACCGGCACGGGCCTCGCGATCGTGGCGGCGGTGAAGGGTTATCGTTCCATCCTGGTCATGCCGGACAAGGTCAGCCGCGAGAAGATCAACCTCCTGAAAGCGTTCGGCGCCGAGGTCATGATCACCCCGACGGCCGTGCCTCCCGACTCGCCCGATTCCTATTACGAGGTGGCGCGTCGCCTGGCTCGCGAGATTCCGGGCGCCTATCTGGCCAACCAGTACTACAACCCCACCAACCCCGAGGCGCACTACCGGACCACGGGCCCGGAGATCTGGCGTCAGACGGGCGGACGGATCGACTACTTCGTGGTGGCACTGGGAACCGGCGGAACGGTGAGCGGCACGGCGCGCTACTTGAAGGAGCAGAACCCCAAGATCCGCGTGGTCGGCGCCGACCCGGTGGGCTCGATCCTCAAGGACTTCTTCTACACCAAGCAGATGACGCAGGCGCGCACCTACAAAGTGGAAGGGATCGGCGAGGACTTCATCCCCGGCACCATGGACTTCACGGTCATCGACGAGATCCAGCAGGTGAACGATTTCCAGTCGCTGAACACCGCGCGCCGTCTGGCCCGCGAGGAGGGAATCCTGGGAGGCGGCTCGTCGGGAACGGCCTTGTTCGTGGCGCTGGCCGTGGCCCGCCGCGCGAAGGAAGGGGAGCGGGTGGTCGTGCTGATCCCGGACACCGGCGAGCGGTATCTCACCAAAGTCCACTCCGACGAGTGGATGCGCGACAACCGGCTCCTCGATTCCAGCTCGGTCACCGTGGCCGAGGTAGTGCGCGGGAAGCGCAACCACATCCCGGACATCGTGTCGGTCGGCTTCGACGAGACCGCGTCGCGCGCGCTGGACCTGATCAAGGAGTTCAACATCTCCCAGCTCCCCGTCCTGAAAGACGGCGCGGTGGTCGGCTCGGTCTCCGAGGGGGCGCTTCTCCAGAAAGTGCTCGGTGGACAGGCGCAAGGAGACACCCGGCTCGAGTACCTCATCGAGAAGCCCCTTCCGACCATCCCGATGGACGCGCACCTGCCGCGGATCATGAAACTGTTCGCCTCCAGCAACGCCGCGGTCGCGGTGGACGAGGGCGGCCGCCCGGCCGGGATCCTGACGCGCTTCGACCTTCTCGAATACGTGGCGCCCTAGGCATGGGCTTCTCCACCGACGCCATCCACGCCGGGCAGGAGCCCGATCCCACCACCGGGTCCGTCACCGTCCCGATCTACCAGACCTCGACGTACGTCCAGGAGGAGCTGGGGAAGAACAAGGGTTTCGAGTACGCCCGCACCCAGAATCCCACCCGCTTCGCGCTGGAGCGCTGCCTGGCCGCGCTCGACCGGGGCGAGCGAGGATTCGCGTTCGCTTCGGGGATGTCGGCGATCGCGGCGGTCCTGAATCTGGTGCGCGCCGGGGACCACGTCGTTTCCTCGAACAACATGTACGGCGGAACGTTCCGTTTCTTCGACCAGGTGATGGCGACCTACGGCGTCACCTTCACCTACGTGGACACGTCGGACACCGCGGCGGTGGCGGCCGCCTTCAAGCCCACGACCCGGCTCCTCTACGTGGAGACGCCGACCAATCCGTCGATGATCATCTCCGATCTCCGCGCGCTCGCCGCGGTCGCGCGCGAGCGCGGGGCGCTCCTCTGCGTGGACAACACCTTCATGACGTCCTATTTCCAGCGTCCGATCGAGCTGGGGGCCCACCTTGTCGTCTACAGCACGACGAAGTACTTGAACGGCCACAGCGACATGATCGGGGGCGCGGTCGTCTCGAACGACGCCGAGGCCTCGAAACGGCTCCAGTTCCTCCAGAACGCGGTCGGGGCCGTGCCCGGCCCCTTCGACTGCTTCCTCGTGCTCCGCGGACTCAAGACGCTGGCGGTCCGGATGGACCGCCACGAGTCGAACGCCGGCGCCATCGCGGCGTGGCTGGCCAAGCACCCGAAGGTGAAAAAGGTGTTCTACCCGGGGCTTCCGGACCACCCTGGCCATGAGCGCCATCGCACCCAGGCCGCGGGCTTCGGGGGCATGATCGCCTTCGAAACCGGGAGCGTGGAACGCGGCGCCGCCGTGCTCCGGGCGACCCGCCTTTTCTCCCTGGCCGAGAGTCTGGGCGGCGTCGAGAGCCTGATCAGCCACCCCGCCACCATGACGCACGCTTCCGTGCCCCGCGCCGAGCGGGAAAAGGCGGGCCTAACCGACGGTCTGGTAAGAATTTCGGTTGGCATCGAAGACCTGGAAGATCTCCGAAGCGACCTCGAGCGGGCGCTCGCCGTCCTCTGAGCCAAGAACCACCTTGACACCCCCGGAGTGACTCCGTAGTGTGTGCGGCCGTTCTGCCTTGGCTCGTCCAGGCGGAGAAAGGCAGCTATTACGATCGGGCGTACATAACGGAACCACCGGGCACCGCTGTGGATCAGTGGTGTTTTGCTTTATCCGGTTCTGGAGATTCTGGGCCTTAAGTCGATGCGACAGCACTCACGGAAGGGAGGTGATCGCAGGATGAAGAAGCTTCTCACCGTCACGCTGATGTTCGTGTTCGCGCTGGCGCTGGTTCTCGCGCTCGGATGCAGCAAGAAGCAGGAGACGTCGACCACGGAGACCGGTAGCGGCATGGAGCAGACGACCCCGCCGATGGACACGACGGGCATGGCCGACACGACGGGGACGACCCACTAATCCTGCAAGCGACAGACCCGGGGGACCCGGGTCACCGCTACTACTTCATTCGGGATTCTGCAGTTCGCATAGAGTAGCGTGCCGTACACGGTGGAGGGGAAGCTGGCGCCTCAGCGCCTGGCTTCCCCTTCCGTTTGTCCGTCACGGCAGCGCGAGGAGGAATGGATGGCGGCTGACAACTCGTTCGACATCGTCTCCGACGTAGATTTCATGGAGGCGTCGAATGCCGTCGTGCAGGCCATGAAGGAGATCCGCCAGCGGTTCGACTTCAAGGGGAGCGCCAGCGACATCGCGCTCGACAAGGAGACCCTGACCCTGGTTTCGGACGACGAGGCCAAGCTCAAGTCCGTGGTGGATATTCTCCAGGGAAAGCTGGTCAAGCGGGGCGTCTCGCTCCGGGCCTTGGATTACGGCAAGCTGGAGCCGGCGGCCAAGGGCACCGTCCGCCAGGTGGTGACCATCAAGAAGGGGATCGCCTCGGAAAAGGCGAAGGAGATCGTCAAATTCATCAAGGGCACCGGGATCCGGGTGCAGGCCCAGATCCAGGAGGACCAGGTGCGCGTGAGCGGGAAGAAGCGCGACGATCTGCAGGCGATCATCCAGGCGGTCAAGGGGCACGACTTTGGCCTGGATCTCCAGTTCACGAATTTCCGCTCCATCTAGCATGACGAGAGTCCGCCTCCCCGTCGCGGGCGCCGTCGTGAAGGGGACGCTTCTCCTTCTCGCCCTGTCGCTGGCGGGGGTGCCGGCGGGGCCCGCCGTGGCCGCGGCCGCGGCGGCTCCCACATGGCCGGCGCCCACCGGCCACGTGAACGATTTCGCGCACCTGATCGACCCCGCGTCGTCCGACTCGATCGAGGCGCTTGGGGCGGAGCTGGAGCAGAAGACCCGGGCCCAGCTCGCTGTGGTCACGCTCCCGGATCTGGGCGGGCGGGAAATCGAAGAAGTGGCGACGGACCTCTTCGCGCGCTGGGGCATCGGGCGAAAAGGGGAGAACGACGGCGTTCTGATCCTGCTCGCGCTTCAAGAGCGGCGCGTCCGGATCGAACCCGGCTACGGCCTCGAGGGGGCGCTGCCCGACGGGCGCCTGGGCGGGATCATCCGCCGCGTCATGGGCCCCGACCTCGCGGCGAACCGGTTCGGGCCCGGGCTGCTCGAGGGAGCGAAGGCGGTGGCCGCGGCGATCGCGCAGGAGAAGGGAGTCGCGCTGACCGGAGCGGCCGGGGTCGTCCCGCCGCCCAAGGACGGCGGCGACATCGGATTCCCCGGAATCGTGCTCTTGTTCGTCATCCTGGTCGCCTTCATGGTGCTCGGCTCGATCTTCAACCGCGCCACGCGGGGTCGGGGCGGCTGGAGCGACTGGTCCGGCCGCCGTGGAGGCTGGTACGGTCCCTGGGGCGGCGGCTTCGGCGGCATGGGCGGTCTGGGGGGCATGGGCGGCAGCCGCGGCGGATTCGGCGGGTTCGGCGGATTCGGCGGGGGCATGAGCGGCGGGGGCGGTGCTAGCGGACGGTTCTGATCGGGGGCGGAAACATGTGGCCGAAGCGATTTGATCCGATGGAGGCGGCGAAGGAGTCGGTGGCCGCCGCCTGTACCGCGGTTGGCGAGCGGCTCCTGGCTGCCGCGCTCTACGGGAGCGCGGCGCGCGGCGAATTCGACTCCGCGCACTCGGACGTCAACGTCATCTTCATCTTCACGACCCTGGGGACGCCCGAGCTGGAGGCGCTCCGGCATGCCAATCGAGTGTGGGCGCGGCACCGCGTGGTCCGGCCCCTTCTTCTCACGCGCGCGTCGCTGGAGCAGTCGCAGGACACGTTCCCGCTGGAATATCTCCTGCTTCGCGAGTGGCACCGGACGCTCCACGGACCCGATCTCTTCGCGACCCTGGGAGTGGAGCGGTCCGCGCTGCGAAGCGAGGTGGAGCGCGTCCTTCGCGCGCAGGTGCTGGGCCTGGCCGTGAGCTACGTCGCGCTGGCGCACACGCCGGCCGGCGCGCGCCACTGGGCCTCGCAGGCTTCGCGCTCCATCGGCGCCTCGGCGTCGGGACTTCTTCATCTCGTGGGAGAATCGATTCCCGCGAGACGCGGCGAGCTGGCCGAGCGCTGCGCGGCGCGCTTCGGCGTGGACAAGGACGCGCTTCGGGCCCTTCTCACTCGTGACCGCGAGCGTCCGCGCCTGGAGGCGACCCGGCTCCTCGACTCGGGGCGGCTCCTGGTCGAGCGGCTTCTCGAAGCGGCGGAACAGCTGGACCGGCCCCGGAACTAAAGGAGGGAATGGATGGCTTCTCGCGGGAATTCGATGCGGGTGATCCTGATCGCGCTGGCGATTCTGGTCGTGGGGGCGATCTTCGTCGCCATGTACGTGCGCTCCACGTACAACGACCTGGTGCAGATGCAGGAGCAGACCAAGACGGCCTGGGCGCAGGTGGAGAACCAGCTCCAGCGCCGGAACGACCTGATCCCGAACTACGTGGAGACGGTGAAGGGGTACGCGAAGCAGGAGACCACGATCTTCACCGCCATCGCGGACGCCCGCGCCCGCATGGCGGGAGCGCGGAACCCGGCCGAGACGATTGCCGCGAACAATCAGCTCGAAAGCGCGCTGGGCCGGCTGTTGGTGGTCGTGGAGAATTATCCCGAGCTCCGCTCCAGCGAGAACTTCATGCGGCTCCAGGACGAGCTGGCGGGAACCGAGAACCGGATCGCGACCGAGCGGATGCGCTACAACGACGTGGTGCGGGCCTACAACGTGCGCATCCGCCAGTTCCCCGGGAATCTGGTGGCGGCGGCGTTCAACTTCGCGCCGATGCCGCTGTTCGAGGCGCCGGCTGCGGCGAAGGTGGTGCCGTCGGTCAAATTCTAGGGCGTAGAGAATAGATACGGTTGATGGGCCGGGGGACGGCGGCGATCAATCCGTGGGGCTCTGTGAAACGTCGCCTTCGGCTCCAATCGCCCCACGGATTGATCGCCGCCGTCCCCTACTATGGTCGCATTCCACTCCCTCCACCGACTGTTACGCTCGTCGCTGCTCTGATCTGCACGATCCACGGAGCCAGATAGTGTCCTGGTCCTCAGGCGCTAGGAGGCGGCCACTGAGACGACGACGCCGGCTACGCAGCCTGGGAGTGCTGAGCATCATGATCGCCCTAGCGATCGGCTGCCCGGTATCACTCTGTTTCGGGTCCGAGCAGTTAGAGCTGAGTGCAGAGCTCGATGCGCCCGAATACGTTGTCGGTCAGCCAGTAATGGTGCTCTTAAGCGCAACGAACGTGGGTCAAATACCGATAGAAGACGTTGGTCCATTAGAGCCTAGCTATGGCCGCCTCAAGCTCGAACTCTTCCGAGCGGGCGAAAGGGAGCCACTGCCGGACTACGGCGACCTGATTACAGTGTTTTTCAGCCAGCAGGGCTTGACGCTTCGCCCTGGCCAGGAGGCCTGTGAAATGGTTGATCTTCTCGACCATTTCGGCACATGGCCGCCCGAGATCGATTGGCTTGGCCCGGTCCTGTGGCAACGCTCACTGCAGCCGGGCGAGTATTCCCTCCAGTGCTCATTTAGAGCTCATACGGGGGTACGCAAAGGTCTGAGCCCACTGGCCGTCCACAGTAAGGCTGTGACGTTTTGCGTTCTTCCGGAGAGTGCCGCACTTCCCCATCTGCAAAAGCTCGACAGGCTCAAGCGCAGCTCAGTGTGGCAGCGGAACAATGTTAGCCCTGAACAGGCCCAAGCCTGCCGGGCGCAGCTACCGGATCTGCTCGGTTCGCCTTACTTTCTGAAGGTGTTCAAGTGTGCCTCGTTCGGATTGAACGATGATGAACTCGCCGAGATGGTTGCCAACCTGCGAAAGGTGTCGCCAAGTTGGAGTCCGGCACTAGTCTGGTCGGTCGGGGCCAGACCCGTGCATACGGTCGAGGAGAGAAAAAGGCAGCTGGCGAGCTTGGGGGCGCTCCCGTCGCAGAGCATGGAAAAGCGGATTGCCGATTCATGGAGACTACGACTGGAACAGGGGCTGTACTTCTATAGAGGCCGTTAGTCGGGTCGAGAGGACAGTGATTCGCGGGA
>DATGVG010000017.1:0-4666 GCA_035300625.1 Candidatus Limnocylindrales bacterium
CGCGCGGGGGCGCTCGAGGCGGTGCTCGCCACCACCGGACAGGACCGGCTCTTAACGCCCGAAGAGGTGGCGGCTGAGGTCCTGCGACTCTGCGGCGAGGAGGCCCGCGACGTATCGGGCCGCGCGGTCGTGGTCGGCGCCGGGGGCGTGCGCGCGTGACGTTCGACATCGTCAACCCGCGCTCCCTGGGCGAGCCGAAGGGGTGGAGCCACGGCCTCCTGGCGCCGGCGGGGGGTCGGCTCCTCTTCGTCGCGGGCCAGGCGGGATGGGAAACGGAGGCCGCGGGAACGCCGCCGGGCTTCACCGAGCAGTTCGCCCGCGCCCTCGACAAGGTGCTGACGGTGGTGCGGGAGGCAGGCGGCCGGCCCGAGGACGTGGCCCGGCTCACGATCTACGTCACCGATCTCGCGGCGTACCAGTCCTCGCGAAAATCGATCGGAGAGGCCTGGCGCGATCGCATGGGCCGCTTCTTCCCGGCGGTGGCCCTCCTGGAGGTGAAGGGTCTGGTGGACCGCGGAGCCGTCGTGGAGATGGAGGCGACCGCCGTGCTGCCCGGGACGCGCTAGATGCCGATCGAGCCCCGTTCGTTCCTGTACGCGGCGAATCCCGAGACCGGGGTCGCCACGATCACGCTGAACCGGCCCGAGCGCCTGAACGCCCTCACCTTCGAGGTCTACGGCGAGCTGCGCGACGTCTTCGCCGCGCTCGACAAGGAGCCCGGCGTCCGCGCGGTGGTGCTGACCGGCTCGGGCCGCGGGTTCTGCTCGGGCGGCGACGTGGAGGACATCATCGGCGCGCTCTTCGAGCACGACTTCGGAGGGTTGCGCGAGTTCACGCGCATGACGTGCGACGTGATCCGGAACATCCGGGTCTGCCGGCGCCCGGTCGTCGCGGCGCTCAACGGTACCGCGGCGGGCGCGGGCGCGGTGATCGCCGCCGCGTGCGACATCCGCATCGCGTCCGAGACCGCGAAGATCGCGTTCCTCTTCGTGCGGGTCGGCCTGTCGGGCGCCGACATGGGCGCCTCGTGGCTCCTGCCGCGCCTGGTGGGGCTGGGCCGCGCGACGGAGCTTCTGATGACCGGGGAATTCATCGATGCCCGCCGCGCCTACGAGATCGGCCTCTACCACCGCGTCGTGGCCCCGGGCCAGGCGCTGGCCCAGGCGACCGCCTATGCCGAACGGCTGGCCCGCGGGCCGTCGACGGCGCTCGCGGTCACCAAGAAGGCCCTCGACGCCGAGTTCGGCCAGAGTCTCGAGTGGGCGCTGAACTACGAGTCGGACGTCCAGGCGTCGCTGATGAAGGATCCGAATTTTCGCGAAGCCTACGATGCGTTCCGCGAGAAGCGGGAGCCGCGCTTCCGCTGATGGCCCCGTCCCCGCGTCCGCCCTCGTCGCCCTCGTCGGCAGCCATCCCCGATCCCCGGCCCGTCCGCGCCTTCCTGGAGGGCGCGCACGTGGACCTGGCGGCGCGCGCCGCGGCGTTCGCCGCGCGGGAGCTTGCGCCGCGGCGCGGGGCCGAAACCGACGACGAGGCGCGCACGGAAGCCCTCTCGCTCGTGGCGATTCTCGGCGAGGGGAAGTGGCTGGAGCCGATCCGGCGCCAGGACTGGCGGGCCGCGTGCCTCACGCGGGAGGCCCTGGGCGCAGCCAGCCCCCTCGCGGACGCGGTGTTCGCGCTCCAGGGGCTGGGCACGCTCCCGGTGCTCTGGGCCGGGAGCGATTCGCTGCGCGCCCGCTGGGCGGATGCGGCGATCGCCGGGCGCGCCATGGCCGCGTTCGCCATGACCGAGCCCGAGGCCGGTTCGGACGTGGCGGGCATGGCCACCCTCGCCCGGCGGGAGGGCGAGGTCTACGTCCTGAACGGCGTGAAGAGCTACATCTCGAACGCGGGGATCGCCGATTTCTACGTCGTGTTCGCCTCGACGGACCCCGACGCGGGCGGGAAGGGGATCTCGTGCTTCCTGGTGCCCGCGGACACTCCCGGCCTCAACTTCTCCAAGGCTCAGATCCTGTCCGCTCCGCACCCGCTGGGCGAGATCACCTTTACGGACTGCCGCGTGCCCGCCTTGAACCGGCTGGGAGAAGAGGGGCGCGGCTTCGCGCTGGGCCTGAAGACGCTGGACCGCATGCGCGCAACCGTCGGCGCCGCCGCGTCCGGCATGGCCGCGCGCGCGCTGGACGAGGCCATCCGCCACGCCCGGACCCGGCGCCAGTTCGGGAAGGCGCTCGCCGAGTTTCAGCTGGTGCAGGAAAAAGTGGCCCGGATGGCGACCGAGCTGACCGCCGCGCGGCTCCTGGTCTACCGCGCCGCGTGGGAAGCGGACCACGGCGCCGACCGGGTCACCCTGGAGGCGGCGATGGCGAAGTCGTACGCGACCGAAGCCGCGCAGCGGATCATCGACGACGCGATCCAGGTGCTGGGGGCGCGCGGCGTGATGGCCGACCATCCAGTTGACCGGCTCTACCGGGCCGTCCGGGCGCTCCGGATCTATGAGGGGACGACCGAGATCCAGCATCTCGTGATCGCGGGGCAATTGTTCCAACCCGCGCCGGGCGCCGGGGGATGAAGGCGGCCGCGATCGGCGGCGGTCCGGCCGGGCTCTTCTTCGCCCTGCTCTTGAAGCAAGCCGACCCGCGGAACGAGGTCACCGTCTACGAGCGGAACCGTCCCGACACCACCTTCGGCTTCGGGGTCGTCTTCTCCGACGCCACGGAGGAGGCGCTCGCGGTGGCCGACCCGGATGTGGCCGCCGCCCTGGCCCAGCGCTGTCACCGATGGGACGACATCGAGGTCCACTACAAGGGCTCGGTCCTCCGCTCGACCGGGCACCGCTTCTCGGGGCTCTCGCGGACCGCCCTCCTGGACGTGCTCACCCAGCGCTGCCGCGCCGCGGGAGTCCGCCTCTGCTTCGAGCGGGAGGTCGCCGATCCCGATGCCCTCGCCTCGGAGGTGGACCTGGTCCTGGCCGCGGACGGCGCGAACTCGACGATCCGCGAGCGCCATCGCGACCAATTCCGTCCCAAGCTCGACGTGCGCCCGAACAAGTTCGTCTGGCTGGGAACCACGAAGCGGTTCCCGGCGTTCACGTTCTATTTCAAGGAGGATCGAAGCGGGCTCTGGCGCGTGCACGCCTACCAGTACCAGCCCGATCGCTCCACGTTCATCGTCGAGGCCACAGAATCCACATGGCGCCGCGCGGGATTGGAGAGCGCCGGAGACAATGAGACGGTGGCCTTCTGCGAGCGCCTCTTCGCCGGCGAGCTGGAGGGCCATCGCCTGCTCTCCAACCGGTCCATCTGGCGCAGCTTCCAGACCGTCCGGAACGAACGGTGGCACTGGAAGAACATCGTGCTGGCCGGGGATGCCGCGCACACCGCGCATTTCTCGGTTGGCTCCGGGACGAAGCTGGCCATGGAAGACGCCGTGTCGCTGGTCCAGGCGCTCCAGGCCAACGCCTCGATCCCCGAGGCGCTCGCCGCATACGAGGAGGCGCGCCGCCCCCCCGTCGAGAGCCTCCAGCGAGCCGCCCAAGCCTCCCTCCAGTGGTTCGAGGATACCGAGCGCTACATGAACCTGGAGCCAATCCAGTTCGCCTTCACCTTGATCACGCGGAGCCTCCGCGTGACGCACGGAAACTTGAAGCAGCGCGACCCGGCCTTCGTCGCGGCGGTGGACTCGTGGTTCGCGGAGCAGGCGGAGAAGCAGTCGGGAGTGGCCGTCCCGCGGGATCCGCCGCCGCCGCCCCTGTTCACGCCGTTTCGCCTCCGCGAGCTGATCTTGGAGAACCGCGTCGCCGTCTCACCCATGTGCCAGTACTCGGCCGTGAACGGGATGCCCGACGACTGGCACTTGGTCCACCTCGGGTCGCGCGCGATGGGGGGAGCCGGGCTGGTGTTCGCGGAGATGACCGACGTGAGCCCCGAGGCGCGCATCTCTCCAGGGTGCGCCGGCCTCTACTCGGAGGAGCACGCGGCCGCGTGGAAGCGGATCGTGGACTTCGTGCACGCGCGCACGCGGGCCAAGATCGCGATGCAGCTGGGTCACGCGGGGAGAAAGGGATCGACCCGCCTCTCCTGGGAGGGGGATGCCGAGCCCCTTCCGGAAGGGAACTGGCCCCTGGTCGCGCCTTCCCCCATTCCCTATTTCCCGCACAGCCAGGTGCCGCGGGAGATGAGCCCGGCCGACATGCGGGCGGTGCGGGAGCAATTCGTCACGGCTGCGCGCTACGCGATCGCGGCGGGGTTCGACCTTCTCGAGATCCATATGGCGCACGGTTACCTGCTGGCCAGCTTCATCTCACCGCTCACGAATCTCCGCGATGACGAGTACGGGGGACCGCTCGGGGACCGGATGCGCTTCCCGCTCGAGGTCTTCAGCGCGGTGCGGGAGGTCTGGCCCGCGGACCGTCCCATGTCGGCGCGCATCTCCGCGGTGGACTGGGCGCCCGGCGGCATGGTGTCCGAGGACGCGGTGGAGGTGGCGCGCCTTCTCCACGCCCACGGGTGCGATATCGTGGACGTGTCGGCCGGGCAGACGGTCCCCGACCAGCGGCCGGTGTACGGCCGGCTCTTCCAGACCCCCTTCGCCGACCGCATCCGGCACGAGGCGGGTATCGCGACGATGGCGGTGGGGAACATCTCGTCCTACGCCGACGTGAACACCA
>DATGVG010000018.1:0-15990 GCA_035300625.1 Candidatus Limnocylindrales bacterium
GGTCGTTCGGGTATCCCAGTTGCGCCACCAGCTCGTTCACGGCTTCAGCGTCCGATTCCAGCATCGCCCGCACCCGAATCCCGCTCATATCCTCCCGGGACAGCTCGGTCACGTGCGCTCCTCCATCGCCGGCTCCTCCACCGGCCCCTCGTCCTCGCCCACTTCAGGCTGCTTCGAGTATTGAAGCTCGTAGAGCCGAGCGTAGATGCCGCCCTTGGCCAGAAGCTCCGCGTGCGTCCCCTGCTCGCGCAGCTCGCCCTTGTGTAAAACCAAAATGCGGTCCGCGTCCAGGATCGTGCTCAACCGGTGCGCGATCACCAGCGACGTCCGTCCCTCCAACAATCGTTTCAGCGCCGCCTGCACCACGCGCTCGGTCTCGATGTCCACGCTGGACGTGGCCTCGTCCAGGATCAGGATGCTGGGGTCGTAATGGAGGGCGCGCGCGAAGGCGAGGATCTGCCGTTCGCCCATGGAGAAGTACGCGCCCCGCTCGCCGACCTCCTCGTCCAGGCCGTTGGGCAGCCGGGTCTTCAGCCGCGAGCCGCCCACCTCGGCCAGGGCGCGGTCCACGTCCCCGCCCGCGCGGTCACGGGAGCCGAACGCGATGTTCTCGCGCACCGTGCCCGAGAAGAGGAACACGTCCTGGAGCACCAGCCCGATCTGCCTGCGCAGATCCTTCCCGTCGATGGTCCGGATGTCGTGGCCGTCCACGCGGATCGTGCCCTTCTGGAACTCGTAGAACCGCGTGAGCAGGTTTGCGACCGAGGATTTACCGGCACCGGTCGCCCCGACGATCGCCACCTTCTCGCCCGGCGCAATGCGGAACGAGAGATCGCGGATCACGAACTCCTCGTCCTTGTAGGCGAACCACACGTGGTCGAACTCCACCTCGCCGCGCAGCCGGCCCACCGGCGCCGCTCCCACGGGCTCCACCACCGCCGGCGGCGTGTCTAACAGCTCGAAGATTCGCTCGGAGGAAACCATGGCCGCCTGGAAGACGTTGTACTTCTCGCTCAGGTCGCGGACCGGCTGGTAGAAGCGGTCGGAGTACTGGATGAACGCGACCACCACGCCGAACGTGACCGTGCCCGCGAGGATCCCGCTCCCGCCGTACCAGAGGATCAGCGCCAGCGCGATCGCGCCGATCACTTCCACCACCGGGAAGAAGACGGCGTAGTAGAAGAGGTTCTGCACGTGGGCGTCGTAGTGCGAGCGGTTCGCCTCGTCGAACTTGCGCGTCTGCTTCAGCTCGGTGTTGAAGAATTTGAGCACGTCCAGTCCTTGGAGGTGCTCCTGGAGGAAGGCGTTCAATTTGGCCAGCCGCGTCCGCACGCGGCGGTACGAGACGCGCACCTTGGAGCGGAAGATCGCGGTCGCGATGACCAGGAGGATCACCGTGGTCATCGTGACCAGCGCGAGCTTCCAGTTGAGCCAGAACATGGCGGCCACGATGGCCGCGAGCATGAAGAGGTCGCCGATCACCGCGACCACCCCCTGCGCGAACAGCTCGTTCAGCACCGCCACGTCTTGGGTGACGCGCGTCAGGATGCGGCCCACGGGGCGCGTGTCGAAGTAGGAGGGCGTCAGGGTCTCGAGGTGCCGGAAGATGGAGAGGCGCAGGTCCTGCATCGCGCGCTGCCCCACCATGGCCATGGTGTAGGACTGCACGTAGCGCAGGACGAAGCCGAACGCGAGGATGCCGATGTAGGCGCCCGCGATGAGCAGGAGTCCCCGCGTCGCATCCGCGCCCAGGCCCCCGTGGCCGCTCGCCGGCTTCACGTAGGTGTCGATCGCGATCTTGGTGAGGTACGGGCCGGCGGCCTCCAGGAGCGAGATGATCCCGAGCAGGACGATCGAGAGCGTGATCTCCTTCTTGTAGGGCTTCAGGAACTGGAGGAGACGGGCGGCCAGGCGGCGGTCGTAGATCGCCCCCTTCGCCTCGACGTCGTCGGCAGCCGAGCCCCAGGGACCGGCCATCAGCGACCCCCTCCGGCCGTCGCGCGCGCCGTCACAGGGCCTCCAGCTCTTCGACCACCTCTTCCAGGTGGTAGAGGTCGGCGTACAGGCCGCTCAAGGCGATCAACTCCTCGTGCGTGCCCGACGCCACGATCCTTCCCTCGTCCAGCACCACGATCCGGTCCACGCGGAGGAGCGCCGAGCGGCGGTGCGTCGCCAGCACGATCGTGGCGCGCTCCTTCGCGCGGAACAGGTTGTCGAGGATCTCCTCTTCCGTGCCCTGATCGACGTTCGCGAACGCGTCGTCCAGGAGGAGCACCGGGCGCTCCAGCGCGAGCGCGCGGGCCAGCGCCACGCGCTGCTTCTGCCCGCCCGAGAGGGTGATTCCCCGCTCCCCGATCAGCGTGTCCAGTCCCAGCGGAAACTGCCCTAGGTCGGACGACAGCCCGGCTTGGCGCGCCACGGCCTCGGCGTCGGGCGGCGGCGCGCCATCCTCGAAGCCGAACGCCACGTTGGAGCGGATCGTGTCGGAGAAGAGGAACGTCTCCTGCGGCACGATGCCGAGCCTGCGGCGGAGCGGGCCGCGCGCCCACTCCGTCGTCGGCACCCCGTCCAGGCGGATCGCGCCGCCGGTCGGCTCGTACAGGCGGGCGATCAGGTTCAACAGGGTCGTCTTCCCCGAGCCGGTCCGCCCGACGATCGCCAGGGCTTCGCCGGCGCCGATCGTGAGCGCCACACCGTGGAGCACGTCCCGGTCGGTACCGGGATAGCGGAAGCGCACGCCCTCCAGCTCCACCGCGGGCCTTCGCCCGGCGCCCGCGCCGTCGCGTCCAGCTCCCGCCGCGCCGTCCACCTGCGGCCCATTCAGCCCCGGATGAACGTCCTCTTCCGTGGGGAGCGAGAGCACGTCCTGGATCCGCTTCATGGACGCCGCCCCGCGCTGGAACAGGTTCGACACCCAGCCCAGCGAGATCATCGGCCAGATGAGCATGGCGAGGTAGATCTGGAAGGCCACCAGCTCGCCCAGGGTGATCTTGCCGGCGATGACCGCGGCCCCGCCCACTCCGAGCACGATGGCGGCGGCGATGCCGCCCAACAGCGAGAGCATGGGCCACATGCTGGACCAGATCCGGATCATCGCCCGGTTCTTCTCCAGATAGTCCTCGTGGATCACGCGGAAGGCGTTGTACTCCCCCTCTTCCTCCACATGCGCCTTCACCACGCGGATCCCCGACAGCGTCTCCTGCGCCTTCGCGGTGAGGGCGGCGAAGGAGGCCTGGATCGCCTCGTAGTAGTGGTGGAGCTTCGCGCCCAGCCGGGCCACCGTGAACGAGAGGATCGGGAGCGGGATCAGCGCCAGAAGGGTGAGCCTAAGGTCGATCCGGGTCATCAGCGTCACCGCGAAGGCGAACGTCACGATGGTGTTCCCCAGATACATCAGCCCCGGGCCCAAGAAATTCCGCACCGCGTCGAGATCGTTGGTCGCGCGCGAGAGCAAATCGCCCACCTTGCGCGTCCGGTACGTCTCGGCCGGGAGCCGCGCGAAGTGGTCGAAGAGGTCGTTTCGAAGCTCGTACTCCATGCGGCGGGACGCCCGGATCAGGGACATGCGCATGGTGAAGAGGAAGATCCCCTGCAGCACCACGGCGAGGAGGATCAGCCCGGAGTCGCGGAGCAGAATTTGCCGGGTGACGCCCCGCTCCAGGTGATCCACCGCCTGGCGGACCAGCCAGGGGGACCACACCTGGAACAGCGAGGTGAGCAGGATGGAGACGCCCCCGACGGCCAGCGCGATCTTGTGGCGGCGGAGGTAGGGGATGAGATGGCGGAGCGATCCGATGGCTATTTTCCTCCGGGAGAGGGCCGCGAGGCCCGGTCCCGCTAATTAGACGGTGCTTCCTTCGTTGTAGATTAAGATGCGGCCGCACGCCTCGCAGTTCATGATCGCCTCGCCCCGCCGGATCTCCTGCATGTCCCGCGGCGTGAGCTGGCGGAAACAGACGCTGCACGCGCTCTTCCGCACCTCCGCCACGGCCACGCCGTCTCGCGAGCCCAGGCGATCGTAGCGCGACAGGACGGCCGCCGGAATCCGGGGGCGAACCGCGTCCCGTTCCCGGACCAGCTCGGCCAGCGCCTGCTCGAGCGCCGCTGCGTCCCGGTCCAGATCCGCCTCCCCCTGCTTCAGGCGCGCTTCCTCCTCCGCGACCCGCTTCTCGCCGCTCTTCGCGGCCGCGGCCAGAGCCTCTTCGCGTTCGTAATTCTCCAAGATTTTCGTCTCCACGTCCGAGCGCTTCTGCTTCACGGCCTCGATCTGGTGGCGCATCGCCGTGTATTCCTGGTTCGTCTTCACGTCCAAAAGCTGGCGCTCCAGCTTCGCCACCTCAGCCTGGAAGCCCTCCGCCTCCTTCTCGAATGAGCGGCGGGCAAGACGCGCCGCCTCCAGCTCCTTCTTGGTCTGGTCCTGCGCCGACCTGGCGCCGGCCAGTGCCCCGCGCAGCGATTCGCGCCGCTTCGGGATCTCGTCCTTCCGCCGCCTGGCGCCGAGCAGAAGACTGTCGCGGCGCTGCAGGTCCAGGAGCGCTTCCAGCTCAGGCAGCACGTCGCGCCTTTCTACCGGGTCCACCGGTCGGGTGGAAACGAAAACGGGGAGCGCGCATCAACGCGCTCCCCGTGAGGGGCGACGGGGTTCCGCGGCTCTGGGCCGCGCCCCGCGGACCGGCGGGGCCGGTCGCGCCCCGGAGGCAGGCCCCGGCGTGGTGGGCGGTGCAGGGATTGAACCTGCGACCTCTGGCTTGTGATACCAGCGCTCTCCCAACTGAGCTAACCGCCCCGACGCAAGATGGAGTCGCGGAGACCTTCGCACCGGCGCGATAGGGCATCGGCGAGGAAAGGGCAAGTGGGCCCACTTGGACTCGAACCAAGGACCACCCGGTTATGAGCCGGGCGCTCTCACCAGCTGAGCTATGGGCCCGGTTGCGATTCATCGTTCCGGATGTGGACCCGAGCGGCGCAGGGTACCAAACGCGGCGCGACAGGGTCAAGCCGCGGCCCCCCATCGGCGCCCGGCTCCCGTCACATGATCTCCACGTAGCCCTTGAGGCGGCGGCTGCGGGTGGGATGGCGCAGCTTGCGGAGCGCCTTCGCCTCGATCTGGCGGATGCGCTCGCGGGTCACGTTGAACGTGGCGCCCACCTCTTCCAGGGTCCGCGGGCAGCCGTCCTCGGTCAGCCCGAAGCGGAGGCGGATCACCTTGGCCTCGCGCTTGGAGAGCGTTTCCAGGACCTCGTTCACCTCGTCTTTCAGCATCGAGAAGGCCGCGGCCTGGGCGGGCGAGACCACGCTGGTGTCCTCGATGAAATCGCCCAGGCTGGAATCGTCGTCCTCGCCGATCGGGCGGTCCAGCGAGATCGGCTCCTGCGCGGCCTTGAGCACGCTCTTGATCTTGTCCACCGGCAGCGCCAGCTTCACAGCCACCTCTTCCGGCGTGGGCTCGCGCCCCAGCTCCTGCACCAGGCGGCGCGACGTGCGCACGACCTTGTTGATGGCCTCGATCATGTGCACCGGCACGCGGATGGTGCGCGCCTGGTCGGCGATGGCGCGCGTGATGGCCTGGCGGATCCACCACGTGGCGTACGTGGAGAATTTGTAGCCCTTCCGATAATCGAACTTGTCGACCGCGCGCATCAGGCCGCTGTTTCCCTCCTGGATCAGGTCCAGGAATTCGAGCCCGCGGTTCGTGTAGCGCTTCGCGATGGAGATCACGAGGCGCACGTTGGCCTCGATCATCTCCCGCTTCGCCTTGTCTCGGGCGATCTCGCCCGAGCGGATTTCCCGCGCGACCTCCTTCATCTGGTCGCGCGTCATCTTCGCCTCTTCCTCGATCTTCCGGACCTTGCGGCGCGCGTTCTTCGCCGCGTGGTCGTATTCCTCGAAGTGCCCCGCGGCGAGGCCGCTGTCCTTCTCGACCTGGCGCTCTTCCTTGCGGCTCTTCTTGGCCCGCTTGGCCAGCTCCGCGATCTCCTCCCCGGTGCGGCCCCAGCGCCGCTCCAGATCGGTGAACTCGCTCTCCACCAGGTCGACCTGGTGCGAGAAGTCCTTGATCCGCTCGGCCAGCCGCTCGATCAGCCGGATGTTCAGGTTCAGCGTGAAGAGCTCGCACATCAGCTCCTCGTCCGAGACCCGGATCTTGCCCTGGTGCGCCAGGCGCAGCTCTTCCTTCAGCCGTCCGATGGGCTTTTCCTGGAGCTTGGTGTGCTTCGCGTGCAGGACGCGGACCCTGTCCAGCGCCTTCAGCGCGCGCGCCCGCTCCCGCTTGGGCGAGAACTCGGGATTCCAGTTTCCGAAGTCGATCTGGGTCAGGTCCTCCACGCGCATCTTCCCCTGCTTCACTCGCGTGCCGTAGGAGACGATTTCCCTGAGGATGGGCCCCGAGCGGAACAGGGCCGTGCAGATCTGCTTCTCCCCCGCCTTGATCCGCTTCGCGATCTCAACTTCGCCTTCGCGGTCGAGGAGCGGGACGCGTCCCATCTCGCGCAGGTACATGCGCACGGGATCGTCGTAGCGGACCGGGTGCGGCAGGGTCTGCTTCTCGGGCGGCCGCTTCTCTTCGCGCCGCTTCAGGCGGAGCTTCTGCTGCGCCTCTTCGTGGGTGTCGAAGACGTCGACCTTGAGGTCGTTCAGGGCGATGTACACCTCGTCCATGTCCTCGACCGAGGCGCTCTCGTCCAGGAAGGTCTCGATCTGGTCGTGAAGCAGGTAGTGCTGCTTTCCGGCGAGCGTCTTCAGCTCGACAAGACGGTCGCCCCCCTTCTTCTCCCGCTTCAACCCTTTCGCCTCTCGTTTCATTGGCTCGTGCGCTCTCCTCTAGGAAACGGCCGGATGATTACGGCTGTGCAACTTGGTGGTCAGATCCTTGATCTCGGTCAGAAGGCGGGTCTCCGACTCCTGGTCGTGCGCCTGGCTGGGCCGGCCGATCTCCCGCTTGAGCTGGTCGATCTGGGCACGGATTCGCCGCTCTTCCAGGCGCTCGATCAGGGCTCGCGCCCCGCGGCGTGACGCCTCGATCGTGTCGGACTCCTCGGAGATGGGGTGATCGGCGAGGACCGCGCGGGCCAGCGTGGACGCGCTCATGAGGTCCCGAAGCTCACCGTAGAGTGGGATGCGGCCCTCGATCAGCCACGGCCGCACCAGCTCCCGGAGCCCCTCGTGCCGGAAGCAGCCTTCGTCCCCGTGCCCGGCCGCCTCGGCCAGAGCGCCGTCCTCGGTCAGAACCCGCGCGGCCAACTCCAATTCCACCGGGTCCGGCGGGCCTGAAGAGGGGGAGCCGGAAGAAACCCCTCCATGTGACTCGGATGCCGAAGAATCGCTTGAGGTTCGGGGATGTCCGCCGGGTTCCTGACCGGCGGCCGGAGCCTGCTCCGCGGACCGGCGCGACGCGGTGCCGCCCGCGGCGCGGGAGGCGGCGCTTCCCTCCCGCCGTTTCCCCAGCGCCTCCAGAAACACCTGCTCCTCCAGGCCGAAGGCCTCGCCGCCCCGGCGCACCAGAAGGCGGCGTCGGATTGGATCGTCCACGCGGCTGATCACTTCGACATACCGCCGCACCCGCGCCTCCACGGACGGGTTCTGGCCCCCCGCGCCGAGAGAAGCCCCGGCCAGGAAGCCCGCGGCGTCCACGGTCTTGGCCAGGAGATCCCCGAAGGCCCCCGGGCCCTCCTTCCGGACGAAGGAATCGGGGTCCTCCCCGGGAGGGAGCAGGAGCACCCGCACCGGGAGCCCCGCCCGCATCAAGGGCTCGAGCGCGCGGTCGGCCGCCCGGACCCCCGCGTCGTCCCCGTCGTACACCAGCACCGCCTCGGGCTCGGAGCGTGCCAGGATCCGCGACTGCTCGTAGGTCAAGGCCGTGCCGCTGGTCGCGACCGCGTTCGCGAAGCCGGCCGCGTGGAGCCGCATGGCGTCGAGGTAGCCCTCCACGACCAGCGCCTGCTTCCGCTCGCGGATCGCCGCGCGCGCCTCCGGCAGGGCGAAGAGGAGCTGTCCCTTCCGGTAGACCGCCGTCTCCGGCGAGTTCAGATACTTGGGCTGATCCTCGGCCGCAATGGCGCGTCCCCCGAATCCGGCGACCTTTCCCGCCGCGCCCAGCACCGGGAAGACAATCCGGTTTCGGAAGCGGTCGTAGCGGCCCCCGTCCCCGCGGCGGAGCGCCAATCCCGCTTCTTCCAGCACGGGGAGCGGCAACAGCTTCCCCAGGGTCGTCACCAGTCCGTCCCACCCGGCGGGCGCCCAGCCCACCTGGAAGGACTCGAGGATTTCCCCCTCGAAGCCGCGCCCGGTCAGGTAGGCACGTGCATCGCCGCCCGCCTCGGACTTGAGGCTGGCCCGGAAGTAGTCGTTCGCCAGCGCATTCGCCTGGTAGAGCCGGTCGCGCGCCGCGTCCCCGGGTCCCCGCGCCTGCTGCGGCAGCTCGATCCCGGCGCGTTCCGAGAGGATTCGGAGCGCCTCGGGAAACGGGACCTTCTCCATCTCGGTCACCCAGGCGAAGACGTCGCCTCCCTTGCCGCAGCCGAAGCAATGCCAGACCTGCCGCTCGGGGTTCACGGTGAACGACGGGGTCCGCTCCGAATGGAAGGGACAGAGCCCCTTCCACGAGCGGCCGGCGCGCTTGAGCGCCACCTTCTCGCCCACCAGGGCGACGATGTCGGTTGCCTCGCGGATCTGCTCTTTCGCTTCGCTCGAGGGGATCACGGTCCTCACGAATCCAGGGTCACGATGGTCACGCCGGTGCCGCCCTCGCGCACTTCGCCGAGGCGGAATTCCTTTACGATCCCGTTGTGGGCCAGGAAGCGCTTCATCTCTTCGCGGAGAATCCCTTTCCCCTTGCCGTGGATGATCCGCACGATCTGGATCCCTCCCACCGAGGCGTCCTCGAGGAAGCGTTCCACCGCCCGGACCGCGTCGTCCGCTTCGAAGCCGCGCACGTCCACTTCATTCCCCGAGGCGCTCAGATCGGGTACTCCCGTCGCCCCGACCGGGGACGCCTCGCCTGGCCCGGATTTCCCGCCGGCGCCATCACCGCCGCCCGCCCGCGTGGCGTCGCCCGCCTGCGAGCGGAGCTGGCGGAGCGAGAGCATGGCCGTGGCTCCGCCGATCTTCACGCGGACGCGGCCGTCCTTGTCCGGGGCCGAGACCACGACCCCGTCGGCCCGGAGCGCGGGGACGTAGACCCGGTCCCCCTCGTGCGCCACCGTGACCGGCGCGCCCCGCTCCACGGAGCCCGGCACGTCGGTCTCGGCATCGATCGCGGCCGACATCTCCTTCACCAGCCCGCGCCCCTCCTGGAGCGTCTCGGCGCTGGCCTTCCGCTCGGACCGGACCTTCTTCCGGTAGTCGTCGATCTGGCTCTCCAGCTGGCGCAACAGCTCGCGCCGGGCGGAGAGCTCGGCCTGCTTCCGCTCCTTCTTCTCCGCCTCCAGCCGCTCGCGCGCCACGCGCAGCTCCGCCTCCCGCTCGCGGAGCTTCGCCTGGGTGTCGGTCAACGCGCGCCGCTCCGCCACCGCCTCCTCGCGGAGGCGCCCCAACTCTTCGATCAGCCGGTTCAAGTCGCGCTCCCCTTCGGGCATGAGCGCCCGCGCCCGGTCCAGCACCTCCGCGCGCATGCCGAAGCGCGTCGCCACCTGGATCGCGCGGCTGCCTCCGGGCACCCCGACCACCAGCCGGAACAGGGAGCGGAGCTTGTCCTCGTCGAAGGCCATCGACGCGTTCCGCACGCCCGGCGTCTCGTGGGCGAAGGTTTTCAGGCTGCCGTGGTGCGTGGTGGCGAGCGTCATCGCGCCGCGCGAAAGCAGCGCCTCGAGCACGGCCTGCCCCAGCGCCGCCCCTTCCGCGGGATCGGTGCCCGAGCCCAGCTCATCCAGGAGCACCAGGCTCCTGTCGGTCGCCACCTCCAGCGCCTCGGCCACGCGCCGCACGTGCGAGAGAAAAGTGCTCACGTCGTCCTGGATCGACTGCTCGTCCCCGATGTCGCAGACGATGCGGTCGAGCCACGGGATCGTCGTTCCGTGCGCCGCGGGCACCGGAAGTCCGGCCATCGCTAGAAGCGCGATCAGCCCGACCGATTTCAGCGCGACCGTCTTTCCGCCCATGTTCGGTCCGGTCACGAGAAGGACCGGATTCTCGGCGTCCAACTCCAGATCCAGGGGCACCGGCGGACCGGCCAGCTCCCCCCGCATGTGGCGCGAGACGAGGATCGGATGCCGCGCGCCGCGAAGGAGAAGCCGCCTCTGGTCCGACAGCTCGGGAAGCGCGGCCCCGGCTTCGCGCGCCCACGACACCACCGCCTCGGCGGCGTCCAGGCCGGCCAGGGCCTCGAGATTCCCCTGGAGCGCCGGATGGTGCCGGTGCGCGGCCGCCGACAACTCGCGCAGGATCCGCTCCACCTCGCGCGCCTCGTCGCTGGCCCGCTCGGACAGCTCGCTGTTCCCCTCGGCGGCCTCGCGCGGCTCGACGAAGACGGAGGCTCCCGAGCCGGAATGGCCCAGCACCGCGCCCGGAACGGCGCGCCGGTTCGAGGCCGGAATCGCGATGACGTAGCGCTCCTCGCGCAGGGTCACGAAGCTCTCCGGCGACCCAGCCGACCGGAGGATGGCCTCAAGCCGCGACGCCAGACGCTCGCGCAGGGAGCGAATGGCGCGGCGGATCTTCGACAGCTCGGGCGAGGCGTCGTCGCGCACGCTGCCGGATGGGTCGAGCGCGCGCGTCAGATCGCGCCGGAAGCCCTCCAGCGGGTCGAGCGCGCCGAGAAGCCGTAAAAGCCCGGGCGCCTCCTCGCGCCGTTTCCGGATCCACCCCGATACCTGCGCCGCCTGCTCCAGGAGGACGGCGATCTGCCACAGCTCTTCTCCGCGGAGCGTCATCCCCTCGGTCGCGAGCCGCTTCAGCACCTCGCGCAGATCGGGCGGCGCCGCCGTCGGCGGAGGATCCCCCTCCTGGTGCGCGGCCAGGAGATCGGCGATCTCTTCCTGCGCGAGTCGGGCCTCGTCCAAGCGCCGGAATGGGGCGCGCGCCAGCACCCGCTCGCGGCCGGGGACGGAACGGGTCCGCCCCGCCAGCGCGCGGAGCACCGAGGGATATTCCAGGACGACGAGTGCGTGGTCCCGCGGGCGATCCAAATCCATGGAGTCCACGGGATCTTGAGGCGCCGTGGCCGGGCGCTGATTCAATTCGGTGTCGACTTTTTCCGGGGGTGAGGGGCCGGCAGGCGATTCCGGCCCGGGAGACAAACGGGAAACCGGCTCGCGCCGATTTCCCGCCTGGACGTTCGGTGAGACGACCCTAATCGGCCGACTTCATTCGGGCCATCATCTTCCTCTTCGCGGCGTTGAGCTTTCGCTTCCGCCGCTCGCTCGGTTTTTCGAAGTGCTGATGTCGACGCAGATCTGCGAGAATTCCAGCCTTCTCACACTTCTTCTTAAACCGGCGAAGGGCACTCTCGAAGGACTCTCCGTCCTTGACCCTGATGCCGGGCATCCTATTGAATCGCCTCCTTCAGAACCAGTTAGAGGTCCGTAAAGCCCCCCGAAAACGGGTCGGGCAAACTCCGCCTAACGCTACTAAAGATACCCCGATAGCCGGATTTTGTCAACTAGTGGGCAACCCGCTCGCGAGAACGAGGTTACGCGCCAGGGCCAGGAGATCGATGGCAGCCGTGGATGTGGATAAGCGACTGGGGCCTAATGAGATAGGCTTGAATTCCGCCGCGCGGAGCAGCTCCGCCTCCTCCGGCAAAAATCCCCCCGGGGGCCCAACCGCAAGCACCACCGCCCGTTCCCGTCCGAGGATCGGGGTGTTTCCGAGCGAAAACCCCGCCGCGCCGTCCGGATCGGCCGCGAATCGAGCCGCGGGACCCGGAGCCGCCGCCAGCGCCTCCTCCAGCGTACCCGAGGACCGGAGGACCGGTTTCCGGGTCCGCCGCGACTGCTTGAGGGCCGCCCGGCTCAGGCGCTCCAGCCGCTCGAGCCGGCTGCCCGAGTAGGCCTCCCGTCCGCTCCGGGATGCGGCGACGAAATCGATCCACGTCGCGCCCAGAGGAACCGCGTGCTCGATCACCGCTTCCGCCTGTCCGAATTCGGGGAGCCCGACGAGAAGCGCCATCGCGGCTGGCAGCTCCCGGACGCCGGCCTCGCGCGATTCGATGCGGGCGACCGCGACCCCGCCCTCCGCTCCCTCGAGCTCGCAGCGGTACAACATTCCCTGGCCGTCGATCGCCTCGAAGGACGTGCCGGGCGTCGCGCGGAACACGCGCAAGAGGTGGTGCGACTCTTCGGCGCTCAGGCGGAGCCGCGAGCTTCCCGCGTCCACCGATCCCGGCTCGACCCAGAACGGCGAATCGGGGACCCGCTCCAGGCGCGACATTCGGGACTCTTCGGGTCAGTCCTCGCCGCCCGGCAACTTGGGCCGGCGCGGCGGAGGGGCCTTGGCTTCGGGGAGGGTCTCGAATTCCTCGAGTACTTTCTTTCCCCGCTCGGTGATCTTGGAAGGTGTGTGAATCACGATGCGGACCAGGAGATCGCCGCTCCCCGAGCGCTGCAGGCTCTTGATCCCCTTCCCCCGCAGGCGGAGCAGGCGCCCCGTCTGCGTTCCCGCCGGGACCTGAACCAGCGCGCGCCCTCCGCCCAGGGTCGGCACCTCCACCTTCCCGCCGAGCGCGGGGCGCGACAGGCTGACGGGAACCTCGACGATCAGGTCATCGCCTTCCCGCGCGAACAGAGGGTGCTCGACCTCGAGAATATGGGCGATCAGATCGCCGGGAGGACCGCCCCGTGGACCCGCGTCTCCGAGGCCCGCGAGCGGAATGAAGTTCCCGCTCGATACCCCGGCGGGGACCTTGATGGTGATCTCGCTCTGCTCCTTCACGCGCCCTTCCCCTCCGCAGACCTCGCAGGGGTTTTCGATGATCGTGCCCTCGCCGTGGCAGCGGTCGCACGTGGTCACGTTGATGAGCTGGCCCAGGATGGAGCGCTGCACCTGGCGCACCTGGCCCGAGCCGTTGCACCGCGGGCAAGTCTTGCGGCTGGTCCCCTCCTTGGCGCCGGTTCCCTTGCAGGTCTTGCAGGCGCGCATGTGGCGAATCTTGACCCGCTTCTCGACGCCGGTCGCGATCTCCTCCAGCGTGAGCGGCAGGCGGATCTCCAGGGTATTCCCCCGCCGCTCGCGCGCGCGGCGCGGGCCGCGCCCCTCCTCGTCGAACTCGTTGAACCCGCCCATGCCACCGCCGAAATCGCGCATGAACGCGCGGAGCGCGTCGGCCAGGTCGAAGCCCGCCATGTCCTCGAATCCGCCGCCGGCGCCGCCGGGCGCGCCCTGCGGCGCGTTTCCGTAGCGGTCGTAGCGCGAGCGCTTTTCCGGATCCGATAGGACCTCGTAGGCCTGGGCCACCTCTTTGAAGCGCTCCTCGGCCTGCTTGTCCCCCGGGTTCTTGTCGGGATGGAATTTCAGCGCGAGCTGCCGGTAGGCCTTCTTGATCTCGTCAGGCGAGGCGGTGCGCTCGACGCCGAGCACTTCATAGTAGTCGCGCACCGTGCTCACGCGTTGTTCCTGTCCTTCTCATCCGCCGGGCCGGCCACGATGACCTTCGCGTGGCGAAGCACGCGGTCGCGCATCCGGTAGCCCGGCTGCGCCACCTCGATCACGGTGCCCGGAGGGATTCCGCGCGAGGGCTTCCCCTCCCCGATCGCGTCGTGCAGGTTGGGATCGAACGGCTGACCCTCGGATCGGATCGGCACGACTCCTTCGCGCTCGAGGATCTTCAGGAAGCGCTCGCGGACCAGCTCGATGCCCGCGCGCACCGGATCGTCGGATCCGCCGGGCATGGCGGCGAGGGCCCGGTTCAAGTCGTCCAGCACGGGCAACAGGTCCCGCACCAGAGACTCCTTGGCGTAGAGCACCGTCTGCTCGCTCTCGAGCTTCCGGCGGCGCTGCACGTTGGTCATCTCGGCGAGGGCGCGGAGCAGCTCCTCCTCGCGCGCGCGGAGCCGGTCCAACTCGGAGCCGGGACGCTCTGGATCCGCGCCGCCTTGGCCCTCGCCGCCCTCAGCGTCGCGCGCCGGATCGCCTTCGATCGGCGCGTCGCCGGCCGGCGCGTCGCCGGGACGCGCGTCGTCGCCCTCCGGCGCCATGGTTTCGCGTTTGGTTTTCATGTCGAAGCTCCCAGAAGGCGGCCGCCGACGTAAACGACGAGGGAGACAACCCGGCGATACGGCATGCGAACCGGTCCCATGACGCCGATGACGCCCCTCATCCCGCCGACGACCACGCCCATTCCGACGATGGCGCACGCGCGCATCTCGGGAGAGGCGATCTCGCTCCCGATCGCGACGCGCGGCGTGACCTCGCCCGAGAACGCGTCCAGCGTGCGGGCGAGCGATTCTTGATTCGCGAGCAGCGATACCAGGGGCCGCAGCTGTCCCGGCCCCTGAAATTCGGGTTGGGACGCGATGTTGTCGGCCCCGTCCACGCGAACGGCGGGCATCTCCCGCGTCGCCAGAAGCCGCGAGGCCTCGGCCAGCGCCTCCTCCACGAAGGGCGCCGCATCGGGCGGCGCCCCCGCGCCCGCCGCGCGGGCCAGCGCGTCCAGCCCGGAGGGCCCGGCGACGGGCAGCCGTTCGCGCACCCACGCCTCGGCCCGCCGGAGCACGGCCGCCGGCGGAGCGGTCCGGGGGCGCCACGTGGCGGTGGCCACGCCGCCGTCCCGAACGCCCACGGCCACCACGACCAGGCCCCCTTCCAGGGCGGCGAAATTCACCCGGTCCACGGACTCGTCCTCGCGGCTCCGCATGGCCATCATCGCCAGCTGGCGCGAGGCGCGAGCAAGCGTGGGAGGCAGGTCCCCGGAGCGCGACTCGAGCCGCGCCCGGTCAGCGGCCCCGTCCAGGGCCCGCCGCATGCCGATCGGGATGGGTTCCGGGCGCATGAGGTGGTCGACGTAGTAGCGGTAGCCGGCCTCCGTGGGGACCCGCCCCGCGGAAGTGTGGGGATGGCGCAACAGTCCCAGCTCCTCCAGCTCGCGCATGGCGTTTCGGATGGTGGCGGGGGAGATGCTCAGGTGATAGGCGGCGCGCACGTATTGGGAGCCGACAGGCTCGGCGCTCGACACGTGACTCTCGACGACGAACGTGAGAATGCGGCTCAGCCGCGGGTCCAGCTCGAGTGACTTCATCGGGGGTAGCTCCTTCGTTAGCACTTTCGGTATGAGAGTGCCAACCCCGCGAACCCTAGCAGCGCTCCGCGAGGCTGTCAAGACGCCCCCGGCCGGCGCCTGCCGCGGCCCGCGCGAAGAGCTCCGCGGCCGCCTCCACCCCGGTCATCAGGCCGTGCTCCGTGGGCCGGATGCGCCCCGGCAGGTCGCGCCGGACGGCGCCCGCAGCCTCGGCCCAGCGCGCCCAACCATCGGCGGCTCCGGGCGCCGCGCGCTCCACCGCGCTCTGGCGGATGCCGCGCGCGCGCCGGAGGCCGAGGAACACCGCCTCCTCGCGCGCCTCCGACTCCCCGACGCTCCGCACTCCGTCGCGCGGGAGAAGGCCCGATTCCAGGCGCTCGAAGTAGCGCGTCACGTGCTCCTCGTTCCCCCATCGCCGCGCGCCGTCGAAGGAGTGCGCGCCGGGGCCCAATCCGAGATACGGCCGTCGTACCCAGTATCCCTGGTTGTGGCGCGACTCGAAGCCGGGCCGGGCCCAGTTGGACACTTCGTAGCGGTGGTAGCCCGCGCCGCCGTCCCCGGCTCCAGCCCCGCCGCCCGTGCCGGACAGGATCCGGGCCGCCGCCTCGTACCGCGCGGCCGCGACGTCGTCCGGCGGAATCGCGAGCGCCCCGCGCGCCGCCTTGGCGGCGAAGGGGGTGCCCGACTCGACCTGGAGGGCATACAGCGAAACGTGCTCCACGCCGCACGCCGCGACCTCCGCGACGCCGCGCGCGAAACCCTCGGCCGTCTCTCCGGGAACGCCGGCCATCAGATCGACGGAGACGTTCGCGAATCCCGCGGCG
>DATGVG010000019.1:0-11632 GCA_035300625.1 Candidatus Limnocylindrales bacterium
GCCGAACCTCGCCCGGCGGCCACGGCGGCGCCCGCGGACGTCCCGCCGGCCGGCACCCCCGCGCCGGACGCGGCCCGCCCGGCACCCACGGCCCCGCCCACGGGCGCTCCGGCGAGGCTCGACCCGTCCGAGGAGATCACGCCCGCGGAGCTGGCGACGATTCCCGACCCGGTCGCCGGATCCGGGGGACCGGGGGGATCCACCGGGGGACCCGGCGGGCCGGGCTCCTCCTCCAGGGACACGACCACCGCGCCGCTTGAGGCGCCCCCTGAGAGCACGGCGGCGGGCGGGAAGGGGGATGGCCCTGCCGGAGGCGAGGGACACGCTCCCGCGCCCTCGGAGACGGTCTGGAGCGTGCAGATCTACGCTTCCGAGGACCTGAAGGAGGCCGAGACCGTCGCCCGGCGGGCCGCGGCGGCGCTCCGGAGCGAAGCCTTCGTCACGTCCGAGCCGCCGCTCCACAAGGTCCGGGTGGGGCGCTTCGCGACCGAGCAGGAGGCGCAAGCTCTCCGCGATAGGGCGGTCCGCGCCGGCTTCGCGGGGGCGTTCCGCATCCGGATCGGGCCCGGCTGATGGCCCAGCGTTTCCGCGTCGCGATGCTGAGCGCCGAGTGCGCCCCGTTCGCGAAGGTAGGGGGCCTGGGGGACGTGACAGGCGCCTTGAGCCGCGCCGTCGCCGACCTGGGCTGCTCGGTCGCGGTGATCCTGCCGCGCTACGGCGACCTCGCGGTTCCGGAGGGCTCGCTGGAGCTGGTCGGGCAGGTCGAGGTGCCCGTCGGCGGCAGGGACGAGCCCGGGCTGATCTACCGGCTGCGGGACGCCGGACTGCCGGCGCACCTCCACCACTTCTTCATCGCGAACGAGACCTGGTTCGGCCGGAACGGGATCTACGCCGACCCCGTGACCGGCGCTCCGTTCGCCGACAACGCCTCGCGCTCCGTCTTTTTCACGCGGGCGGCGCTGGAAGCCCTGCGCGCCGTGGCCTACGCCCCCGACGTGATCCACGCCAACGATCACCAGACGGCGCTCGCCCCCGCTTATCTGAAGACGGTCTACGCCGACGATCCCTTCTTCCAGATGACCGCGACGCTCCTCGGCATCCACAACCTCGGCTATCAGGGCGTCTACCCGCCGGAGACGATGAGACTGGCCGGCTTCCCCGACGGATACCTCTATCCGCTCTCCCCGTTCGAATTCTGGGGGAAGATGAACTTTCTGAAGGCGGGGATTCACTTCGCCGACGTGCTCGTGACCGTGAGCGAGCGCTACGCCGAGGAGATCCAGTCGGGGGAGGAGTTCGGGTGCGGGCTGCAGGGCGTGCTGAACGCGCGCCGGGCGGACCTGGTGGGAATCCTGAACGGGATCGACACGAAGACGTGGAATCCCCGGACGGACCGCTTCATCCCGGCGCGCTACGACGCGCAGAATCTCGAGGGAAAGGAGCTCTGCACCGCCGCGCTGCTCCAGGAGATGGGCTTTCCCGTCGAGCCGCGCCACGCCGTGGTCGGCATGATCTCGCGGCTGGCGGAGCAGAAGGGCTTCGACCTGGTCCGCGCCGCCGCGGACCGGCTCTTCGCCCTGCCGCTCCGGTGGGTGGTGCTGGGGAGCGGGGACAAGGAGATCGAGGAATTCCTGGAATCGTCAGCGCGCCGGCGTTCCGACCGCCTCGCGTATCGCCGCGGGCTCGACGAGCCGTTGGCGCACCAGATCGAGGCCGGCGCCGATTTCTTCCTCATGCCCTCGCGCTACGAGCCGTGCGGACTGAACCAGATGATGAGCATGCGCTACGGCACCGTGCCGGTGGTCCGCGCCACGGGGGGGCTGGCCGATACGGTGATCCCGCTGTCGCCGGGTGCCGCCGAGGGCACCGGAATCGTATTCTCGGAGTATTCCCCCGACGCCCTGGTCCGCGCCGTGGAGCAGGCGCTTACGCTCTTCGCCGAGCCCGCCTCCCTGGCGCGCGCCCGGCGGAACGGGATGGCGCGCGATTTCTCCTGGGAGGCGTCGGCGCGGAATTACGTCCGGCTCTACCGCCAGGTGAACGCCACGCGCCGCATGGGCTCGGGTTTCAACCGCTGGCTGGACTCCCTGGACCCAGAGAGCGGTACTACGGGTCCTCCCTCGCCCGAGCCTCCCTTGACGAGGGGAAAAGGCGGGGTTTAGAATCCCTCCCGCCGTACCGACAAGAGTTCGACAGAGCGGAAGTAGCTCAGCCCGGTAGAGCCCCACCTTGCCAAGGTGGTTGTCGCGGGTTCAAATCCCGTCTTCCGCTCCATTTTTTTTGCCCGCCGCGCGGGCCGCATTTTTCCCTGTACGCTTGCCCCTTCCCGCGTCTCGTGCTAGTACTTCACCTCGGCGCCGACGATCGATCGGCACGACGTTCACGAAAGGAGAGGTGCATGCCAGCTAAGAAGCGCGCCGCAAAACCCAAGAAGAAGACCGCCTCGAAGCGGAAGCCGAGTGCCGCGTTCATGAAGCCGATGCAGCCTTCGGACACACTCTCCGAGGTCGTGGGGTCGAGGGCGCTACCGCGCACCGAGGTGACCAAGAAGCTCTGGGCGTACATCAAGAAGAACAAGCTTCAGGACGCGAAGAAGCGGACCATGATCAACGCGGACGACAAGCTCCGCGCGATCTTCGGAGGCAAGAGGCAGGTCAGCATGTTCGAGATGACCAAACTCGTCTCGAAGCATCTCAAGTAAACGTCGTTCACCCGAAGGCGCCTGAATCGCGCCCCGCCGCTCCTTGCGGCGGGGCTTTTTTTAATAGCGTGAGCTCTTGACCGGGCCCCGCGACCGTCCTAGCCTTTTTCCATGGGCGCCCCCCTCCGCCTGCTCTTCATCAGCAACGATCCCTCCCTCCTCGATGGGGTCGTGGAAGCGCTGGGCCGGACTTTTTCCGGCCTGGAGGCCTCCGGTGTCAACGACGCCGGCGCCCTCGCCCGTTCGCTCGACCAGGGCGGCTACGACGTCGTCATCACCGATTACCAGCTGACCTGGGCGGACGGTCCCGCGGTTGTGACCGCGGTGAAGGAGCGTTGGCCGGAATGCCCGGTGGTGGTCTTCTCCGTCAGCGGCGGCGACGAGCTGTCGCGCGACCTGGAAGCCATGCGCCGCGCGGGTCCGGAGTCGGAGCCGCCCGAGTCGTTCGCGCTTCTCTCGGGGACGATCCGCGCCGCGCTCGATCGCGCCGAGATGGCGCGGGAGCGCCGGAGGACGGAGGCGGCGCTCCGGGAGTCCGAGGCGCGCTTCCGGTCCGTTTTCGAGTCAGCGAGCGACGGGATCGTGCTCGCTGACCAGACGGGGACGATCGTGTCCTGGAATCGCGCCGCCGAGGCCATGTTCGGCTACTCCGCCGGCGAGATCGTCGGGAGGCCGCTCGCGGTGCTCATGCCCGAACGCTACCGGGAGCGCCACCAGGAGGGGATCGAGCGGCTCCGCCGGCACGGAGAGAGCCGCGTGATCGGGAGCACGCTCGAGCTGAACGGCATGCGCCGGGACGGATCCGAATTCCCCATCGAGCTCGCGATCGGAGCCTGGGATACCGGACATGGGGTCCATTTCGGCGGTGTGATCCGCGACGTCTCCCTGAGAAGAAAGGCCGAGGAGACGCTCCGCCGGTCGCTCCGGCAGCTCCGGTCGCTCTCCACCCGGCTGGCCGAGGTCCAGGAGATTGAACGAACCGCCATTGCCCGGGAGGTGCACGACGAGCTGGGCGGGGCCCTGACGGCCCTCTGCATCGACATCGCCTGGGTCAAGAAGCGCCTCGCCGACGGCGGGCCCGCCCACGGCCCGGTCGTGGCCCGCCTGTCCGCCATGGCGGAGATGGTCGAGTCCACGATCGATCGCGTCCGGCGAATCTCGGCGGAGCTCCGCCCGCAGCTCCTGGACCAGCTGGGGTTGGTGCCCGCCATCCAATGGCAGGCCGGTGAATTCGAGACCCGCACCGGCATCCGCTGCCGTGTGCGCGCGGCCGAGATGCGCCTGTCCCGCGCGGTGAGCACCGGCCTCTTCCGCACCGTCCAGGAATGCCTGACGAACGTGGCCCGCCATTCGGGAGCGCGATCGGTCGAGATCCGGCTTCACCGCGGCCGGGAAAGCCTGGTTCTGGAAGTGCGCGACGACGGCGCCGGGATCCCCGACGATGCGGCGCAGAGCCCGGCTTCGCTGGGCCTCCGCGGCATCCAGGAGCGCGCCGCGCTCCTGGGAGGGGAGGCGTCGATCCGCGGGGCGAGGAAGGGTGGAACCGTCGTCTCCGTCTCCGTTCCGCGCGCCTCGCGTCCCACGCGCCGCCGGGCCCGCCAGGGAGCGGTGGCGTGATCCGGGCCCTGATCGCGGACGACCACGCCGTGGTGCGGAGGGGACTCAAAGAATTGCTCACCGATTCGCAGGAGGTCTCCGTGATCGGCGAGGCGGCCACCGGCCGCGAAGTTCTCGATCAGGTGCGCCGCGCCGATTGGGACGTGGTGGTGCTGGACATCAACCTGCCGGACCAGAACGGACTGGACGTGCTCCGTGCCGTGAAGAGGGAGCGGCCCCGCCTGCCCGTGCTGGTGCTGACCATCTGCTCCGAGGACCTGTACGCGATGCGCGCGCTCCGCGCCGGCGCCGCCGGGTACCTGACCAAGGAGAGCGCTCCCGAGGAATTGCTGGGCGCGATCCGGAAGGCCGTGATGGGCGGGCGCTACATCGGCCCGTCGCTCGCCGAGCGGCTGGCGCAGCAGATCGCGCGGGCCGGCGAGGACCCGCCGCACGAGGCGCTTTCGGACCGGGAGTTCGAGGTGTTCCGCATGCTGGCCTCGGGGAAGACGGCGTCCCAGGCCGCCGAGGCCCTCCACCTCAGCGTCAAGACCATCAGCACCTACCGGGCGCGCCTCCTCGAGAAAATGGGCATGAGGACCAACGCTGACCTGACCGTCTACGCCGTGCGGAACAGCCTCATCGAGTAGGGCACGTAGGACGGACGCCGACAGCTCCCGCCGCATTCTTCCCACGTAAAAATCGTCCGCGAGCGGATAGGCCTTCCTCCGCGGCACCGCTACCGTTGCCGGGCGCCTGTTGGCGGGCGCCGGGCCCGCGTCCGCGCGCCCGCGACGCTGTCGGGATCGGCCTTCCTACCCAGGAGGTGTGTCACCATGGCCCCCGCCTCTCGTCTTCTCCCCGTCGTGCTTGCGGCCTGCCTCGTGGTCTTCGCACATCCCTCGTCCGCCGCCACTCCGTCATCGGGATCCGTCGCTCCCGGGAGCGCCCCGGTCACCTGGGGCGGCGGCCCCTTCACCAGCACCACGTCGGATCCCATCGCGGCGTCGTGCGAGAACAGCGACTGCGACCTCTTCACGCTCACAGTTTCGGGAACGGACCCGGTCGCACACGAAGTGACCGTCCGGATCCAGTGGCTTTCCCCCACCAACGATCTCGACCTGCACGTCGTGGATGCGGCCACCGGTTCCGAGGTCATGGTATCGGGCCAGTCGGTGTCCACGGACGAACAGGTGACATTTCCCGCCGCGCCCGGCGTCTACACCGTGCAGACGCTGATCTACCGCGCTGTGAACGAGTCGTACACCGGAACGGCGTCGGTCGCGGCGACGGGCGCCACGCCCGAGCCGCCGAACGAATTCCGGACGGCCACGTACCAGCGCTTCGACTTCGGCTTCAAACCCGAGGTGAAGCTGCCCGAGCAGGAGCGGAGCCTGGTCTTCATCGACCAGGACACCGAGCCCGAGGTGGAGGTGGACCGTTTCGGAACCATCTATGTCGGCGCGATCCGCGGCGTGCCGGGCGGCGTGGACTTCTGGAGGTCGGATGACAAGGGAGGCTCCTTCGTCTACCTGGGCCAGCCGGACGGAACCCAGAATCCAAACCCGGTGGTCTCACCGGAGGGCGGAGCCGGCGGCGGCGACGTCGACGTCGCGCTGGGCGATCCGTTCACCGTCGTCCCTCCCGCGGGGGGAAACCCCGGCATCCAGAGCAGCGGCCGCGTCTACGTGACCAGTCTGTGGTTGGGTTCGTCCACGCTCTCGGTTTCGCCCGACCGCGGGGACAACTGGGTTCCGGTCCCCTTCACGACCGCACAGCACGACCGCCAATGGAACGTGGCCCGCGGCGAGAAGACGCTCTACATGAGCCTCCGGAAGCTGAGCCAGGCGGAGCAGGGAAAGCACGATGTCTTCGTCGTGCAGTCGGATGACGGGCTCACCTTCACGAAGGGGTCCTACGTGATGGATCCCGAGACCGGCGTGCCGGACAACCTGACCGGCAATTCGGTGCTCCTGCACGACGGGACCCTTCTGGGCACGTTCGTCAGCGCCGACATGCGGGACCTCTACCTCTGGAAGAATCCCAAGTCGGGCGGGACCCCTCCGGCCGAGCTTCCGCTGGGACCCACCGACGTGCCGCTGTTCGTGCCCGACGCCTTCGAAACCGGGAAGATCTTCCACGGTGTCGGGACCCTGACGATCGCGAACAAGTTTCCGATCATGGCGGTCGACCAGGGCGACAATGTCCACATCGCCTTCAGCGACCGGCACAACGTCTACCTGATCAGCTGCGCCGCGGGGAAGAACCCGACGGTCGCCTCCAACTGGACCAAGCCGGTGCCGCTGAACGCGCCCCGCGTCGCCGGGCTCGAGTTCACAACGACCTCGGTGCTCCCCTGGATCCGCGGGGGTGCCTCAGGGACGGTCGCGGCCATGTGGTACGGCTCACCGGTCTTGGGGGATCCCGACACCCCGGCCTTCGAAGAGCAGGGCGCGCCCTGGCGGGTCATCTACGCGCAGGTGGACAACGCGCTCGCGGACCAGCCCAGCGTCCTGCTCGACGTCGCGAGCAAGCAGGGGGACGATGGCATCATCCACAAGGGGCAGATCTGTCTCCGGGGCCTCGCCTGTCCGGGCGGCACGCGCGAGCTGGCCGAGTACTCCTCGTTCGCCATCGATCCGGAAGGGTTCCCGAACATCATCTACAGCGGGACGCTCATCAACGGGGTGGACCCTCCGTCAACCAGCGCAATCTGCTTCTTCACCAAGTCCACGCATCGACCCGTCGGCGGCGGGATCACGCAGACCCACCTCGACTGCGACAATCCGCTGGTATCGAGCTACGGCGGCTGGCACTCGGTCGACGATGACCGGGCCACGAACGGGCATTACTGCCGGAACGTGGGCGCGGGAAAGGGGAAGGGGGATGCCTACCAGCAGTTCCGCTACAACGGAACCGACCTGGATGTCCGGATCGCGCGCGGACCCCGCGGCGGAAACGCGGAGGTCTTCATCGACGGCGCCTCGAAGGGAATCGTCGACTGCTACCGCGTTCCGACCGACGCGGCGCATCCGGATTACTCGGGGAAGAACGACCTGACGTTCGGGCAGTTCGTCCGGTTCAGCACGCCCGCCGGCAGCCACACCTTGCGCCTGGAGGTGCGGAACAACGCGGTGGCGGCGGGCGGACCGCCGCGGGACATGGTCTACGTGGACGAGTATGTCATCACCGGCGGCGGACCCGAAGGCGACCCGGGCAACCCGACCGAGCTGCCGAAGGTCACCATCGGATCGGCCCAGCCCTACCTTCCCGTGTTCATCCAGAACTTCCAGCTCTCGGACGCGACCGCGCTGTTCGAGGTCGTGGCCGACAAGGAAGGGGTCGGCGAGGCCACCGAGCTCGTCGCGAAGCTCAAGGACCTGCGAGGCGTGACGGTGGCGCAATCCAGCCCGTCCACGCCCACCGGCGTCCTGCGCTGGACGCCGACCGCCGCGGGAGCCTACCGGCTGGAGCTGGTGAATCAGAGCGCGGCGGCGGCCAGCTACCAGCTCACGTCGATCGTCACCACCCGCACTTCGGGGACGGTTCCACCTCTGGCCGCCGCGTTGCCGGCCCCGGGGAGCGCCAACCCCGCGGCCACCTCGGTGAACGCCGGGCACGCGGGTGAGTTCACGATGGCGCTGGCCCGCGGAGGCCCTGTGGAGATGCGGGTATTCAACGTGGCGGGGCAGCTCGTGGCCACGATGAGGGAGGAGCGGGCCGCGGGGAATCAGACGCTTCGCTGGAGCGGCCTCGCCGCGAGCGGGCGGCGCGCGCCGTCCGGCGTCTACTTCTTCCGCTTCCGGCTGCCCGACGGGGTGACGGCAACCCGCCGGGGGGTCGTGCTCCGCTGATGGAAGCGCCGGGGGGCGGGGCGCCGTTGCCCCGCCCCTCGGGCGCGATCGTCTCGCGCGGCCGCGCCGGGCTCAGAGAATCCGCTTGCCAAATAGACTCAGCGCCAGCTCGACCGCGAGGGCTCCCGTGGAATTGCGCGTGTCCAGGACCGGGTTCACCTCCACGAAATCGACGGCGACCACGCCCCCGCTCTCGTAGAGCAGCTCCATCGCGAGGTGGGCCTCGCGGTAGTTGATGCCGCCGGGGACCGGGGTGCCGATGCCGGGAGCGTCCTCGGGATCGAGCACGTCCATGTCGAAGGAGAGATGGATCCCGGCCGTTCCGTCCGAGGCGATGCGGATCGCTTCTCCCACGATGTCGCGCATCCCCCGCTCGTCGACCTCGCGGATGGTGAAGACCGCCACGCCGCTCTCCTTGAGCATCCGGCGCTCCCCGATGTCCAGATCCCGGACTCCGATGAGGGCGGTGTTCTTCGCCTTCACCTTGGGCGCGCGGCCGCCCAGGCGGACCAGCTCCGCATCCCCCAGGCCGAGCGACACGGCCAGCGACATCCCGTGGATGTTGCCCGAGGGCGTGGTCTCGGGCGTGTTGCTGTCGCCGTGGGCGTCGAACCAGATGAGGCCCACGGGCCGGGATTTCCGGGCGAAGTGATTCGAGGACGCGGCCACCGACCCGATCGCGATCGAGTGGTCCCCTCCCAGCACGAGTGGCGTGTGCCCCTGGCCGTGGATCCGCTCGACCTGGACGCGGAGCGCGTCGCACGCGGCCAGGATGGCCGTCTTGTAGCGAAGGCTATCCGCCTCCACGGGGAGCGTCTCGGGGATCATGACGTCGATGTCCCCGGAGTCGGTGACGCGGTGCCCCAGGGCTTCCAGGCGCGGCTCGAGGTCCGCGATCCGGATCGCCGAGGGTCCCATGTCCACGCCGCGGCGCCCAGCGCCCAGGTCGACGGGCGCCCCGATGATCTCGATCGTTCGAGGAGTGAAGGGTTGGTCGGGGGTGAAGCCCATGCGAACGGCTAGTGGCGGCCTCGCCGCATGCGTTCCGCCGGCGTCACTTTGCGCGGCCTGCGTCCGCTCGGTTGATCGGACTGTGAGGCGGGTGGGGAGTCGCCCGGGCGGGGCTCCCGCCGGGATTCGTAGGGGGCATTGTTGCCCTGGCGCGACCCGCCGCCGCCCTGGCGCGAGGCGCCGCCGCCCTGGCGTCCGGAGCCGCCGCCGTGCCGCGGGCCGCCTCCGTGCCGCGACGCTCCGCCGCGCGCGCCATCCCGGGCGGGCGCGTGGCCCCGGCCCGGACGGCGTCCGCCGCCGCCCGTATCGGCGCGATCCTCGTGCCGGCGGTCGTCCGTGGGGCGCGCCTTGTAGTCGAAGTCGGGGAGGGTCACGCGCGGGATCGCTCGGCCCAGGAACTTCTCGACGGCGGTCATCTGCTTCCCCTCTTCGGGGGACATCAGGGTGAAGGCGTCGCCGACCGCGTCCATGCGCCCCGTGCGCCCGATGCGGTGCACATAGTCCTCGGGGGTGTGCGGGACGTCGTAGTTGATGATGTGCGTGATTCCCTCGACGTCGATGCCGCGGGAAGCGATGTCGGTCGCGACCAGGACCTGCACCCGCCCCCGGCGGAGATCGCCGAGCGCGCGCTCCCGCTGGCTCTGGCTCCGGTTCCCGTGGAGGGTGGCGACCGAGTGGCCGCGCCGGAGGAGGAGCTTCGAGAGGCGGTCGGCGCCGTGCTTGGTGCGCGCGAAGACGATGACGCTGGAGACCTCGTCGCGCGAGAGCATGGCGTCGAGCAGGTCGGTCTTCCGGTCCCGGCTCACGGGGTAAACGGCCTGGGTGATCCCCGCGGCGGGGCGCGACGGCGGGGCCAGGTCGACGCGCGCCGGGTTCTTGAGGGCTTCCTTGGCCACGGAGTTCAGATCCGGCGGCATCGTGGCCGAGAAGAGCATCGTCTGGCGCTCGGTCGGGAGATGGCGCAGGATGCGGCGCAGGTCGGGCGCGAATCCCATGTCGACCATGCGGTCGGCTTCGTCCAGTACCAGGATTTCGATGAAGTCCAGGCGCAGCGCCAGCCTGTCGTGGAGGTCGAGGAGGCGACCCGGCGTGGCGACCAGGAAATCGAGCCCCAGTTTCAGCATCCGCTCCTGGGGCGGCAGCGGCACGCCGCCGTACACGACGCCCACCCTGATGTCGGTGAACCGGGCATAATCGCGGGCATTCGTCTCCACCTGGGCCGCCAGCTCGCGGGTCGGGGTGAGCACCAGGGCGCGCAGGCGCTTGGGTCCGTCGAGGAGCCGCGTGAGGATCGGCAGCACGAACGCGGCGGTCTTTCCGGTGCCGGTCTGCGCCGCGGCGATCAGATCCTGGCCCGTGAGCACCAGGGGGATCGCGCGACGCTGGACGGGCGTCGGTTCCGTGTATCCGGCGGCTCGCACCCCCTTCAGAACCGCGGGGGACAGGCCCAACGAGGCGAATGGCATCCGAAGACCATACAACGAAAGGAGCTTCCGCGTATGCTGCTGATTCATCGCCCCGCCGCCGGGGAGTTCGCCCCGTACTTCAGCCGCTACATCGACCTGGTCCCCGGCGAGGATCTGCTCCGCGCGCTCCGGGACGGCGCCGAGGGGACCCGCCAGCTCCTCGAACCCCTCTCCGAGAGCCGCGGCGACTCGCGCTACGCAGAGGGAAAGTGGACCGTGAAGGACGTGCTCGGCCACGTGGCGGATACCGAGCGCGTCTTCGCCTACCGTGCCCTCCGCTTCGCGCGCAACGACGAGACGCCGCTCCCCGGGTTCGACCAGGACCAATGGACCGCGGTGACCTCCACGGCCGGCCGCACGCTCCAGAGTTTTCGGGAGGAGCTCCGGGCGGTGCGCGACGCCTCGCTCGCCCTGTTCGCCAACCTCGATGAGGCGGCGTGGCATCGCGCGGGCTCGGCGAACAACGTCCGGATGAGCGTCCGCGCGCTGGCGTTCGTGATCGCCGGCCACGAGATCCATCACCAGAACGTGCTCCGGGAGCGCTACCTGGCCTGACCCCCGCGCTCAAGATTTCGGCCCTTTTGCCGATCGATTGGATCGATCCGGGATCGGCCGTCGATTCCGGCGTCGGGGGAGCCATGGACAAGCACGAGCGGGGATGGGAAGTCGAGGAGGGGAGGCTGGATCTTCCCCTGCCGCACTGGAATGGCAGCTACCGCGGCGACAAGAAACACCTCCCCAAGGTCGTCCAGAAGCTGCTCCTGGGACGGAACCTCACACCGGAGGAGAAGGCCGAGCTCCTGTGGCGGTTCCACGAGCTGGACGCCAAGAAGAAAGCCCGGAGCCGCGGAATGACGGGCGTCACCCTGGTGCTCCTCACGCTCGGCGCCCTGGCCCTCATCGCCGCCTTCCCCCCCGAATGGCTGCGCCGCGAATTCATGCGCTTCCTGGGGTCCGTCCGGGGCTGATCTACGCGAACCGGGGCGGGCGCTCCTCGTGGAAGC
>DATGVG010000020.1:0-17374 GCA_035300625.1 Candidatus Limnocylindrales bacterium
GGCCCGGGGCAGCGCAGCCTCGATGCGCTGCCAGAGCGCCTCGCGCACGTCGCCCTGCACCGGATCTCGGCACTCCTCGTCCGCGCGGAGGACCTGCTGCTGGTGGGCGATGATCCGGGTCTTGAGCGTGGTGCGGCGCCGGCCGTCCCGGACGATCCCCGTGACCGGGTCGACCTCGCGCTCCGCGAGGAGCCGCGCGCAGTCGGCGGCGGGGGTGTCCTCGCCGAGCATGCCGCAGAGGACAGGCGTGGCGCCGAGCGAGCGGACGTTGTGCGCCACATTGGCGGCGCCTCCCAGCCGAAGCTCGTCTTTCTCCACGTCCACGACAAGGACCGGCGCCTCCGGCGACACCCGCGTGGCGCGGCCCCAGAGATAGCGGTCCAGGATCACGTCGCCCACCACCAGGACCGTGCGCCCCGACATGGCGCGCACGCGGGCCACCAGGGTCTCCCGCGTCGCGTCGGACGCGATGGGTGCGGCTTTGGAAGGCGCGCTGGGAAGCGGCCTCACGCCGCGTCCTCGGGGTCGCCGTCGTCCGGGGCGTAGCCTCGCGCCGTGCCGGCGGGGCGTGCCTTCAGGTATTCCTCGATCAGCTCGCGCGCCCGGGCCGCGTCGCGCTCCAGCACTTCGATCTGTCCCCAGTACCCGTGGCCCATCGACTCCACCCCGGGAAGGGCAGAGATCTCGACGGGCTTAAGCGTCGCCTGGATGCCGTCGGACTTCAGGAAGTCGGTCAGGATCGTTCCCGTGACCATGTCGGGAACGTCGTGGATCTTCACCAGCCGCTCCTGGATCTTGTCCGGCTCCAACTCGTCGTCGCTCCGCTTCTGGTGATCGCTCATTCGACGTATCCCTCCGGGAAGCGCATCCGCCACTCCCACGCGGTTTCGACCATTTCGCCCAGCGTTTCGAACTGCCGGTTCCAGCCTAACACGCGTCGCGCTCTGTCGGCCGAGGCAATCAGGACGGGCGGATCCCCCGCGCGGCGGGGAGCGTCCTGCGTGGGGACGGGGCGCCCCGTCACCTCCTCCACCGCGCGGATCACCCGGCGCACGGAAGCGCCCTCGCCCGACCCGAGATTCAGGACGGCGCTCTCCCCGCCCTCGGCCAGGTAGCGCATCGCGCGCAGGTGGGCATCGGCGATGTCCAGCACGTGGATGTAGTCGCGGACCGCGGTCCCGTCGGGCGTGGGGTAGTCGGTGCCGTAGACCGGGACCGGCCCCGAGGAGCCCCGCGCCGCGTCGATCGCCAGGGGGATCAGGTGAGTCTCGTTCCGGTGGTCTTCGCCCCGGTCGATGCTGGCGCCGGCCACGTTGAAGTAGCGGAGCGACACGAACCGGAGCCCCTGGGTCTCGGACCGCTCCCGGAGCATCTCCTCGAATCGGAGCTTGGTCTCGCCGTAGGGATTCGAGGGTCTGAGCGCGGAGTCCTCGCGAAGCGGCATGGGCACCGAGGCGTCGTAGACGGCCGCGGTCGAGGAGAAGACGATCTGCTTCACGCCGTGTTCCCGCATGGCGTCGAGCAGGACGGCGCCCGCCCCGACGTTCGCCCGCCGGTATCCTTCCGGATCGGCCACCGATTCGGAGGCGATCGACCGGGCCGCGAGGTGGATCACGCAATCGATCGACTTTGTCGTGAACGCCTCCCGAAGCCGCTCCGGGTCCTGGATCGCGCCCGGCACCAAGAGGGCCAACGGCGGCACCGCCGCCCGATGCCCGGTCGAGAGGTCGTCGAGCGCGATCGCGGAGTGCCGCGCCCGGACCAGCTCCTCGGTGACGATGCTCCCGATGTAGCCGGCGCCTCCCGTGACGAGCGCGTTCACCGGCCCCGGAGCGAGGCCCGGATGGCTCGGAGCGCGGCGGGCGGATCGGGGGCGTGGAAGATGGAGTTCCCCGCCACGAACGAGTCGGCGCCGGCCTCCGCGGCGATGGGCGCGGTCCGAGCGTCGATGCCTCCGTCCACTCCCAGGAGACAGTCGAAGCCGCCCGCGTCGATCGCCCGGCGGATCGCGGCGATCCGGTCCGGGGATCCCGGCAAGAAGGGCTGCCCCCCGGCCCCCGGTTCCACCGTCATCACGAGCGCGGTGTCGCATTGGGAGAGAGCGCGCGCGAGCCGGTCGAGCGGCGTGGAGGGCTTGATCGCGAGCCCCGCCCTGAGGCCCCGAGCGCGGATCGCCCGCGCGGCGGCCTCGGGATCGTCGACGGCTTCGACGTGGACGATGAGGTGGTTCGCCCCCGCGTCGGCGAACGCGGGAAGGTGGCGGAGCGGGTCGGCGATCATCAGATGCACGTCCAGCGGAAGCCGCGTCCACTTCCGGATTCCTCCGACCACGATCGGTCCGAACGTGAGGTTCGGGACGAACTGCCCGTCCATCACGTCGACGTGGATGAAATCCGCTCCGGCCGCCTCGACGTCCGCGATCTCCTCGGCCAGCCGGGAGAAGTCGGCCGACAGGATGGAGGGGCAGATGCGAAACCGGCCTGTGCCCGACCACGGCGCGTCCGGCGCGGGCGCGGGCCGGCGCTTCATGGGTGGTAGTAGAGGACGACCGAGTCGCGCGGCTCGACGCGGTGTCCGGGGGGCGGATTCTGTGCCGCGACGGCGTCGCTTCGCTGGCGCGGCCCCCCCTCGCGCGCCGAGACCAGGAATCCCTCGTCCCGGAGGCCGCGGGCGACCCCGTTCAGGTCCCGCCCGGTGAAATCGGGCAGCACGTAGCCCCGCGGCGGGGTCCCGAGGCTGACCAGGAGATCCACCACGGTCTCCTGCTCCACCACGGTTTCGCCCGGCGGATCGGTTGCGATGACCAGGTCGCGTCCGACCTCATCGGTGTACACGCGCGCGACCTTGCCGCGGCGCAGGCCCGCGCTCTCGAGGAGGATTCCCGCCTGCCGCTCGGTGCTCCCGTCCAGAACGGGCACGGAGGTTCCCTGCGCGCCCAGGCTCACGACCACCGAGATTCGCCGCCCCCGCTTCACCACGCCTCCGGGCGGCGGCTCCTGCATGGTGATGAATCCGCGAGGCACGTCCGCGCTCCATTGCTCGGAGATCTTCGAGAGCCTTAGATCCAGGGCCGCGAGCGAGCGCTCGGCCTCGCGCTCCGAGAGCCCGATCACTTCCGGCACGCGCACCTCGGATCCCTGGTGCGTGAAGCTGGGCATGAGCACCGTGTTCACGATCAGGAAACCGCCGATGAGCGCGATGGCCGAGAGGAGCAGGGTGCCCGTCAGCAGGTTGAAGCGCGGGCCGCGGCGCCGCTCGCGTCGCGGCGGAGCCGTGACTTCCGGAGAAAGGGTATCGATGGCCACCGGGGCCCGCTCGGTGGAGACGCCGCGGGGCGGCGCGGGCGGCCACGAACGGGCGGGCGCGGAGACGGGCGCCGCGGATTCGGCGGGCGCGTCGCCTTCGGGGACCGTCGTGCGGGCGCGCTCCGCCTCGCGCTGCGCGAGCGCGCGCTGACGCCACGGCTCGACCGGGCGGCGGCGGCGGCGGCTCATCGGCGCGCGATTCTCGCCGCGAACACGCCGTCGGTACCGTGTTTGTGGGGGGTCGCCCGAAGGAAGAAATCGTCGCCGCGGAATTTCGGCGGCAGGAAGGGCCTCGCGTCCTCGAGAGAGAATTCCGGGTGTCGTTTGAGGAAGGGGATCACGATCGCTTCGGTCTCCTCCGGTTCCAAGGAGCAGACACTATACACCATGATTCCGCCGGGCCGGACGAGGGGGGCCGCGCCTTCCAGGAGCCGCGCCTGGAGCGCCGCCATCTCGGCGATCGCGCCCTCGTCCTTTCGCCAGCGCGCGTCCGCGCGGCGGCGAAGCACGCCGAGGCCGGAGCAGGGCGCGTCGACGAGCACGCGATCGAACGGCCCGCGCACCGGCGGCGCGGCAGCGTCTCCTGCGACGGTCCACGCGCGGGCAAACGAAAGGCGCCCGGCCAGGTTCGCCCGGAGCGCCCGCGCGCGGCTTCCGTGCCGCTCCAGCGCCACGACGAATCCACCGGGCAACACGGCCTCGGCGATCTGCGACGCCTTCCCGCCCGGCGCCGCCGCCGCGTCGAGCGCGGCCTCGCCGGGCCGGGGATCGAGGATCGCCACCACCACCGCCTCCGCTTCGTCCTGCAGCGAGAGCGCCCCTTCGCGGAAGAGTGGCGACCGGGCCGCGACGAACCCCTCTCCCACCAGGAGTACGGGGCCGCCGTTCCTCGCCGGCTCCGCCGTCAACCCCTCGGCGCGCAGGGCCTGAGCCAGCGCTTCGGTCGTGAGCCGCCCTCCGCTCGCGCGCACCGAAACGCTCGGCTCGACGTTGTCGGCCTGGAGCAGCGATGCCGTTTCCTCGGTCCCGTAGCGGGCGAGCCACCGCTCCACCAGCCAGCGAGGATGGGAATGGGCGGTCGCGAGGTGCCCGACCGGATCCGCCGCCGCGTCCGGGAGCGGCGCGCGCTCCCCTCCAGCGAGGCGGCGAAGGAGCGCGTTCACCAGGCCGGCGGTTCCGGGGTGACCGTACTTCTTCGCGAGCTTCACGCTCTCGTCCACCGCGGCGGACGGCGGCACGCGGGTCATCACGAGGATCTGGAGCGCACCCATGCGGAGGATCTGGCGGATCCAGAGCGGCAGCCCCTCCCACCGCTCGCCCGCGAACGAGGCGAGGTGATGGTCCAGGAGCGCCCGGTGGCGAAGCGTACCCTGGACCAGCGCGGTGACGAGGGAGGCGTCGCGGGGCGAGAGCCGCGACTCCCGGAGGCGGCTCTCGAGCAGCCGGTCGGAATAGGCGCGCCGGCTCTCCGTCGCGGCCAGGATCTGGAGCGCCACCTCGCGCGCGCCGGCCGGGCGCCGCTCCCGCTGCCGGGTCCGCCGCATCAGGCCCCCGCCTCCCCGAGCGGGATACGGTCCCCCGCGCGGAGACGCCGCCCGTTCGCGTACGCACCGCCGCTCATGGCGCGCCGGCCCGCGGGCTTCACTCGCGCGAGCCAGAGCGATCCGCCTGGGAGCGCGATCTCGATGCCGCGCGCGGGATCGATTCCCAGGATCGTCCCGAGGGGGGCGCGCGGTGGAGCGCCCGACCCCTCGGACGCCTCCAGGACCAGGAGGCGCTCCGCCCCTGCACCGGCGAGCGCCCCGGGCGCCGCGAGCTCCCCGAGTAAAAAGTACGCGCCCGGATCGGGCGAGAACGCCCGCACGCGGCGGGCCAGGGCTTCGGGCGCTTCTTCCGGGCGAAGCCGCCCGTCCGCCGCCGAGAGCTTCCGCGTCAGGGTGGCGCGCGCGGCGTCCTGCTCCGTCCGGACGATGTCGCCGCGCTCGATCCGGTCCAGGGTCTCGGCCAGGCAGGCGGCTCCCAGCTCGGCGAGGCGGTCCGCGAGCGCCCCCGCATCCTCGCCGTCGCCGATGGGAACGGCACGCGCCAGGAACAGCGGGCCCTCGTCCAGCCCCTCGGTCATCCACATCGTCGAGACCCCCGTCTCGCGGTCCCCCGCCAGGATTGCGGACTGGATCGGACTGGCGCCGCGATGCCGCGGCAGGAGGGAGAAGTGCACGTTCAACGCCCCCAGCCGCGGCAGCGCGAGAAGCGCGGGAGGCAGGATTTGTCCATAAGCGGTGAGCACGATCAGGTCGGGCGTCAGAGCGCGGATCCGCTCGAGCTCTGCGGGCGCGCCGGCGCGAGCGGGGGTGGCCACGTCCAGTCCCAGGGAGAGCGCCGCCTCCTTCACGGGCGACGCCGCGGTGGTGAGCCCCCGCCCTTTCGGGCGGTCGGGGCGCGTCACCACGAGGAGGGGCGCGCGACCGTCCTGGACGAGGCGACGGAGAGGCGGCACCGCCAGCGCGGGGGTGCCGTAGTAGATCAGGCGCATGTCCGCCGGGCGGCCCGGGCCCGTCAGAGCGACGAGGCGGAGCCCTCGGCGTCCATGGCAACCGCGGAGGACGGCGCCTTGAACCGCTTCAAGCGCGCTTCGACGAGCTTCCGCTTGATGGGACTCAAACGGTCGATGAACAGGATGCCGTCGAGATGATCCAGCTCATGCTGGATCGCGCGAGAGAGAAGCCCCTCGGCCGTGAGGGTGAACGGGCGGCCCGACTCGTCCTGGGCCTCCACCTCGATCGTCGCCCATCGCTTCACGTCCTCGCGGTAGCCGGGGATGCTGAGGCAACCCTCTTCCGCGGAGATCGTCCCTTCGCGCCGCGTGATGACGGGATTCACGAACACGCGGCGGGTCCGGACCTCCTCGTCGTCCACGTCCACGACGAAGACGCGCGCCGACTCGCCGACCTGAGGCGACGCGAGGCCGACGCCCTTTTCGCGGTACATCACGTCGAAGAGGTCGGCGACCAAGGCGGCGAGCGTGGCGTCGAACGCCGTCACGGGAGCGGCCTTCCGGCGGAGCGCCGGATCGCCGTAGTAGCGAAGCGGGCGCGCCACGTCAGCCGCTCCGCTCCACGACCTGGACGATCGACTGCTTCGAGAATTCCATCTTCACGTCGTCGGCGACCTTCAGCACGACCACGTCGTCCTTGGCTCCCTTTCCGATGACGGTGCCGTACAGGCCCCCCGACGTGAGGACGCGGTCCCCCTTCTTGATCGAGGAGAGCATCGCGTCGGTTTCCTTCTGCTTCCGCTGCTGGGGGCGGATGATCAGGAAGTAGAAGATGCCGACCGTGAGGGCCAGGATGGAAACCATGTGCAGCATCTGGTCGGCCTGGGTCGGCCCGCCGGGGGGTGCTGCGGCCTGCGCGAATGCGGCGTCCAGCATGGATTCTCCTCTGCCTTACCGGGGGGCGGCGCCGCCGGGAAACTCCCGGTAGCGGCGCCGGAACTCGCGTCCGAACGCATCGAAGGCGCCGCGATCAATCGCCTCGCGCGCCTCGGCCATCAGTGTCTGGTAAAACGTCACGTTGTGCAAGGTCAGCATTCGGTGCGCCAGGATCTCGCCGGCCTGATGCAGATGGCGCAGGTAGGCGCGCGAGAAGCGCGCGCACGCCTCGCAGGAGCAGCGCGGATCCAGGGGAAGCGCGGAGCGCGTGTGCTCCGCGTTCCGGATGTTGAGCGTCCCGGCCGAGGTGAAGGCCATCCCGTTCCGCGCGTTCCTCGTGGGGAGGACGCAGTCGAAGAGGTCGACCCCTTGTGCGATCCCGTCGAGCAGGTCCTCGGGAGTGCCCATCCCCATGAGGTAGCGCGGCCGGTTCACCGGGAGCGCCTCGATCGCGGCGCGCGCGGCGGCCCACGTCTCCTCCTTCGTTTCTCCCAGGGAGAGGCCCCCCAGGGCGAAGCCGTCGCACCAAAGGCGCGACGTACGCTCCGCCATCTCCGCGCGGAGCGCGGGATCGTCGCCCCCCTGCACGATCGCGAAGCGGAGCTGCGGGAGGCCGGTCGGCGTGGCGAGCCGCTCCGCGCGCTTGAGCGACCGCTCGGTCCAGCGCAGGGTGCGCTCCGCCGCCTCGCGCACCTGGCCGGGCTCCGCGGGAAGCGGGACCGCGTGGTCCAGCGTCACCGCGATGTCGGGCCCCAGATCGGCCTGGATCTCCATCGCGCGCTCGGGCGAGAGGAACTCGGCGTGCCCGTCCAGGTGGGAGCGGAAGGCGACTCCCTCCTCCGTGATCGCCACCCTGTCCTTGAGACTCACGATCTGGTAGCCGCCGCTGTCGGTGAGGATGGCGCCGTCCCAGCCCATGAACACATGGAGCCCGCCCAGCTCGCGGATCAGCTCCGAGCCGGGTCGAAGCATGAGGTGATAGGTGTTCGCGAGGAGGATCTGCGTGCCCGCGGTCCGGATCTCGACGGGGGAAAGCCCCTTCACGCTCCCCGCGGTGCCCACCGGCATGAAGGCGGGGGTGCGCACCACGCCGTGCGCGGTGGCGAGGAGCCCGGCGCGCGGGACCGCGGCGGCGCCAGTGACCAGGCGGAACGGTTCGAGTCTCGGTTTCCCCGCGGGCAGGGGCGCGGGCGCGGGCTCAGCCGTCATGACCCCCGACGGACTCGATCCGGTACTCCTTGAGCTTGGTGCGGAGCGTCTGCCGCGAGATCCCCAGCGCCTCGGCCGCGCGGGTCTTGTTGCCGCCGGCCTGGGACAGCGCCATCTCGATCGCGATCTGCTCCGCCTTCGCCAGGGTCAGCACGCCCGCGTCGCTGTGCAGCCTGGTCTCCAGCACCTTGGGCGCGGAGCCGCCCGCGCTCACGATCTCCAGCGGGAGATGCTCCGGGAGGATCCACTCCTCGCTCTCGAGCAGGATGACCCGCTCCAGCACGTTCTTCAGCTCCCGCACGTTCCCCGGCCAGCGGTACGCCAGGAGCAGCTCCAGCGCCTCTTCGTTCGGGCCCGTCACGCTCTTCCCCAGCTCGCGGTTGAAGTGCGCCACGAAATGATCGATCAGCGGAGGGACGTCCTCGATCCGGTCGCGAAGCGGCGGCACCGGAATGCGGATCACGTCCAGGCGGAAAAAGAGGTCCTCCCGGAATTTCCCCTGGTCCACCAGGGCGCGCAGGTCGCGGTTGGTGGCCGCCACGATGCGCAGGTCCACGGAGATGTCGGTCTCTCCCATGACGCGGCGGAAGCGCTTTTGCTCCAGCGCGCGGAGGAGCCGCGACTGGAGGTTCACGTTCATCTCCCCGATCTCGTCCAGGAAGAGCGTCCCGCCGTTCGCCAGCTCCATGACGCCGCGCTTCATCCGCTTCGCGTCGGTGAAGGCGCCGCGCTCGTGCCCGAACAGCTCTCCCTCGAGCAGGTTTTCCGGGAAGGAGCTGCAGTTCACGTCGATGAACGGGCCGGCGCGCCGCGGTCCCAGGTCGTGGATCTCCCGGGCCAGAAGCTCCTTCCCCACTCCGGTCTCGCCGGTGAGGAGGATCGTGCTGTTTCCGGTCTGCGCGATCTTCCGCGTGGTCTCGAAGATCTTGGTCATGCGGGCGCTTCCGCCGACGATCGCCGTGGAACCGGCCCGGCGGCGCTCCGCCTGCCGGAGGCGCGTCAGCTCGTCGGTCGCGCGGGTCAGGGCGAGCGCGTTCGACAGCACCAGCTTGATGTGGTCCAGCTCGAACGGCTTCCCGACGTAGTCGAAGCAGCCGGCGCGCGCGGCCTCGACCGCGTTCTCGAACTTGCCGTACGCGGTCATGACGACGATCTGCAAGTCCGGGCGCTTCGCCTTCATCTTCCGGAGCAGGTCGATGCCGTTTCCGTCCGGAAGCTTCTGGTCGAGGAGAACGAGTTGGAAGTCGCGGCGCTCGAGCAGATCGAGGGCCTCGGCGGCGTCCGCCGCTGTCTCCACGCGGTACCCCTCCTCGGAGAGGCTTTCCTGAAGCGTGAACCGGAGCGTGCGCTCGTCGTCCACCACGAGAACGCCTGCGCTCTGCTTACCGAGGGTCGCTGCGTCGATCTCCATGTCGTTTCTCCAAGGGAAGGTCGATTGTGACGGTGGTGCCCTGGCCCACGGTGCTCTCGATGCCGATCGACCCGCCGTGCTCGCGGACGATGGTCTGGCAGATCGAGAGGCCCAGTCCGCTCCCCTGGGCGCGGGTCGTGAAAAAGGGGTCGAACACCCGGGCGAGCGCGGCCGCGGGGATGCCTGGGCCGTTGTCCCGGATGGTGATCTCGAGCACGTCCTGGTCGGGGACCCTGCGCGACGATTCCAGGCGGTCGGTGGCGCGCCGGCCCAACGCACTCCGCTCCACCATCCGCTTCCGCGTCGCGCGCGCGGAGACGCGGATCTCCCCGCCGCGGTGAAGCGCCTGGATCGCGTTCATCAGCACGTTCAGGAGCACCTGGAGAATCTGATCGGCATCGACGTAGATCTCCGGCACCCGCTCGGCCCGGTCCACGTCCAGCTTCACGTCCTGGCGAACGGCCAGCTCGCGCACCAGCGTCATCGCCTTGTCCAGCGCGGGCAACAGCGACTGGCGCGTCAGGCGGGGCGCGGCGGGGCGCGCGAACTGGAGAAGGCTCTCCACGATGCGGTCCAGGCGGACGACCTCTTCCAGGATCAGGTCCGCGAACGACGTCCGCGGGTCGCCGCTGGGGAGGCGCCGCTTCAAGATCTGCGCGGAGGTGCCGATGCCGGCGAGCGGATTCCGGATCTCGTGCGCCACGCCGGCCGCCAGGGCGCCCAGGGAGGTGAGCCGGTCGCGGCGCCGCCACTGCTCCTCGCGCGCCTTCTCCCCGCGCAGATCGACGAAGAGCGCCACCGTCCCGCCCAGCTTTCCGGAATCGGTCTCCAGCGGCAGAAGACGGAGCGAGACGGGAAGGGCGTCGCCGCTGCGCGTGGCCACCTCCACCTCGCGGGCCTCCTCCGGCTCGGCGCAGGCCCCCGGGAGGACGTGCCCCTCGCCGCGCGGCGCGCGGAAGAAGCGCGCGGCGGGCTCGTGGTCCATCTCCTCGGCGGCATAGCCCAGAAGGCGGGCGGCCGTGTCGTTGACGGAGAGGATCCGGCCTTCCCGGTCCACGGCCAGGACCCCGAACGGGGCGTAGCGGTAGAGGCTCTCGGCGACCTGGGGATGGACGCGGGCGCGGCGGGGCAGAGCCGGCGACAGGTCGGTCGCGGGTCGCTGTCTCATGAAGCGGTTTCGGCGCCGAATGGCATCATCCCTGAGCCAATCTCCGCTTGTGGATGCCGGTTAGGGGGGCGGCTACATCTTTACCAGTGCCCATGAGCGGGGGTCAAGCGGATTCGGGGCGCGGCACTACCTCGAATCGGTCAGGGTCTTCCGGGCGGCGCGGTGGAGAATGAGGGTCGCCAGGGTGCGACGCACTTCGGGGCGGTCGTAGTAGTGCTGGCTTATGCGACGCCGGGCGCGTTCCACCGTAGCCCTCTTCTCCTCGCTGGCATCGAGGAGCGAAGCCCGGGAATCGGAGCGGCGCTTAATGGATGTTTGAGGCACGGGTGCGGTCCCTCCTCAAGGCTGCGAGCGCTTCCACCCACGAGTCCTTCAGCATCAAGAGCATCTCAAAGGCGTCATCGAATTCGCCGTGCTCCAGTTGGACGAGACAGGCGTCGAAGTGGGCCAGGACGCGTCCGCCGGCTCCGCGGCCGCCCGCGTCCAGACACCGCATCAACTCGAGCACCGACTGCTCGGCTACCGGGCGGTTCCCCTCGCCCACGTAGCGCAGGGCGCATTCGAAGAGCGCCGTGACCTCCTCCCCCCGGGCGATCCACTCATCGCCTTCTTCGGGATTGGCCGCGTCGCCGCGGCGAGCCCTTCGAGCCCGGGTCCCATCCTCCGCCTCACGAGGTTCCTTCCCCATTCGCCTCTCCATTCCCTTCGCCGGCGCGCGGAGCGCCATCCGTGGAGACGCCATTCACCTTCTTGTGCCCAGCGGTACCGCCCGGTGCCGCCGCCGCGGGCCCTTTGGACCCGGTCGCGGGCGCTACCGGTCCCGCCGCCCGGTCGGGCTCCCCCCCTGGCTTGGCCGGCACCGCCGTGGCCGCCGCCGTGTCGGCGGCGGGTGCGTTCCCGGCGGCCTGCGCCTGGTGGCGGCGGTTCTCCTGCTGGATCCGCTCGTAGATTTCCTCGCGGTGCACCTTCACGCTCGCGGGCGCTTCGATGCCCAGCTTGACGTGGTTTCCCTTCACCTCCACGATCGTGATCTTGACGTCATCACCGATCCGGATGTTCTCACCGAGTTTTCGCGTCAAGAGGAGCATCGTGCCCTCGCACCTCCGGCTCCCTGCCGGACGGGATCCGTACGCGGCACGCGGCGCGTCGTGCGCCCGTCCGCTCACATCTCGCCCCTCTGATCGGCAGCGGATCGGAGCATCTGAACCCGGAATCGGGCGCGGGGAACGCTTGCTGCGGCGCGCCGCGGGCCGTCGCGGCCGGCGGTTCGATTCAGCCATCGGGGACCGCGGTTGGGAACGGCGAAGGGGGCTGGTACCATCACGCCCATGAGCGGAATCGGGATTCCACGGGCGGCGTGGCAGGCCCTCGCCCTGGCGGCGGCGCTCGGCGCGTGCGGCCTGGGCTGCGGGAAAGACCGGGTCACCACGCCAGGCGGGAGCGCCGTCGTGTGGACGCGCGTCACCGACCCCACAGCCGTGCCGGACCCCCGCTTCCCCGACTGGCGCGCCGACCGGATCGTCTTTTCCTACGCGGCGCCGGCGGCGCGGCGCCTGGCGTTCGTCCGGTCGGATAGCACCCAGCTCACCTACCTCGTTTCGACCGGCGGCCGAGACTCCTCCGCCCGCTGGCTCACCGACACCACGCTCATCGAGTCGTCCGACATTGCCGGCTCGTTCGACCTGTGGGCCCGGGACACGACGGGCACCGCCGCGCTCCGCGCGATCACCGCGTTTCCGGGGGACGAGCTTTCACCTGCGCCCCGGCCCGGAGCGCCCGGAGTGGCTTACGTCGAGGCCGCCGCTGGAGCGCGCCGGCTGGTGCTCCTCCCGGACACGATCCCGGCGCCCCCCTCCCGCCTCTACCTCACCGGGGCCGGACTCGCCCCGCGGGAGCCGGACTGGAACGCCACCGGGCAGATGATCTGCTTCAGCGCCGACAGCGCGGGCGGGTCAAGCCACATCTGGGCGGTCTCTCTGACCGACACGATCCCGCGCCAGCTCACCACGGGTCCCTACCACGACGATTCACCGCGGGTCAGCCCGGACGGAACGCGCATCCTCTTCACGAGCGATCGGAGGGGGTCCAGCGGGATCTGGCTGGTGTCGCCCGCCGGAGAGGGGGCGTTTCTTCAAGTGATTGCGTTCGACGGCGCGGGGAGCACGGCGGTAACGCCCTGCTGGTCGCCCGACGGGACCCGCATCGCGGTCTCCTCGGACGGGCGGGGCTATGGGCGCGCGATCTGGATCCTCTCGAACCTGCCGTAGCTAGGCGGGCGCCATGTCTCCAAGCTTGGCGCGAAACGCGCGCGCGAATTCGCGGAGCGACCGCTCGCGTCCGGCGGCGTCGGGCGCCTGGAGCAGCGGGGCGAGAAGCTCCGAGCCCACGATCACACCTTCCGCGCGGCCCCGGTAGCGCGAGAGATCGCTGCCCAGGCCCATCCCGAATCCCAGCGAGCGCGGCAGCGGCGTCAGCTCGCGGCACCGGGCGAGCAGCTCGAGCACGGCCGGGTCGGCGCCTCCGGTCCCGGTCACTCCCAGGCGCGCGACGACGTAGAGAAACCCCCTGGCGCGCGCCGCGATCGTCGAAAGGCGGGCGGCGTCCGTGGTGGGCGAGGCCAGGGTGATCGTGTCGAGGCCGGCCCCCTCGATCGTCCGCCAGGTCTCCGGATCCTCCTCGGGCGGCAGGTCCACCAGGATCACACCGTCCACGCCCGACGCGTGAGCGTCCCGCGCGAAACGCTCCACTCCGTAGCGATGGATCGGATTCAGATACGACATGAGGACGATGGGGGTCTCGCGCTTTCCGCGCAGGGCCGCGGCCTGGCGCAGCGCGCCGGCCAGGGTCGCGCCCGATTCCAGCGCGACCTGGGTGGTCCGTTGGATGACGGGGCCGTCCGCGACGGGATCGGAGAACGGCACGCCCAGTTCCAGGATGTCGGCGCCTTCGTCCAGGAGCGCGAGCGCGAGACGGTCCGACTCGGCGGCGTCCGGGTATCCCGACGTGAGATAGGGGATGAAGGCGCCGCGCCGCTCGCTCCGGGCGGCCTCGAACGCGCGCCCGGTTCCCGCGGGCACCGTCAGCCGTTCAGCGCGGCGGCGCGCCGGTAGGCTTCGCGCGCCAGGACGGGGAGCTCTTTCTTGTCGTAGGCGACGCCGAGCAGGTGATGCGGCCGCGGGTCGTCGGGGCAGAGCCGCGCGGCGGTCTCGAGCGAGAGAATCGCCTGGTCCACCGCGTCCTGACGGTTGTAGGCCACCCCCAGCTGGTAGTGGAGGCGCCCGTCCTCGGGACGCTGCTCCAGCGCCTGGCGAAGCGAGGCGACCGCGCGGGCATATTTTCCGACGCGCAGATGGAGCAGCGCGAGCGCGTAGAGGCTCTCCACGTTCGCGGGGTCCAGGCGGACGGAGGATTCGAGCACGCCCTCCGCCTGCTCCAGCTCCTGGTCGGCGAGGAGCGCCCAGCCGAGGTTGAAGTGCGCCTCGCTGGAGTCGGGCGCGACCGCCACCGCGCGCCGGAAGGAAGCGACCGCTTCGGCGCGCATTCCCCCCTCGTGGTAGAGGACGCCCAGATTGGAGTGAGCCTCGGCGCACGAGGGATCGGCCTGCACCGCGCGCTCCAGGGCCGTGACTGCGCCCCGCCGGTCGCCGAGGTCCGCGCGGGCCAGGCCCAGGTTGACCCACGCCCGCACGCGCCCGGAGTCGAGGCGGACCGTCTCCTCGTAGGCGTGGAGCGCCGCGTCCGCCTGCCCCTGGCGCGCCGCGTGGAGGCCGCGCCGGTACCACGTCTCGGGATCGTCGGGGCCGTACTCCGCTGCCTGGCGGAAGGCCAGGTCGGCCTCCTCGAACGAGCCGGTGCGCGACAGGAGGTCGGCGAGGGTGGACAGGAGCCCGACGTGGCGCGGGTGCGCGAGGATTCCTTGCCGGAGAATCTCGATGGCGCGGTCCCGCTGCCCCTCGAGCGAAAAAATCCGCGCCGCCTGGAGCGCGTGCTCCGGGTCCGCGGCTCCTCGGGCGAGGTGCTCGGCGACGGTCAGGCTCTCCGCGTGCGCCGGCTCGGCGCCCGCGAGGGCCCCATCGTTCACGGGAATGGGAAAGGCGCGATCCACGCGCGGAGCCTAGGAATCGCGGCGGCGGAGGTCAACAGAAAAGGGCCGCCGAGCGGGCCCCGAATCGGCTAGGCGACCTGGTCGTGGTCGCGCGTGCGGCCCTTCGCGCGCGGACGGGGGGCGCTTTCCTCCACGACGTCGATCGTGAATTCGAACGTGACGCGAAGGCGGCCCGACTTGGGAAACGACCCGAGATCGATCGGGACGACGATCGACTTGCCGCCGGCGGACGAACCCGACGACGAGGACGACCGCTCGGATTCGTACGAGGACTCGCGCTCGATCTCCGCCTCGGAGAGGACCCCGTCCTCGTCCCTGGAGCGGACGATGCGGGATTCTTCGCGTTCGATGACCAAGTCCTGGTCCGAGAGGACCATCGGTTCCTCGCGCGCGCTCGGGCCGGGCACGACCGGGTGTTCCCGGAAGGGCGTCGGCTCCATGGGGGTCGGCGGCGCCTCGTCCAGCAGGTCGTCCTCGGAGAGCATCGGCGCTTCGGGCTCGGGCTCCGGGTCCGTCTTCGCCTTCCCGCGCTTCAGGGCCTGGATCAGCTTCCCCTTCGGCGTGGCCGGCGCTTCCTTCTCGGCGGGGGCGCGGCGCGGTCCCACTCCCTTGTCGCGCTCGATCACGTCCTTCGAGATCCGCGACAGAAGGAGCTTCGACACGCCGCGCAGCGTTTCGAATACGCCGGTACCGTTCGCGGCCTGTGCCTCGAACGTCGGCACGTTCCACCGGTTCAGCTCCTTGTTCATCTGCTCGACAGGGAGCGCCTCCGGGAGGTCGCGCTTGTTGAACTGGATCACCCAGGGGATCGTCTTCAGATCGAGGCCGTAGGCCTTGAGATTTTGCTCGAGGTTGGTGAGGCTCTCGCGGTTCTCGGCCATCTTGTCGGGGGTGGAGTCGGCCACGAACACCAGCGCGTCCACGCCCTTCAGCACCAGCTTCCGCGTCGCGTTGTAGTAGACCTGTCCGGGAACGGTATACAGGAGGAACCGCGTCTTCATCCCCGACAGCTCACCCAGATCCAGGGGGAGGAGATCGAAGAAGAGCGTGCGGTCGGTCTGCGTTTTCATGGAGACCATGCGGCCGCGATTGGACTCCGGCACGCTGTCGTAGATCTTCTCGAGGTTCGTCGTCTTGCCGGAGAGACCGGGCCCGTAATAGACGATCTTCGCGTTGATCTCGCGTCCCGAATAGCTGACCACGACCATGGTGGGCTCCCGATTGTATTTTGTCGTCGTTGGGTGACGCGGCGCGGCGCCCCATCGCAGTCGGAGCGCCTGCCGGGCAGGAGGGTTTGCACGAGCCGTGCCACGCCGGGCCGGGGACGAGATGGCGGAGGGGGCTTCCGAGGCATGCGACACGAAGAGGGAGCCGTGCGGATCGCACGATTCCAGAAGCGACTACGGGGCTAGCCGACCCGCGCTTCCCGGCGGATCCAGACCCCTTGGCGCTCGCGGAATTGGAGCCCGGGACTGCCCGTTTCGTGGACCGAGACATAGTGCCGGAGCAGCAGATTTTTTAGCTCCGGACACTCCCGGGTCGGAAAATAGCGGTTCACCTTGCTGAACATGCCGTCCTGCTCCGAGTAGCGGAGCAGGGTGACCTCGGTCACGCGCTCATACTGGTTTTCGCCGTAAGCGACTTCCGGATTCTCGTCGACGTCGATCCAGAGCGAGGCCACGCTTCCGTCCACCTCGAAGCGGTGCTTGTTTCGCATCAGGAATTCCCAGAGTCCGAAGATCTCCAGCGGGACGTAGCGGACGGTCCCTGCTTCGTTCCCCGGCTTCTTCAACTCGCACCGCACCAGCTTCTGGCTAGCCATGGCTCACCCGCCCCCCGCCGTCTGGTGGCACATCTCATGCAATCCCCTGGCTCGTGGGGCGACGCCGACAGCTGAATCCGCTGCCGGCCACCTGAAGCGGGCTCGCCGAGAGCCCAGGAGGAACGCATGAAACGCACCGTGAATTCCCCCGCACCCTGGTTCCTCGCCCGGCTGACCGCGGAAGTCTACTGCCGGCGCGACAATCGGGTGGTCGCCACCTGCCCGAACGCACAGCGCGCGACCGCCTGCCCCTGCATGCACGGGGTCGAAACCGCCGACGCGCTCTTCGAGCCGGCCCCGAGCGACCAAAAAACGCCTTCCTGACCCCGGGCGTTTTGGCTCAATTGCTGAGTGTGGAAGCGCCGCCACTCTAGAGAGCCGGGACTCTCGAAGTCAAACCGTTTCACGCGGTACCGTACCCCGGCGCGCGCCAACAGTGCTCCGGTCGCCTTGACACTCCGTTTCGCCCTCCTGTAGCTTGCCGCGGTGTCACGCGCCGATGACGACGCTTCCGGCAAGTCGCTGGTGCTCCCCCGCGTTCTCCTGCGCGCCGCCCTGGGAGTCGCGGGGCGGATACCGCCGCGAGCGGGGCGCGCGCTGGCATCGCTGATCGCCGCCGCCGAATACCGTCTCAGCCCCGGTCGACGCGCCGCCGTTCTCTCGAACCTGGACGTCATCGGAGGCGCCGGTCATCCCCGCCTCTCGCGGCGCTCCGACCGCGAGCGCGCGGCCCGATCCGTGTTCCGGAGTTACCGCCGATTCTTCATCGAATTCCTGGCCCAGCGCCGCCTGATCCGCGGGTCGTGGGAGGGGACCTTCCGGTTTCAGGGGATGGAGGTGCTCTACGCCGCCGCGTCGAGAGGCCGCGGCGCGATCGTCGCGGCGCCGCACCTGGGCAACTGGGAGCTGGGCGGGCTCGCCCTC
>DATGVG010000021.1:0-3003 GCA_035300625.1 Candidatus Limnocylindrales bacterium
TCAACGAGGCGTTCCAGCGGTTCCTCGGGGCCCACGCGCCCGCGTACGTGGCCAAGGCGGTGGTCCGGCTGGAAGAGGCGGTTCGCGTGGTCAAGGACGCGGGAGGCGTGACGGTGCTGGCCCATCCCGGAACGCTGAACAGGGACCATCTGATCCCGGGCTGGGCGCGGCGCGGCCTCGACGGGATCGAGGTGTGGCACGCGAAGCATGACGCCGGCGCCATCGCGCGCTACCAGGGTTACGCGAAGCTCCACGGACTTCTCATGACGGGCGGGTCCGATTATCACGGGGAGCGGACGCCCGCCGTCACCATCGGTTCCGTCCCCGTCCCCGAGAGCATCCTCCCCCCGCTCGACGAAGCGTTTCGCGCCCGCCGCCCCGCCGCCTCCGGACGGTAGCCCTCCCGCGTCGCACGTTCCAATTGCGCGCCGCGGGTCCCTCTGCTAGCGTCACTGCTCCCCGGGCCCATGCGAACCGCCGTTCGGAGTGCCGCCCTCATCGCCTTCTCGGTCGCGTGCGGCTACGCGAAGCTGATCCTGTTCCCCTATCTTTTCTTCGTGGAGCTCTTCTCGGTGGCGGTCTTCCTGTCGGGGGTGATCGTGGGCGTGCGGTGGGGCATGTGGGTGGGAGCGGTCGCCCGGCTGATCTTCAGCGTCGCGAACCCGTACGGACCGCCGCACCCGTGGGTGCTCGCGGCACAGCTCGTGGGATCCGCGCTGCTCGGCGGGATGGGGGGGTTGGCGGGCCGCGTGCTCGCGGGGCCCTCCGCTGATTCCGCGGCCGTGCGCGCGGCCATCCTGGGCGCGTGCGGCCTCTTCGGCACCGCGGTCTACGACCTTCTCACCAATGCCGCGCAGGGGGTGGCCTTCGGCGCACCGCGCGCGACCCTGGCCATGGCAGCTCTTCCCGCGCTGCAGCACGTCGCCTCCAACACGGCCATCTTCATCGTCGTCGGCGGGCTCGCGGTTTCCTGGTTCCGCCGCGATCCGCGGCTTTCCGGCCGTGCGGCGTAGGATCCGCGCGGCGGCCTGGGTCGCCGTGGCGCTTCTGGGCGCGGCCTCGGCCGGCGCCCAGCCCGCCGACTCCACGGCCGCCGCGGCGCCGGACACCTCGGGCTTCGTGGTTCGCGTCGACGCCGCGCGAAAACGCGGCGAGGCCTCGCTCGCGGACCTGCTCCGCGGCCGCCGTCCCGTCTTTGTCGCCGCGGTGCCCAGTTTCGAGCCCGTGCTCGGGGTTCCGATCCTGCCCGATGCCGGGGGCACGATCCGGCCCGGCCCCGAGTCGATCTCGGGGGAGCGGGCGACCGATCGCACGGTGATCTCCAGTCTCCCCACGGAGGCCGGCGTTCCGGCGCTTGCGACCGCACTGGACCTGCCGGAGAGCAGGGGCCTGGACGTGTTCGACTACGTCGCCCTCGACTCGGTGCTCGCGCCGGGACCGTTCCGGTCGGCGGGAGAGCTTCTGGCCAGCCCGCGGGCGGTCCTCTTCACCGCGCTCGCCATGCCGGACCCGCCGTTGCCGAAGCGCGTGCGAAGCGCGCTCTTCTATCGCAAGGGAGACGGGGGGCTGCTCGACACCGGCGCCCGTTTCTCCTCGCCGTTCTTCGGCCGCGGGGTCGCCGGCTCCTTCGTTCGCCACACCGCCGACGCGCTTCCTCCGCTCTTGAAGTCACTGTCGCAGCGCTACACCGCCGCGGCGGGCCTGACCCGGGGGGGGCCGTTCCAGTCCTGGGTCGAGGCGCGCCTCTTCACGATGAACATGGAGATCGATTTCCCGGGCGGGTACGACAATCCGTTTTTCCAGGTGCCGACCCACGCGCGCGCCGAGTGGGCGTCGCGCGAGGCCGCGCTCCACGCGCGGTGGGAAGGACCCGGAGTAGAGGCCACGGGCGTGCTCCGCGTCGGACACGGGCAAGCGACCCAGGTGGGCTATCAGGGGAACCGGGAGCGGTGGCGCTTTCCGGAAGTCGCCGCGGAGGGATCGGTCACGGGCGCGGGATGGGACGGATGGTCGTGGTCGTTGGGAGGCGAGGCGGGGAGTGGCAGGATTGAGTACCGCGACGACTTCTCCACCTTCCATCCCAAGATCAGCTCGGGTCGCCTCACCGCCGGGCTCCGGCGCGGCACCGGGGCTCGCGGCGCAGCCGCCGACGTCGCCGCCGACGTCCGGGAAGGCGATGAATCGCTGGTCGACGGCCGGCTGTCGTGGTGGACCGCCGCGGCGCGCGGCCGGGCGCGCCTGGATCTGGAATCGGCGCACGAGCGTCCCACGTTCGTCGACCTGCTCACGCCGGAGCGCGAGATCACTTACTTCCCCACCACATTCCTGAAATCGATCGTGTTCCGGCGGGCGGGCAACCCCTCGCTTCGCGCCCGGACCCTCCGGGGAGCGCTCGCGGCGGCGTCCCTGTCGGTGACGCCGCGCGTCCAGGCGTTCGCGTACGGATCGCTCCGCCACGTGACCGACGACTTCGGCTGGAACGCCCACCGGGCCGAGAGCGCCGACACGGTCGTGATCGAGGACGTGGCCGGGCAGCGCGGCGACGGCTGGGCCGCCCTCGGCGCCGCCGGAGGCGAAGCCACGTTCGGCCCGGTCGGCTTCCGCGGGACGGCGTGGATACGGGGCGGCGGCAAGGGGCTCTCGCCGCAGTCCGGGTCGCCCCCCCGGGGCGGACTCGACGCCTCCACGGGGCTTCGAGCCTCGTTTTTCCAGGGGGACCTGCCGCTGGAGCTGGATCTGGAAGCCCACGCGACCGGAACGCGGCGCGGCCTGATCCGGGCGCCCGCGCTCGTGACGTGGGACGCGCGACTCCGCGCGGACTTCGGGAGCGCGGGGGTGTTTCTCACGGTCACGAATCTCTTCGACGAATCGGTCCCGAGCGCGATCTACCAGATCGAGGAGGACCGCGGCGCCCCGCTGCCCGGTCGCGCGCTCTCGGCCGGAGTGATCTGGTACCTGCTGGACTAGGAGCCGCGGATGTGGGGTCGGGAGCTTCGTGCGGGT
>DATGVG010000022.1:0-17103 GCA_035300625.1 Candidatus Limnocylindrales bacterium
TCGCTCTCGACCAACCCGTCCAGGACCAGATTCAGGAACCCGATGATCGAGTTGAGCGGCGTTCGAAGCTCGTGGCTGGTGTTGGCGAGGAACTCGTTCTTCATGCGGTCGGCCTCGCGCAGCTCCACGACCAGGCCTTCCAGCTGCTCGTTCTTTTCGAGGAGCTCGACCTGCTGGGTGCGAACCGACTCGAGAAGTCTGACGTTCTGGATCGCCGTTCCCAGCTTGTAGCCCACCGCTAAGAGAAGCTCCGAGTTCCGCGTGGAGAGCTTTTCCCCTTCCACGCTCAACAGGGACATCACCCCCACCACCTCATCCCGGGCAAGGAGCGGCACGTGCAGGACGGTCGCGATGCTCCGCTCCAGAAGCTCGGACTCGGTGACCTGCTCGCGCGCCTCGACCGCGTGGAGCACCCCGGAATTGGCCGCATCGGGGATCATGTAGGGGGAGAGCCGGATCGATGGGTTCAGCGTCGAAGCCATGGCCGCCAGCTTCAGTTCCGGATCCGCCCGTTCGTAGCGGTGGATCCAGCAGGCGTCCAGCTCCAGCCCCTCGACGATCGTCCGGGCCGCGTCGGCAAACATGGCCTCGGGCTCGCTGGTGCTCCCGGTCGCGATGGCCAGGGCCGAGAGCGCGCCCAGCTCCGCGGCGCGACGGCTGGACTCGGCTTCGATCCATCGCTGGTTTCCCAGCTCGAAGACGGTGACGACGTAGTGGACGGGATGGCACTCGCGCGTGACCGGCGTGATGGCGACGAGCATGGGACTGGTGTCGCCGATCGAGGTGCGGATCTCGACCTCGCCCAGCCAGCGGCCGGTGTGCTCCAGCTCCTCGAAGATCCGGTCCTCGAGGTCGAGCGGAGCCTCCGACGAGAAGAAGCGGCGAAAGGGCGAACCCGCCAGGATCGCCGGCGAGAGGCCGCTCACGGTGGACATGGTCTCGTTGGCGCGCACAATGGTGCGGTCGCCCGCCAGGAGCAGCATCCCGATCGGGGCGTGGTCGAAATGCTCTCGCAGCGCGTCGCCGGAAGGCCGGGCGCCGACGGAAGTCCCGTCGGGGAGGGTATTGGACATACCCGGGATGTATCGGCCGCCGGCGGACGGTTCTCAAGCCCCTGGTACCGGCCGGGCCGCATGGCTATGCTGCGGGCATGTCGAAGCTGACGGCCGGGGTGCTGACGGGCATCGCCCTGGGGGTGGCCCACGGGATCGTGAGCGCGTGGGGCGAGCCCCGGGCGATGGACGTGTTCCTGTCCATCCTGGGACGCGCGTCGCAGGGGATCGTGAACGGGGTTCTGGCAGCGGCCATCGCGCGGGGGCGAACGCCCTTGTGGCGGGCGATGCTCCTCTCGGGACTGGCGGGCCTGGCGCTGGGCGGACTGGCGGGGATCCCCGCGGAGAACTGGAAGCAGACCCTGCCGATGGGCGCGATCATCGGCATTGCCTGCGGCGCCGCGGCCTCGCGCGGGCGCTAGCTAGTGGCTGGGCGCCAGCGCGGCGCCAGCCGCCTTCGACGGTTCCTTTCCGATCGCCACCCGCGTGTAGGTCGCGGGATCCAGGTACTTCCGAAGCGCAGCCTGCACTTCAGCCGGCTTCAGATGCCTTAGCCGCTCGGGATAGGCGCGCGCGAATTCATACCCCTGCCCCCTGGTTTCGTAGGCCGCGAGCCGCTGCGCGATGTCACCGTTCTCCTGGGCGCCCAGATAGTACCGCGAGAGGAGCTTGTCCACGGTGCCCTTCACCTCGGCCTCCTGGAGCGGCCGCGTGACGTATTCGGTCACGTCTTCCAGGACGCCGGCCGAGGAGGCCGCCCAGTTCGGCGGGCTGACGCCCATCTCGTTCTGGACGGTTGCCTGTCCGGCCAGGTCGCTCATGTAGAACCAGGAGCGGTAGGCGACCCCACGCTCGTAGACGTATTTGAAGAAGAGCCGGTCGCCGATCAGCGCGACCCCGGCCTTCAGCGGCACGTAGTCGTCGTCCAGCACGGAGCACCCCAGCCAGCCCGTGTTGTAGGTGATCTGCTCCTGGTCCTTCTCCACGAAGCGCGGATTCTTCTCGCGCGCGGGCTCGTCGCGCGTGCCGCCGATGGCGTTGCGCTTGCCCTTGGGGATGCCCGCGAGGGTCTTCCGGGCCAGCGCCAGCACCTGGTCGGGGTCGAAGTCCCCCGAGATCGAGACGACGAGATTCGCGCCGTTGAACTGCTCCCGGTAGGCCTGGCGCAGGTCGGCCGCTACGATCTTCTTCAGCGACGCCTCGTCGCCCAGGAGCGAGCGGCGGTACGGCGACTTCTGGTAGATCGTTTCGGCGAATCTGAGATTGGTCAGCTCGAAGGGCCGGTCGCCCAGGCTCTGCACTTGCTGGATCAGGTCCTGCCGCACCTTCGCGGTCTCATCGGCTGGGAACGTGGGCTGGGTCAGGACCGCGCGGTAGATCTCCCAGGCCTTCCCGAAATTGCGCGACGGCACTTGCCAGGAAACGGAGGCGTAGTCGTTGCTGCCGCTGGAGGAGAGCTGCATACCGATGAGCGCGGACTGGTCTGAGATCTGGCGCGCGGTCAATCCCCCGGCTCCGCGGCGGAGGAGGAGCGCGCCCATGTGGCTGACCCCCGACAAGCCGGCGGGCTCGATCCACTGTCCGCCCCGCGCCAAAGTCGCGACGGCCACGATCGGCGCGGCGTGGTCCTCGTTCAGGATCAGCGTGAGCCCGTTCGGCAAGGTTTCCTTCCGCGGTCCCGCGGCGGCGGCGGTGCGCACGGCGCCGGAGGCCGGCCAGCCGTGGCTCCACGGCTCGACCATCGCGAGGACGGCGGACTGGGACGGCCCGCTCGCCGCGCCCTCGGGGCGCACCACGGAGTAGGAAGCGCCGCTGGAGGCGAACGTCGCGAGCGCAACGCGCCGGATGTCGTCGGCGGTCACGCTCTCGATGAGCTTGGGCCACAGAGCGGCCACGGACGGATCGGACATGAGCCCGAAGAGGCAGAGGCGTTCGGCGCGGCTGAACGGCGTCTGCGCCGCGAAAACGTAGTCGTTCACCAGGGACGCCTTCACCCGCGACAGCTCGGCCTCGGGCACCGGCTCGCGCGAGAGGCGAAGCAGCTCGTCGCGGACGATCCCGAACACCTTCGCCTCGTTGGCGGGAGGCATCTGCGTCGAGATCAGGAACATCCCCGGATCCCGGCGCACCTCGAAGTCCGAGCCCAGATCGGTGACCAGGTTCTCGCGCTCCTTGAGCGCGTGGTACAGGCGCGACGAATTCCCTTTCCCTAGGAGGGACGCAATCACCGTGAGCGTCGGCGAGTCGGGGCCGGCGTACGGCGGCGTGTGGAACCCGAGATACGTCCACGTGCTGGGCGTCTTCATCGTCTCCACGCCCATCCGGAATTCGGCCTGCCGCGGCTCGGTGATGCCCAGCTCGAAGCTGTCCTTGCCGCGCGTGTACGGCTTGAACCCCCGCTCGATCTTCGTGCGCATGACCTTGGGATCGAAGTCCCCGACCACCGAGAGCACCATCTGATTGGGGACGTAGCGATCGGCGTAGAACGTGCGGAAGGTGGCGAGCGACGAATTCAGGATCGCGTCCTTCAGCCCGATCGTATCCCGCTTGTAGGGATGGTCGTGGAACATGAGCCGCTCGATCTGGTAGTAGACCTTGTAGTCGGGCCGGTCCTCGCCCTGGTTGTATTCCTCCATCACCACCTGCCGCTCGCGATTCACCTTCGGTTGCGTCAGCTGCAGCGCCAGCCAGGCGTCCAGCGAGCGCCACAGCGCCTCGTCGAGATTGGCGGTGGGTGAGGTGAATCCGAAACAGGTGTAGTCGTTCGTCGTGTAGCCGCCGCTCTCCTCGCCGATCCGCTGCATCTCCTTCCGGAATTCCAGCTCGCACTGGCGCGCCGAGCCGCCGCGGAAGATGAGGTGCTCGTAGTAGTGGGAGAGCCCGGAGAGGCGAGGATCTTCGGTGCGGCTCCCGCCGTTCACGAAGATGCAGACCCCGACCAAGGGCTTCGAATGGTCCTCCTGCATGATGAGGGTGAGGCCGTTCGGGAGCATTTCCTTGGAGGCTGGGGATTCGGCCGCGAGCGTGGCGGAGGACGTGGCAAAAAGCAGGAGAAGCGCGGCCGCGAGCATCTTCATTTCTTTTCCCTCAACTTTCCGAGGACCTCGCCCTCTTGCGGGAAGCGGCCCACGGCCTTCTTCGAGAAGACCGTCTTGCCGTCCACGATCACGTCAAAGACCCCGCCGCTGCCGGCGGTGAGCGTCGTGTCGACGCCGAAATGCTGCTTCAGCTCGGCCGCCAAACTGGCGGCCCGGGGGAGATAGCCTCACTCGGTGCAGTAGCGGATTTCGATCTTCATTAGAGCCTCCTCGAGGCGAGAGGGTTGAGGCCCGATGTTACCACCAGGGGTGGAGCCCGGCCAGATTCAGGCTCACGGTCCAGCGGACCTTCCACGGCGTCTCGCGCGAGGCGGGCCGGCCGACCCAGAAGGGCGCCGTGAGCCGCACGGGGCCGTAGGCGTAGCCCGCGCCGGCGTCCGCGAGCGTGCGGCCGAGGAGCGGCGACGCGAGGAGGAGGGAGGGAGCGGACTCGCCCAGCCCCGACGCCTCGGCGCGGCCCAGGTCGCCGAACAGGAAGACGCCGGAGGCCGCGTGCGTCACGTCGACGTTCAGGGCGGCGATACGCTGTCCGAGAACCGCGCGTCCGGCATAGCCGCGGAGCCCGCCCCCGCCCTCGGACAGGTAGTGGTTGGAAGCACGGAGAGGCCCGCGGTCGTTTTCGTAGAAGCGGTCGAGGTTGTCCAGGCGCGAGGCCTCCGCCACGTCGAAGCGAAGCTCTTTCGGGACGCCGCGCCATGCCGACCCCGCGAAGCCGCGTACGGCGAGTCTCGCGGCGCCGGAGAAGAGGTCAGTCTGATGCCGCGCGGAGATGCGCGCCCACCCGTAGCCGTTGCCGGGCTGGGGGGCGTCGAACGCGGGTCCGCCGCCTCGCAGCTCCAGATCCAGGCGATCCTCGCGCCGCGGGCCCACGGTTTCGACGAGGATCCCGGCGGAGCCGTTGAGCGTGCGGCCGAGGGACCAGTAGCGCGGGTCCATGGGCTCGAAGTCGCTGCGGTCCCGGTACTGCGCGCCCAGCCACCAAGTGCGCCACGGATGGAGGCACCCGGGCGCCGTAGCCTGGTTTCCGATCGTGAGCCCTGCGCGGAAGAGCCCCTCGTCGTTCACGGCCTGGGCCCTCACCTGGCCGCGGGCGCCCAGGGCGCCCACCCTGCGCCACCAACCCGCCCGCCACGCGCCCGCCCCCGTGCGCGTTCCCACGTTGGCGCCCGCTTCGAAGCCGAGGATTCCGCGTGGGAAATCGCGCGTGGGCAGATAGCGCCCTTCCAGCCATCCGCCCAGGCGCATTCCCTCGTCGCGGCCGTGCCACACGGTGGGACCGTAGAGGACAGTGATCGCGTCGGTCTGCGGGAAATCGTAGAGCGGGCGCCAGCGCATCGGCGGGAAAAGCCCGGTGCGATTGTCCAGGCGGTTCATCTCGACGAGGTCGTGTTGCGGATCGAGCGCGGCACCGGTGAGGCGCGCGCGGCTCTCGAACCGAGCGACATCCGACTCGTCTTCGCCGGATACCCGCCCGGATGCCCGCCCGGGTACCCGCTTGGCCTGGTGGGTGCCGTCCGCGAATCGGGCCTCGACCAGAACCGCGGGCGTCATGCGCTCGGTGCGGCGCACCGCGACCGTGCTGCGCCACACATCGCCGTCGCGCCGGGTCGTGGTCGGGCCGATCGCGAACCCCGGGCGATGGGTCGTCTCCACCCACTCGTGAAAGAACTCGTGTAGATCGCGCCCCGCCGCCCCTTCAGCCGCGCGGATCACATTGTTCGGGCGCGGATGACCGAGGAGGTTTTCGCGGTAGTACCGATGCAGGAAGCGCGCGAACGCCGGCTCCCCGATCACGCCCTTGAGCGTGCGAAGCATCGCGACGGTCTTGCTGTAGGAAGCGGCGTCGTAGTCCCGGTACGAGGCGAACTGCTCGGCCGGCGTGGAGATGGGGCGCTCGTCCCGGGCCCAGGCGCGGGAAAGGTACGAGAGCTCGTCCGCGGTGAACGCGCGCTTCGGCGTCAGCCACGGCAGCCGGTCGGCCCAGCGAAGGAGTCCGCGCCTGTACTTGCCGTCGATGTAGTCGTCTTCCAGCCACTGCGTGAACCCTTCATCCAGCCATGCATAGGTCCGCTCGTCGCTGCCCAGCATCCCGTAGAACCATTGATGGCCCTCTTCGTGCGCGATGACGTCGTCCAGGTCCTGGAACAGCCCTCCGGCCAGCTCCGGCTCGTTCATGATGAGCATCGGGTACTCCATGGCACTGCCGCCGCACCACGCCTCGGTCGTCGTGAACTGCGGCCAGACGTACCGGCCGGCCGTGTCGGAGTGGTGTCGCATGGCGTCGGCCACGAAGCGCTTCGAGTCGGCCCACTTCTTCTGGTCGCCGCGGAACGCGAGGGAGCGGATCGAGATGCCGGACCACGTGGTGTCCCCGCGGACGTAATCGGGCGAAGCGACCCAGGCGAAGTCGTGGACGCGCTCGGCGTGGAACCGGAGGGTCTTCATGGAGGGAAGGATCGTGTCTTCATCCGCCACGACCCGGGCCAGCGCGCGCAGCGTGTCGAGGATCGAGGTGTCGCGCGCGGCGGCGATCAGGCGGAGCGGGCGCGCCCCTCCGTCGGCGTCGGCCTCATCGCGATCGGTATGCCCCTGGTCCCACGTGTAGCTGTAGTGGACCGGCGCGCCGCGCGGAACGCGCAGGAATGCGGCGCCCCCGCGCGGCACCACCGCGCGCACGGGCTCCGATCCGTCCGCCATCAGATCCGTCTCGATCCGAAGCGCCTTCGCCGGCCATTTCCCCGCGAGGGTGTCGGCGGTCACGGCGCGGATCGTGACCGCGACGCTGTCGCTGGGGACGTCCCGGTCTTGAAGCGGGATTTCGTTGTCGCCGCCCGATACGTCGGTCAGTACGCCGGTCGCGCCCACCCAGAAGTCGTCGGGCACGCGGAGCGCCACGTCGAAGGTGCCGTAGTCGCCGTAGAACTCGGCCATGTAGTGGAAGGGATCCGGGTGCCATCCCTCGTCATCGTAGACGACCATCTTCGGGTACCACTGCGCGCCGGAGTAGGAATCGCCGGTGTGCCCCAGGCGGTCGAAGAACTTGGGGACCTGGACGGCGAAGCGAAGCTTGAGGCGCACCGAATCGCCCGGCTGAAGCGGCCGCGGCAAGTGCACGGCCGCGATCGTCTCGTCCACGCGGATCGAAGCGGGCCTTCCGTCGGCAGTTGCCGAATCGAGCGTCATCCACCCCAGGTCGCGCGGCTGCGCGAAGCGAATGTCATAGATCTCACCCTGGCGCTCCTTCTCCCGCGCGAAGATGGTGTGCGGGCCGGAGAACGCATTGGGATAGGTGTGGAGGTAGAGCGTGGTGAGCGCGGTGTCGGCACCGCTCCGGTAGACGATGACGGCGCGCCCGCTGAGCCGGTGGCGATGGGGATCCAGCGTGGCGTCGATCCGGTAGCGGAGGCCCGGCGCCGTGACGGCGAAGGCAGGCGGTGGGAAGAGCGCCGCCGCGAGCGCGGCGGCCAGGGTCGCGGCCAGCGCGAGGGCCGGCGCGCCGGCGGGCGCGGCGAGGCGTGCGTTCAGGGGGCGACGTCGACGCTGGCGCGCACCGTCGACGAGACGCCCTCGCCGAACAGCGTGTACGGAGAGGCCGCGGCGACCCGCACGCGAAGGCTGTCGCCCGCGCGCTCTTCCCCGTGGCGGAAGACCGCGGTCTTGAACTGTTCGGTCTTCCCGAACCAGTGGTCGGGGCTCTTCCTCGACGGCCCCTCGGCCAGCACCAGCACCTCGGAGCCGACCAGCTCGGCGTTCCGCTCCAGGGAGACGGCCTTCTGCTCTTCGATCAGGACCGTGATGCGCCGCGCCTTCTCCTCGTCGCTCACGTCGTCTTCCCACTGCGCGGAGCGCGCGCCGGGGCGCGGGGAGTACTTGAAGAGGAACGCGCCGTCGTAGCGGACGCGACGCATGAGATCCCTCGTGGCCTCAAAGTCGGCCTCGCTCTCGCCCGGAAATCCAACGATCACGTCCGTGGTCAGCCCCAGGCCGGGCACGGCGTCCCGCAATCTCACGACCAGAGCCTCGTACTGCTCGATCGAGTAGATCCGGCGCATCCGCTCGAGGACGGCATTCGACCCGGACTGGACGGGCAGGTGGACCTGCGGCATCACCTTTGCGCACGTGGCGATCGCCTCGACCGCGCGGTCGGTCATGTCGGCGGGATGCGGCGAGGTGAACCGGATGCGCTCGATTCCCGCCACGCGGTCGGCGCGGCGGAGCAGCTCCGCGAAGTCGACGTCCTCGTGGCGGTAGGCGTTCACGGTCTGCCCCAGGAACACCACTTCCTTGAAGCCCTCGGCGGCCGCGTGCTCCACCTGCCGGATCACCTCGTCGGCCGGCAGGCTGCGCTCGCGCCCACGCACGTAGGGAACGATGCAGAACGTGCAGAACTTGTCGCAGCCCCGCATGATGCTCACCCACGCGCGCACGCCGTCCGCGCGCGCCGGAATCAGGTCGCCGTAGGTCTCCACGCGGCTCAGGCGCACGGCCAGCGTGGGCTCCTCGCGCGCCTGATCGATCAACGCAGGCAGATCCCGGTATCCGTCGGGGCCGATCACCAGGTCCACCTGCGGCGCCCGCTCGATCAGCCGCTCGCGCAGATGCTGCGCCATGCATCCCGCCACGCCCAGCACCACGCCCGGCCGCCGCACCTTGTGGCGCGACAGCTCTCCCAGCCGGCCGTAGATGCGCTGCTCCGCGTGCTCCCGGATCGCGCAGGTGTTGACCAGGATCACGTCCGCGTCCGCAGCCTCGCCCACGCGCTGGAATCCGGCGCGCGACAGCTGGCCCAGCATCAGCTCGGAATCGGCCACGTTCATCTGGCAGCCGTACGTCTCCATGTAGATTCGCTGGCTCATCGCGCCCATTATAGTGAAGGCGTCGGCGGGGGTCGAATTCCGCGGTTCAGCGCCCCGGCTAAGGCGCCGAAGTATCCTGGCGGCCCGGGCTCGCGCGAATGGAACGTGAAGGTAGGAGCAACCTATTGGCGAAGCTCCAGTTACAGGCTGACGGCTCCGCGGCCCCCCGTCCCACAGTCTTCGTCGTGGATGACGAGGAGATGGTTCGAACTGTGGCCGCCGAGATCCTGCGCCACCTGGGCTACGATGTCGAGATGGCGTCGAGCGGCGAACAGGCGGTGGCCCACATCAAGAGCGGAGCGCGCCCCGACTGCATCCTCCTCGACATCGTGATGCCCGGGATCGGCGGCGCTGAGGCGCTGCGCCAGATTCACGCGATCGCCCCCGACATCCGGATCGTGGTCTCCAGCGGGTTCACCGACCGCCTCTCGGCGGAGTCGTTGACCGGCGAGGGCGCGGCGGCGTTCATCGGCAAACCCTACCGCATCGAGGCGCTGGGCTCGCGGCTCCGCGAGATCCTGGGCTGACGCGGGGGCGGCGCGGCCGGCGGCATCGGCGATCTATGCCTTCGGTAGCGTGACCCCCTTCTGTCCTTGGTACTTCCCGCCGCGATCCTTGTACGAAGTGCTGCAGACCTCGTCCGACTCGAAGAAGAGCATCTGCGCCACGCCTTCGTTGGCGTAGATCTTCGCTGGCAGAGGGGTCGTGTTCGAGAATTCCAGCGTCACATGCCCTTCCCACTCGGGCTCCAAGGGCGTCACGTTCACGATGATCCCGCAACGCGCGTACGTGCTCTTTCCGAGGCAGATCGTCAGCACGCTGCGTGGGATACGGAAGTATTCGATGGTACGAGCGAGCGCGAAGGAGTTCGGCGGAATGATGCAGACGTCGGCGCGGACATCGACAAAACTTTTCTCGTCGAACTGCTTGGGATCGACGATGGTCGAGTTGATGTTGGTGAAGACCTTGAATTCGCCGGCACAGCGCACGTCATACCCATAGCTCGACGTGCCGTACGAGATGATCCTGCCGTTGTCCGCGCGACGAACCTGATTGGGCTCGAATGGCTCGATCATTTTCGTCTCGGCAGCCATGCGGCGGATCCAATTGTCCGATTTGATGCTCATGGGGGGCGTCCTACGTAGCCACCGCCTTCGGCGCTCCGCCGAACGCCGCCGCGAAGTCCCGGGCGAACTGATCGTACGGGCGCGGTTTCTTCCCCGTGATCCGCTCGACCCCATCGGTGACCTCGACGTCGCGCCCTGAGGCCAAATGGAGAGTGAGTTCCAGGACCGCGTCCGCCAGCCAGTCCGGCAGCTTCCCCTTGAGCCCTTCCCGGAACGCATCGGGCGGCACGTCCACGTAGCGCACCGGCCGATCCAGCACGGCGCTCAGCTTCTCGGCGACCTGGGCCTGCGAGAGCGCCTGGGGGCCCGTCAAATCGTAGATGCGGCCGCTGTGGCCATTCGCGGTGAGCACCGCGGACGCGGCCAGCGCCACGTCGCGAAGGTCGATCATGGGGATCGCGCCGTTCTGGGACGCGCCGTACATCACCCCGTCCGACGCCACAGATGCCGCGTGGAAGAGCGTGTTCTGGAAAAACGAGTGGGGGCGAAGAATCGTGAAGGAGAGCCCGGAGCGGGAGAGCTTCTCGTCCACCTCCCCGTGCACGCGGAGGAGCAGCGCCGGACAGCCCTGGCTGGCCCCGTGGGCCGAGAGGCGCACGACGTGCCGGATGCCGGCCCGCTTCGCCGCTTCCAGCGCGTTCCCGTGCAGCGTCTCCACGTCGGGATCCGGAGAGGAGACGAGAAAGAGCTTGCTGCCTCCGCGAAACGCCGGGTCGAGCGATGCGGGGCGCTTCAGGTCCCCCACGACGACCTCCACCCCGGGACCGGACAAACCCTTGGTGCGCGCGGCATCCCGCACGAGGGCGCGGACCCGAATCCCGCGGGCCGAGAGCAGGCGCACCACTTCGCCGCCTGTCCGGCCGGACGCACCGGTGACGATGACCATGAAGAAACCCTCCTGCTGCGTGTGGGATTGGTCTTGGGAGGCGCATCCAGCATCGGGCGGCGGGCCCCGGAATTCAAGAGGAGAGATTGTTGACCGCCCGCTCCCTGGGTGCGACATTGGATGGCTCACCTTTCAGGGAGATCCATGGGTCAGGGCGCGGTACGGACAATCGCCGTGGTCGGCGCGGGCGTGATGGGGCGCGGCATCGCCCTGGTCTCGGCGCTCGCGGGGTTCGCCACGCGCGTCATCGAGACCAGCGCGCCCGCCGCGCACTCCGCGCGGACGGAGCTGGAGAAGATCCTCGCCCGCGGGAAGGAGAAGGGCGACTGGGACGACGCCGCCCTGGCGACCGCGCGCCGCGGGCTCCAGTGGTCGCCCGGGCTGGAAGGTGCCGCCGGGGCCGACCTGGTCATCGAGGCGGTGCCGGAGCAGATCGCGCTCAAGGCGGAGGTCTATCGCGGCATCGCCCCCCACCTGTCGCCCCGCGCAGTGATCGCCACGAACACGTCGTCCCTGAGCATCACGGAGCTGGCCGCGACCTCCGACCGCCCCGACCGCTTCGTCGGCATGCACTTCTTCAACCCGGTCCACCGGATGCGCCTGGTGGAGCTGATCCGCGGCCTCGAGACCTCGGACGCGACCCTGACGATCGCCGATGAAGTCTCGCGCGCCATGGGCAAGGAGACGGTGGTGGTCCGGGAATCGCCCGGGTTCGTGACCTCCCGCGTGAACGTGCTGATCGGGAACGAGGCGTTCCACATGCTGGAATCGGGCGTGGCGTCGGCGCGCGACATTGACAAGGCGCTGAAGCTGGGGCTGAACCACCCGATGGGCCCGTTCGAGCTGGTGGATCTGGTGGGCCTGGACACGCGGCTCAGCATCCTAGAGTATTTACATCGCTCCCTGGGGGAGCGCTTCCGCCCCAACCCGCTCCTGATCCAGTACGTCAAGGCTGGCCGCCTGGGACGGAAGGTCGGCCGCGGCATCTACGATTATCCCCAGTAGGGATGCCCAATCTGGAGGTGCCATGACCCCGAGCGACACGATCCCCGATACCCTCCTCGCCTCCGGCGGACGCATGTTGATCGGCGGCGACTGGCGGGACGCGGTTTCTGGCCGGCGCTTCCGCACCCTGAATCCCGCGACGGCCGAGCCGATCCTGGACGTCGCCGAGGGAGACGCTCCCGACGTGGACCTGGCGGTGCGCGCGGCACGCGCGGCGCTGGATGGCCCTTGGGGGAAGATGTCCGCCTCGGAGCGCGGCGCCCTCCTCTGGAAGCTGAGCGACCTGATCCAGAAACACACCGACGAGATCGCGCGCCTGGAGACGCTCGACACGGGCAAGCCGATCGCGGAGTCCACGCACGTGGACGTTCCCTTGACGGTGGACGTCTTCCGCTACTGCGCGGGCGCGGCGACCAAGCTGGAGGGGAGCACCATCCCCGTCAGCGGCCCGTTCTTCAACTACACGATCCGCGAGCCGATCGGCGTGGTGGGGCTGATCGTCCCCTGGAATTTCCCGCTCCTGATCGCGGCGCGGAAAGCCGCGCCCGCGCTGGCGGCGGGGAACGCGGTGGTGCTGAAGCCCGCGGAAGAGTCCCCGCTCACGGCGCTCCGCCTGGGCGAACTGGCGCTGGAGGCGGGGTTTCCGCCGGGCGCCCTGAACGTGGTCCCGGGCTTTGGCCCCACGGCGGGCGCCGCGCTGGTGGCGCACCCGGGCGTGGCTGGCATCGCCTTCACGGGCGAGACCTCGACGGGTCGGCTGATCATGCAGAACGCGTCCAAGACGCTGAAGAAGGTGTCGCTGGAGTTGGGCGGCAAGTCGCCGAACATCGTGCTCGAGGATGCCGACATGGACGTGGCGGCGCGCGGGGCGATGTCCGCGATCTTCTTCAACAAGGGCGAGGTCTGCACCGCGGGTTCGCGGCTCTTCGTCGCGAAGGGAGCGCACACGGCACTACTCGAGAAGGTGATGGAGCGCGCGGGAAAGCTGACCCAGGGCGATCCGATGGATCCCAAGACGCGCCTGGGTCCGCAGATCTCCGAGGCGCAGGTGGACCGCATCCGCAAGTACGTCGACATCGGGTCCAAGGAGGGAGCGCGGCTGACGCTGGGCGGCGAGCCCGCGAAGGTGGGGAACGGGCGCGGCTACTTCTGGAAGCCGACCATCTTCGAGGGCGTGCGGAACGACATGACCATCGCGCGCGAGGAGATCTTTGGGCCAGTGCTCTCGGTGATCGACTTCGAGAAGTTCGACGACGCCATCGCGATGGCCAACGATTCGGCGTACGGGCTTGCCGCCGCGGTCTGGACCCGCGACGTGAAGCGAGCGCACCAGGCGGCGCGCCGGCTCCATGCAGGCACCGTGTGGATCAACACGTACAACATGTACGACGCCGCGTCGCCCTACGGCGGCACCAAGGAATCGGGGTTCGGCCGCGAGTCGGGACTGGCCGGGTTCGACTTCTACACCCAGACGAAGAGCGTCTGGGTGGACCTCTCCTGACGGAGGGCGGGCCGCACCCCACGCGCGTGTCCCAGCACGGTCTCCCAGTGGCGCCAGGGGCACCGGACCTCTCCATCATCCTGCCTGTCTTCAACGAACGGTACGGCCTACCGCCCCTGATCGCCGAGCTGCACGAGGTGCTCCGGGCGACGGGCAAAAGCTACGAGATCGTGATCGTGGACGATGGAAGCACGGACGGAAGCGCCGACGCGATCCGGGCCGCTGCCCGCGAATCGCCCAAGGTGACCGGGATCGTCTTCGAGACGAACGCGGGCCAGAGCGCGGCGTTCGCCGCCGGCTTCCGCTTCGCGCGCGGCGGCATCCTGATCACGATGGACGCCGACGGCCAGAACGACCCACACGACATCCCGGCGCTCCTCGCCGCCATCGAGCGAGCGGACGTCGTGTCCGGGATCCGCGTGGACCGCGCCGACACGTGGCGCCGGCGCATTTCGTCGCGCATCGCGAACGCAGTCCGCCGCGCGGTGGTCGGCGACCACATCACCGACACCGGGTGCTCGCTGAAGGCATACCGGCGCGACGCGGTCGAGGGGATCCCCTTCTTCGCCGGAGCGCACCGATTCCTCGCCGGCATCTGCGAGATGAGGGGGGCGCGCGTGGTGCAAGTGCCCGTGCGGCACCGCCCGCGGCTTCACGGCACCTCCAAGTACGGCGTCGGCAACCGCCTCTTCCGGGGAATCCGCGATCTGTTCGGAGTGCGCTGGCTTCGGTCGCGACTGCTGCATTTTCGCGTCAGGGAGGTCATCCATGAGTAGCTGGTTCACGTCCGCGCCGCTCTGGTACGTCGTGGGAATCGTGGGGCAGGTGCTCTTCGGCTCCCGCTTCTTCCTGCAGTGGATCGCGTCGGAATGGGCGAAGCGCCCGGTGCTGCCGCGCGCGTTCTGGTATCTCAGCCTGGTCGGCGGCGCGGCTCTGTTCGCTTACGCGCTCCACCAGAAGGATCCCGTGTTCGCCGCCGGCCAGGGGGCGGGTCTCCTGGTCTATGCACGGAACCTCATGCTGGACCGCCCGGCGAGTCCGCGCACCACCTGAACCCCACGCGGCAGGCAGGCTCCATCGCCGCGGCGTGGTCGTTGCCGGCGGGCAGGCTGGTCCGCCTCGCGTGGGCCCTGCCCGCGCTGGCGCTGGTCCTTTCGTGCGGCGCCCTGGGGCTGATCGAGCCGACCGACGCGCGTTACGCCGAGATCGGCCGCGAGATGCTCGCGAGCGGCGACTGGCTCACGCCGCGGCTGAACGGCGTCGCCCACTTCGACAAACCGCCGCTCGCCTACTGGGCCTCCGCGGCGGGAATGAAGCTCTTCGGCGTGAACGAGCAGGGCGCCCGGATCGGCGCCGCGCTCGCCGCCGCGTTTCTCCTGTGGGCGGTGACGGCGATCGCGCGGCGGGTCTCCGCGGGAGTGGCGGACGCTTCGACGCCTCACGGAGCCCTACGGACTGATTTTCCCCTCGCGGCGCCGGACGAGGTCCTCCTCGCCCCTCTCGTGCTCGCCTCCAGCGTCCTCGTGTTCGCCTTGTCGCGACTCCTCGCCACCGACATCTTCCTCGCCGCGTCGGTGGCCGGGTTCTACGCCGCGTGGCTGTCGCCCGGCGCGCGGGGCCGACTTTGCATGTACGTCGCGCTGGCCGCGGGCTTCCTGGCCAAGGGGCCCGTCGTGCTCGCCCACACCGTGCTGCCGCTGGCGGTCCTCGCGCTGGCGCTCCGCGACCGCCGCATGGTCGCGCGGCTTGCCTGGGCTCCCGGGTGGCTCCTCTTCGCGGCGCTCTCGTTCCCCTGGTACCTGATCATGGTCGCGAGCACGCCCGGACTGCTTGGCTGGCTCCTCCACAATCAGGTCTGGCAGCGCTACACCACGACCGTCCACCACCGGCCCGGCCCTCCCTGGTACTTCGTGGCGGTCCTCCTGGCCGGAGCGCTCCCGTGGACCTGGGCCGCGCTGGAGGGGCTGTGGCGCTCCACCCGCGCGGCGATCCGGGACCACTTCCCTCCGGAGGCGGCGCTGGCTGTGTGGGCCGTTCTACCGGTGCTCTTCTTCTCCGCCTCGGGGTCCAAGCTTCCCGCGTACATCCTTCCCGAGCTACCCGCGTTCGCGCTTCTCGCGGCGCGCGCGCTGGCACGGCCCGGCATCCTGTCCCGCTGGGGCACGACCCTGACGATGGGCGCGCTCGCCGTGCTGATCGAGGTGGTGGGGCCGCGCGCACTCGCCCGCGTGGTGGGCGCCGAGCATGCCGCGACGCTCCCGTTGCCGCCCTTGGCTCACGCCGCCGCCGCCGCGTTCCTCGCCGCGGGCATCGCCGCCGCCGCGAGGCTCCCGATCGCAGCCGCCGTGGCCGCGCTCGTCGCCTGGTACTCCCTCCTGGGCGGCGCGGTGAAGATCGAGGGCCCGCTGGGCTCGCCCGTCCAGGTCGCTCGGCTCCTCGACAAGGCACGCCAGCCCCAGGAGCCGGTCATCGAACTGGGCGCGTTCTCGGCGGCCATCCCCTTTTACCTGGGCCGGACGGTGCCCATGCTCCACGTTCCCCCGACGGATGCGTTCGACTCTCCCGGCGCCCGGGGACAAGCGTTCCTGGATCCAGCCTCACTCCCCGGTCTGATCGTCCGCCAGAGCCGCGTCTGGGTGCTCGCTCCCCACGGACACGCCGAGCGGCTGGCCGACTCGATCGACGTCCACTACTCCACCATCGCGCGCACGCGGACCCGCGAGCTGGGCATCTTCGAGCCGATGCCGCCGCGCTAGGAAGGAAGCCACCATGCCCGAACTTATCGTGGAGCGGCGCGGCTCCGTCGCGCTGCTCACGCTAAACCGACCCGACGTTTTGAATGCCCTCTCCGTCTCCGTGGCAAAGGCTCTGGCCGAATCGATCGAGGAGATGGCGGGACGCGAGGACGTGCGCGTCATCGTCGTCACCGGCGCCGGGCGCGCCTTTTCCTCGGGCGGCGACATCGGATTCATGAAGGGCGTCGTGGACAAGGGCGGCCGGTTCGAGGATTTCCAGCCCCTGGTCGCCGGCGGGCCGGGTGTGGTCCGCGCCATCACGCACGCCCCGAAGCCGGTCCTGGCCGCGGTGAACGGCGTGGCGGCGGGCGGCGGAATGAGCCTGGCCTTGGCCTGCGACGTGCGGTGGGCCGCCGATGGAGCGCGCTTCGCCCAGTCGTTCGTGCGAATCGGGCTCCATCCCGATTGGGGCGCGCTCTACACGCTCCCCCGCCTCGTCGGCGTGTCGCGCGCGCTCGAGCTGATGTGGACCGGCGACCTGATCGGCGCCGCGGACGCGGAGCGGATGGGTCTGGTGAGCCGCGTGCTCCCGGGCGACCGGCTGCTCCCCGAGATCCTCGACTACGCGGACCGGCTGGCGCGCGGCCCCGCGGTCGCCATCGCCGAGATCAAGCACTCGATGCGCGACGCGCTCCACCACACGCTGGAAGAGTCCCTGGCCCGGGAGCTGGCCGCGCAGGAGCGGTGCTGGGGCACTGCGGACGCGAAGGAGGGGTTCCGGGCGTTCCTGGAAAAACGCGATCCGAGGTTCGAGGGGCGCTGAGGGCCCACCGCCGCTGCACT
>DATGVG010000023.1:0-22552 GCA_035300625.1 Candidatus Limnocylindrales bacterium
TGGCGAGGAGAATGTCGATCCCCTCGCTCACCACCTCCCGCACCTCGCGCCCCGCCTGGGGGCGCGCCGCGGCGATCAGGAAAAGCGCCGCGGCCGCGGGCACGAGGACGCGCGCCGCCCCCGCGGCCCGCGCTCGCGCTCCCCGGGCGGCCGGGAACACCGCGAGGCTCGGCACCGGCAGGTCGGGATCGCGCAGACGCGCGCGGCGCCGCGCCAGGAGCCACGCGAGCGCGGCGGGGAGGAACAGGACGAGCAAGAGGGGCTGCTCGAAGCGCACGTCAGCCCCCGCTCGCGCGCGCATCGGCGGGCGGACCGCCCGCGCCCGCGCCGCCGCGCGTGTGGGCGGGAGGCTCCTGACGCTGCGGAAGCCGCTCGGGCAGGCGATGCGCCAGTTCCAGCACGTCGAGCGCGTCCTCCCATCCGCCGCCCCGGCGCGCGAACTTAGCGAGGTCCGCGCGGGCGAGGGCGCGCCGGAGCGCGTCGATGCCGTCGCGCGGCACGCCGCCCTTGGCCTCCAGGTCGCGCACCACCTCCATCGTCGTGCGGTCGCGCGTGGTGATCCCCGTCACGGCGGCCGCGTAATCGCGGACCGCGAGGGAGATCCGGTCGTAGAATTCCCCTCGCGCGAGCCGCTCGCCGCGGTCGCGCAGATCCGCGACCACGCGGCGAAGCGCCGCCTCGGGCGGCTCGGGCGGTGCGGCCGGGCGCGACTCCGGGTGGCGCCGGCGTCGAACGGCGCGGATCGCCAGCGCGATCAGTGCGAGAAGGAGGAGCGCGAGAAGCCCCGCCACGGCGTAGTCGATTGGCCGAAGCTCGGGGGTGATCGGCCCCCGGTCGGGCAGCACCGCGCCGGTGGCGGCGGCGGTCAGCGAATCGACCGCGAGCGTGTCCGCGGGAAAGAGCAGCGTGTCGCGGGTCCCGCCGAACTCCACGGGAAGCCGCACGGCGGGGAGCGCGATACGGCCCAGCCCGAAGCCGCGGATCTGGTACGGCCAGCTCCACAGCGTCCGCGAGTCCCGGCGCTCGGGTTCTCCCTCGCGCGGGGGGCGGACGTCCAGCTCGGGAACGGTGGGCCCGCGGAGGAGCTTTCCCGGCCGCGCCGACGCAGGCAGCTCCGCGGAGAGGGTCCAGACCACCGGATCGCCCAGCGTGGAGCGCCGGGGAGAGACGCTGCTCCGGAGGAGGACGCGGTTGCCGGCGCGGACCTCTTCGCGCTCGACGGTGGCCCCGGCCCGTTCGTCGACGCGGTTGGCGCAGCCCCCAGCGCCCCCCAGGGTGGCGAGGAGCAGGAGCAGCCACCGCACCCGGCGCAGCATCGCCCGGCCGTTCCGCATCGGAGCCGGCCCGGGCCTCAACCGCCCCGGTGCGTGCGCCGCTCGAAGTGACGGATCAAAAGCGGCGCGACGGGCGCGCCCACCTCGAGCGCGATGCGGCCGGCCCGGGCGCGCGTGAACGCCTCCCCGAGGGACCGGGCCCGCCTCGCCTTCGCCGCGCGCCATTCGGCGCGGCTCCGCTTGGAGTCGAGGTCGGCCCACCCCACGCGCCCGGTCTCGAGGTCGCGCGCATGCAGCAATCCGGACGGAGGCAGGTCGTGCTCCAGGGGGTCGGACACCTCGACGACCACCACCTCGTGGCGGCGCGAGAGATAGGAGAGCGGGCGGTCGAAGTCGGAGGCGATCCAGTCGGAGACCAGGACGACGATGGCGCGCCGCCGGAGCACGCGCCCCAGAAACGAGAGCGCGCCCCCCAGGTCGGTGCCCTTCCCCTTGGGCTCGTACGCCAGCATCTCGCGCACGATCCGGAGCGTGCGCGCGCGGCTCTTTCCCGGCGGCAGGTAGAGCTCGACTGCGTCCGTGAAAAGGAGTAGCCCCACGCGGTCCCGGTTCCGCGCCGCGGCCAGGGCGATCAGCGCCCCCGCCTCGGCGGCCACGTCGCGCTTCGTCCGCGCCCGGCTTCCGAACGCGAGCGAGCCCGACAGGTCCATCGCGACGACCACCGTCAGCTCGCGCTCCTCCTCGAAGCGCTTCACGTAGGGGCGCCCGGCGCGCGCGGTGACGTTCCAGTCGATGGCGCGGACGTCGTCCCCCACCACGTACTCGCGCACGTCGGCGAACTCGAGGCCCTTCCCGCGGAACGCGCTGCGGTAGGCGCCCGAGAAAACCTCCTCGACGGCGCGGCGGCTGCGGATGGTGAGGCGGCGGACCTGCGCCAGGAGCTCGGGGGTGATCACGGAACTTCCACGCGGGCCAGGATGCGCCGCGTCACCTCGTCGACCGGCACTCCCTCCGCCTCGGCCTCGTAGGTGAGGATGAGCCGGTGGCGGAAAACGTCGGGCGCGAGCAGCTTCACGTCGTCCGGCGTCACGTAGGCGCGTCCGTCCAGGAACGCGTTGGCGCGCGAGGCGCGCGCCAGGGCCAACGTCGCGCGCGGCGAGGCGCCGAACTGGATCAGCGGCCGGAGGTCCAGCCCGAAGCGCTCGGGCTCGCGGCTCGCGAGAACCAGGTCCACGATGTAGTGCCGGATCCGCTCGTCCGTGTAGATGGCGTTCACCGCGTGGCGCGCGGCGAGGATCTTCTCCGCGGGCACGATCGCCGTGGGCAAGGGCGGCGGCTCGCCTCCCATGCGGTCCAGGATCTTCCCCTCCTCCTCGGGGGTGGGATAGCCCACCTTGATCTTGAGGAGGAAGCGGTCCATCTGCGCCTCGGGGAGCGGGTAGGTCCCTTCCTGCTCGATGGGGTTCTGCGTCGCGAGCACCCAGAAGAGGGAGTCGAGGGGATACGTCGTGTCCCCGATCGTCACCTGCCGCTCCTGCATCGCCTCGAGCAGCGCGCTCTGCACCTTGGCCGGAGCGCGGTTGATCTCGTCGGCCAGGAGGATCTGCGTGAACACAGGCCCGAACTTGGTGGCGAACGCACCGTTCTTCGGATCGAAGACCAAGGTCCCGGTGAGGTCGGCCGGGAGGAGGTCGGGCGTGAACTGGATCCGCTGGAAGCGGGCGTGGATGGCCTGGGCGACGGCGCGGACGGCCAGCGTCTTCGCCAGCCCGGGCACCCCCTCCAGGAGCAGATGGCCGTCGGCGAAGAGGCCGATCAGGATCCGGCGCAGCATCGCCGCCTGGCCGACGATCGTCCCCTCGATCGCGGTGAGGAGCGGGCCCACGAAGGCGCTCTCCTCGCGCACCCGCGCGGTCCGTTCCTCCAGGGTCATCTCGGCCATCGTCTCGATCCCCTGGAGTTACGCGTTCCGGCCGGGGTAGAGGGGAAAGGCGCTGCAGAGCGCTTCCACCTGCTGCTTCAGGCGGGCCAGCGAGGCGGACTCGCCGCGCTTTTTGATCGCTTCGTCGATCCAGCCGCCCAGGGTGCGCATCTCGGCTGTGCCGAATCCCCGGGTGGTGACCGCGGGCGTGCCGATGCGGATGCCGCTGGTGACCGCCGGCGGCCGCGGATCGTTGGGAACTGCGTTCTTGTTGACCGTGATGCCGGCCGCGTGAAGCGCCGTCTCGGCGTCGGCGCCCGAGAAGCCCGCCTCGCGCAGGTCCACGAGGAGGAGATGATTGTCCGTTCCCCCGGTGACCAGCTTGAATCCGCGCGCGAGCAACTCGGCCGCCAGGGTCTGGGCGTTCTCGACCACGCGGCGCGCATAGGTGCGGAACTCGGGAGCGGCCGCCTCCTTCAGGCATACGGCCTTGGCCGCGACCATGTGCATCAGGGGGCCGCCCTGCATGCCGGGGAACACCGACTTGTCGATGGCCTTCGCGAACTCGGAGCGGCAGAGGATCATTCCGCTCCGCGGGCCGCGCAGCGTCTTGTGCGTGGTCGTCGTGACCACGTCGGCGTGCGGCACCGGGTTCGGGTGCACGCCGGCCGCCACCAGCCCGGCGACGTGGGCCATGTCAAAGACGAAGCGCGCGCCCACCTCGTCGGCGATCGCGCGGAGCCTGGGGAAATCGAACACGCGCGGATACGCGCTCGCCCCGGCGACGAGGACCTGGGGCTTGTGCTCTTTGGCCAGGCGCGCCACCTGGTCGTAGTCCAGCTGTTCGGTCTCCGGCGACAGGCCGTACTGCACCGCCCTGAAGACGATGCCCGAATAGCTCACCTTGTGGCCGTGGGTCAGATGGCCGCCGTGCGCCAGCGCCATGCCGAGAAGCGTCGAGCCCGGCGCCATCAGCGCCATGTACGCGGCGAAATTGGCCTGCGCTCCGGCGTGGGGCTGCACGTTCGCGTGGTCGGCGCCGAAGAGCGCTTTCGCCCGCTCGATCGCCAAGGTCTCGGCCACGTCCACGAATTCGCAGCCGCCGTAGTAGCGCTTCCCCGGATAGCCTTCCGCATACTTGTTCGTGAGGGGCGAGCCCATCGCCTCCAGCACCGCCTCGCTCACGAAATTCTCGGACGCGATCAGCTCGACGGTGGTCTGCTGGCGGTGGACCTCGTCGCGGATGGCGGCGGCGATGTCGGGGTCGGTCGCGCTCAGGGCCGCGGCGCCGACGGCGGCGGCCGGGTTCAGCGGGCCTTCTTCGCGGCGCGCTGGACCTTGGGGCGAGCCTCGACCGGGAAGAGCCAGCCGTGCCGGTCGCGCTCGCGTCCCTCGATCACGTCGAAGAACGCCTCTTGCAGCCGGCGCGTTACCGGGCCGACGCGCCCGTCGCCGACCGGGATCCGGTCCACGGAGGTGATGGGCGTGATCTCCGCCGCGGTCCCGGTGAAGAAGACCTCCTCGGAGATGTAGAGCGCCTCCCGCGGGATCTGCTCCTCGCGCACCTCCATCCCCAGATCGCGCGCCAGCTCGAGCACGCTGTCGCGCGTGATGCCGGGCAGGATCGCGTTCGCGATGGTCGGCGTGGTGAGGACGCCGTTCCGGACCAGGAAGATGTTCTCGCCGCTCCCCTCGGCGACGAAGCCGAAGTAGTCGAGGGCGATCCCCTCCTCGTAGCCGTCGGTGATCGCCTCCAGCTTGATGAGCTGGCCGTTCAGGTAGTTCGCGCCGGTCTTCGCCATGAAGGGGAACGTGTCCGGAGCGGCGCGCCGCCACGAGGAAACCTTGACCGAGATCCCCGCCTCCAGCGCGTCCGCGCCCAGGTACTTCCCCCAGTTCAGGGCCGCGATCGCGACGTCCACCGGCACGCCCGTGGGGTTCACGCCGAGCGTCTTGTGGCCGCGGTAGACGATGGGACGGATGTAGCAGGCGGCGCCGCCATTCTGGCGCACCGTCTCCTTCACCGCTTCCATCAGCTCGGCCAGGGAGTAGGGGCAATCGATGCGGGCGATCTTGCAGGAATCCAGCAGCCGCTGCATGTGCCGGTCCAGGCGAAAGACCGCGGTCCCCTTCGGGGTATCGTAGGCGCGGATCCCCTCGAACGTGCTCGACCCGTAGTGAACGACGTGGGAGAGAACGTGGATCTTCGCCTCGTCGTGGGCGACGAACTTTCCGTTCATCCAGATCAAGCCCTTGGAATCACGCGGCATCGATCCTCCTGTAACTGCCGGCGGCGTCACGGAGACGCCGGTTCTATCGCACGCCTTCCCGCCGCTCGACGGCTTCCCGGATGAACGGGAGCCAGCGGAGCATGTGGCTTCGAATCCGATTGAACGTATCCACGTAATCGTCTGAGCTGCCGCCGATTGGGTCCCTCACGCCGTCCTTCGTGCCACCCTCGGCGCCGTGCTCGGTGATGAGGTGGACGCGCTTGGCCGCGTCAGGCGCCAGCTCCTTGGCGAAAGCGACATGCGCCGGCTCCATCCCCAAGACCAGGTCCGATTCGCGCACGAGCGCGGGGGTCAGCGTCCGGGAGCGATGGCGCCCCAGCTCCATGCCGCGCGCCTTGGTTGTCTGCAGCGCGAATTCCGCCGCGGGGTTCCCCTCGCCCGCTCCCGTTCCGGCGGAGCTTACGGTCACCTGGTCGGACAGGTCAGCCGGCAGGATCGACCGGAGGATCGCTTCGCCCATGGGGCTGCGGCAGGTGTTCCCGGTGCAGACGATCAAAACCTGGAACATGAGCCTCGCAGGAGTTGGAGATTTACGTATCCCGCGACCAGTTTAGGGTCGGGAAGCGGGGAGCGTCAAGGGGGGCTTCCCGGAAGGGCGACCGCGCCGCGACGGAGCACGATCACGCGCTCCCCCTCCACGCGCGCCACGGTGGAGGATTCCCCCGAAAGCGTGCCGGCATCGACCACGAGCGCGACCCCGTCGGGCACGCGGTCGGCCGCGGGAGCGGACGCGGGCGGCGGCGCCCCCGGCTCGTTCGCCGAAGTGGAGATCACCAGTCCGCCGGCCGCCAGAACCACCGCGCGGAGAAATTCGCTTCCTGGGCAGCGCAGGGCGACGGTGCCGTCCGGCCCCACAAGGGCCGCGGGCAGCGCCGGCCCCGCGGGTAGCACCAGGGTGAGCGCGCCGGGCCAGTGCGCGTGGATGAGCACCGCCGCGGGCGCGGGTACCGAGGCGATCCAGCGGTAGGCGTCCGCGGGCCGCGCGACCAGCGCGATCCATCCCTTCCCCGGGCCGCGCGGCTTCAGCGCTTCCAGCCGGTCCGTCCCCTCGCGGCTTCCCCCAAGGGTCCAGGCGAGGGCGTGGTAGCCGTACAGCCCTTCCGCGGGGAGGAGCGCCACCTGCCCCTCGCGGAGCAGTCCGGCGGCGCGGGCCACGGCCTGGTCCCTCGTGTCCGCCCCGAGGACGATCCGCTCGGGCACGCGGACCCTCCCCTACAGCCTCTCGCCCCGCGCGAGCCGCTCTTTCAGCTCGTCCAGCTTGGAGGCTATGGCGGGATCGGCCAGCGCCAGGATCTGCGCCGCGAGCACGGCGGCGTTCTTCGCGCCCGCGGATCCGATCGCGACCGTGGCCACGGGCACGCCGGCGGGCATCTGGACCGTGGAGAGGAGCGCGTCCGCGCCTCCCAAGGGCGAGCCGCCCAGCGGGATCCCGATCACGGGACGCGTGGTGTGCGCGGCGACCGCGCCCGCCAGGTGATTCGCCATGCCCGCCGCAGCGATGAAGACCTGTACGCCGCGCGCCGGGGCGCCGCGCACGATCTCGCGCACGCGATCGGGGCTGCGATGCGCCGAGGCCTGTTCCATCTCGTAGGCGATGCCGAGGGAGTCGAGCAAGCGCGCCGTCTCCTCGAGCACCGCGCGGTCCGATTCGCTGCCGAAGAGGATCGAAACCCTGGGTGCGCGGCTCATGGGGCGCCCTTCCCCGCCTGAGGCGGCTGACATGCGATGTCCTTGCGGTAGCGCATCCCACCGAAGCGGATCCGCGAGGCGGCGCCGTAGGCCGCGTCCCGCGCGCTCTCCAGCGTCTCCGAGCGGGCGGTCACGCCCACGACCCTGCCGCCGGCGGTTACCCAACGCCCGCCGCGGCGCTCCACGCCCGAATGAAAAATGTTGATGCCGTGCGGCCACGGCCCGTCCAGGCCGTCGATCGGGGTTCCCGTCTCCGGCCGCTCGGGATAGCCCCGCGAAGCGAGTACCACGCAGACGGCGGCGCCCTGGTGCGCGATGAACGTCGCGTGCCGGTCGGCGGGAAGCGACCCCCGCGCCGCGGCGCGGAAGAGCGGGAACGGATCCTCGGCCAGAAGCGGCAGCACCACCTGCGCCTCGGGGTCCCCGAAGCGAGCATTGAACTCGAGCACGGCTGGTCCCTCCGCGGTGAGCATCAAACCCACGTACAGGATTCCCCGGTACGGCGACCCCTCCTCGCGGAGCGCGCGGAGCACGGGGTCGACGATCCGCTTCCCGATCGCGATCGCCTCCTCCGGACGAGGAGCGCGCGCGGGGGCGCAGGCTCCCATGCCTCCCGTGTTCGGACCGCGATCGCCGTCCTCGAGGCGCTTGTGGTCGCGCGCCGCGGGGAAGAGCATCCAGCGCTCGCCGTCGCTCAGGACGAGGAGCGACGCCTCTTCCCCGCGCAGGTATTCCTCGATGACCAGCGTCGCGCCGGCGTCGCCGAGGGCGCGGCGCCGCATCCACGCGTCGATGGTCGCCGCGGCGCTCTCGCGCGTCTCGGCGATCACCACGCCCTTCCCCGCGGCCAGGCCGTCCGCCTTGATCACGGCGGGATATCCCATCGCGTCGGCCGCGGTCTGGGCCTCCTCGGGCGTGGTCGCGACCGCGCTCCGCGCCGTGGGAAGCCCGAGCGCGCGGAGGCGCTCCTTCGCGTGGCGCTTGCTGGCCTCGAGCAGCGCTCCCGCGGCGCCCGGGGCCAGCACGTCGATTCCCAGCGCGCGCAGGGAGTCGGCCATGCCCATCGCGACCGCCGCGTCGGGCCCGATGATCGCAAGATCGATCGAGTTCCGGCGCGCCCACGCGCTGATTCCCGGAACGTCGGTGGCGGCCAGCGGCACGCGCTCCGCGAGGTCCGCCATGCCGGCGCTGCCCGGAGCGACGAGGACGTGCGGGTGCTGCGGCGAGTCGTGCATGGCGCAGACGATGGCGTGCTCGCGGCCGCCCTGCCCGACCACGAGAACACGGGGCCCCTCCATCAGCGATCCTCCACCAGCACGGAGCGGAGCGCGTCCTGGAGCTTCTCCGGATGGGCGCGGCCGCGCGACTGCTTCATCGCCTGACCGACCAGGAAGGCGAAGGTCTTCTCCTTCCCCGCCCGGAACTCGGCGGCCGGGCCCGGATTCGCCGCGACCACCTCGCGTGCGAGCGCGCGGAGCGCCTCCCCGTCTTCGATCGGCGCCAGGCCGTGGCGACGCACCAGCTCGTCCGGCGCGGCCGGGTCGGCCAGCATCAGCTCGAAGAGCTGCTTCGCGATCTTCCCGGAGATGGCGCCGCCGGCGATCATGCGGATCATGGCGCCCAGCCGGTCGGCCCGGATGGGGAATTCCTCGATCGGCTGTCCCGTCTTGTTCCGGACGGCGTTGACCTCGGTCATGATCCAGTTCGAGGCCAGCTTCGGCTGGTCCGATCGCGCGGCCACCTCCTCGTAGTACGAGGCGAGGGCGCGCGTCTCGGTCAGGACCTCCGCGTCGTACTCGGGGATGGAATGCTCGCGGACCAGGCGCCCGCGCAACGCGTCGGGCAGCTCCGGGAGGGCGGCGCGCAAGGACTCGATCCAGGGGCGGCCAAGGTCCAGCGGGAGCAGGTCCGGCTCGGGAAAGTAGCGGTAGTCGTGCGCCTCCTCCTTGCTGCGCATCGGCTCGGCCACGTTCCGGGCCGAGTCCCAGAGGAGCGTCTCCTGGCTCACCCGTCCGCCCGATTCGACCAGACCGATCTGCCGGTGAATCTCGAACTGGATCGCCTTCTCGACGAACCGGAAGGAGTTCACGTTCTTGATCTCGGTCTTGGTGCCCAGCTCGCGGTCGCCGCGCTTCCGCACCGAGACGTTCGCGTCGCAGCGCAGGCTCCCCTCTTCCATGTTCCCGTCGCACACGTCCAGGTAGACCAGGATCTGACGGAGCTTGGTCAGATAATGGACGGCCTCCGCGCCCGACCGGAGATCGGGCTGGGAGACGATCTCGATCAGCGGCACGCAGGCCCGGTTCAAGTCGACCCGCGTGGTGGTCACGCCCTCCTTCCCCTCCGGATGGAGCGACTTCCCGGCGTCCTCCTCCAGGTGGATGCGCACCAGGCCGATCCGCCTGGGCTTCCCCTCCACCAGGATCTCGACCTCTCCACCTTCGCAGAGCGGACGGTCGTACTGCGAGATCTGGTAGCCCTTCGGCAGGTCCGGGTAGAAGTAGTTCTTCCGCGCGAACACGCTCCTCTCCCGGATGCTCGCTCCGACCGCCAGCCCCGTCATGACGGCGAATTCGACGGCGCGTTTGTTCAGGACGGGAAGGACCCCGGGGAGTCCCAGGCAGACCGGACAGACCTGCGTGTTCGGCGGAGCGCCGAAGCGCGTGGAGCAGGGGCAGAAGATCTTGCTCTGGGTCTTGAGCTGCGCATGGACTTCGAGGCCGATCACGGCCTCGTAGCGCGCCTGAACCGCCTCGTCCAGAGCCGGAGCCGCCGCCGCGCCGGGCTTCGCCGCGCTCACGCCGCGGCCTCGGTCGCGATGGGGGGAGCCTTCTTCGAGGCGTCGTTCCATCCCTCGTGCGCGCGCGCCGCGCGGAGGAGTGTCTCCTCGGCGAAAGGGCGGCCCACCAGCTGGAGCCCGATCGGGAGACCGGTCGGGCCGAACCCCGCCGGGAACGACAGCGCGGGAACACCCGCCAGGGACGCGGGGATCGAGAAGATGTCGTTCAGGTACATGGCGAGCGGATCCTCCACCTTCTCGCCGATTCCAAAGGCGGTGGTGGGCGTCACCGGCAACAAGAGCGCGTCCGCCGCGCCCAGCGCCTTCATGAAGTCGGCCCGGATCAGCGTGCGCACTTTCTGCGCGCGCAGGTAGTAGGCGTCGTAGTAGCCGGCCGAGAGCGCGTACGTGCCGAGGAGGATCCGGCGCCGCACCTCCCGGCCGAAGCCCTGGCGGCGCGTCTTCTCGTACATCTCGCGCAGGTCCTTCGCCGGAGCGCGCAGGCCGAAGCGGACGCCGTCATAGCGCGCGAGGTTGCTCGAGGCCTCGGCCGGCGCGATCAGGTAGTAGGTGGCGATGGAATACTTCGCGTTCGGGAGCGATACGTCGACCAGTCGCGCCCCGTGCGCCCGAAATGCCTCGGCCGTCGCGTCGAAGCACGAGCGGATCTCGGGCGCCAGCCCGTCCCCCTCGAGGAGCTCCCGCGGCACGCCGAACGTCAGCCCCTGGAGGCCTCGATCCAGCGCGGCCAGATCCACCGGCTTCGCCTCGGCCCGGCTGGTCATGTCGCGCGCGTCGGGCCCGGCGATGGCGTTGTAGGCGAGCGCCGTGTCGCGGGCGGTGCGCGCGAAGGGCCCGATCTGATCCAGCGAGGAAGCGAACGCCACCAGCCCGTAGCGCGAGACCGCGCCGTACGTGGGCTTCAGCCCGTAGACGCCGCAGAACGCGGCGGGCTGGCGCACCGAGCCCCCGGTGTCCGATCCCAGGGCGAGCGGCGCCTCGCGGGCCGCGACCGCCGCCGCCGAGCCGCCGCTGGACCCGCCCGGCACGCGCGACGGGTCCCAGGGATTCCTCGTGGGGTGGTAGGCCGAGTTCTCGGTCGACGACCCCATGGCGAACTCGTCGCAATTGGTCTTCCCCACCACGATCGCGTCCGCCTCGCGCAGCCGCTCGATGACGTGCGCGTCGTAGGGCGGGCGATAGCCCTCGAGGATCTTCGAGCCGCACGTGGTCGGGATGCCGCGGATGGCGATGTTGTCCTTGATGGCGATCGGCACGCCCGCCAGGGCCCCCAGGCGGGCGCCGCCCGTTCGCTTCAAGTCCACGGCGCGGGCCGCGCGAAGCGCCTCCTCGGGCATCCGGTGAAGCCACGTCCCCAGGCGGTCCGAGGTGCGGTCGGCGTGCGCGAGAAACGCCCGCGTCACTTCTTCGGCGCTGGCCTTGCCCTCGCGCACCGCGTCCGCGATCTCCGAGGCGGTCGACAGGGTCCAGCGGCTGCCGGCCCCCGTGCGGGTCGAATCGGGGGGCCGCATCATACGACCTTCGGCACCCTGAAGTAGTCGCCGTCCCGGTCGGGAGCCTGCGCCAGCACCTCATCCCGCACGTCGCAGGGGCCCGCAACGTCCGCCCGAAGCGGGGGCGGGTCTCCCTCGGTCACCTGGCTCGTCGGCTCGATCCCCGTCACGTCCACCGCCTGGAGCTGCTCCACGTACGAGAGGATGGCTTGAAGCTCCCGCACCAGCCGCTCGCGCTCGGCGGGATCCAGCTCCAGCCTCGCGAGCGCGGCGATCTTCTCGACGGTTCCCGCGTCAATCGGCATGGGACAGCTCCGCGAATGCGGCGAGGATCTTCTTGATGCCGGCGCGCCGGAACTGGATGGTGAGCTTCGCCCGTTCCCCGATTCCCTCGCTCCCCACGACGACCCCCTCTCCGAACTGCGGATGGATGACGCGCAGGCCCACCGCGCTGGGAGCCCCGCCGGCGCCACGGCTCTTGCGCGGCGCGGCGCGGGGCGTGGGGACGTGCCACGATCCCGATTCCTCCACGACGACGCAGTCCTCGGGAATCTCGGCCGCGAAGCGCGAGATCCCCCCGCCCACGGCGTTCCACGAGCGGCGGTACGACGCGTGGAACAGGTGGATCCGCTCGCGCGCGCGGGTCAGGGCCACGTAGAAGAGCCGCCGCTCCTCCTCCAGCTGGGCCGCGTCGTCCACCGCGGACGCGTGCGGGAGAACGCCCTCCTCCAGCCCCACGATCAGTACCACGGGAAACTCCAGCCCCTTCGCGGAGTGGATGGTCATGAGATTCACCGTGTCCTCGGCATCGTCCCACAGGTCCACGTCCGTCAAGAGCGCGACCTCGGAGAGGAAGCCCTCCACCGAGGGATCCTCGGCCCGCAGAGCGTAGGCCTCCGCGCCCGCGATCAGCTCCTCGACGTTCTCGATCCGCTCCTCGGCCTCGGCCGGAGAATCCTCGAGAAGGTATTCGCGATAGCGAACGGCCGCCACGACCTCGGCGACGCACGCCGGCGCCGTACGCGCCAGGAAGGGGCGCATGCTCTGGAAGAGGGCCGCGACCCCGGCCAGCTTCTTCGCGGCCGGGGCGCCCAGCGCCAGGACGAGCTCCGGATGCGCGAGCGCGTCGGGGACGTCCAGCCCCCGTTCCTGGGAGAACTGCTGCAGCCGCTCGACCGTGGTCTTTCCGATCCCGCGCGGCGGCACGTTCAGGATCCGGTTCCACGAGACGGCGTCCTTGGGCTGGACCAAGGCGCGCAGGTAGGCCAGCACGTCCTTCACCTCCCGCCGCTCGTAGAACGAGATCCCGCCCGTCAGCTGGTACGGGATCGCCGAGCGGCGGAGCGCGTTCTCCACCGCGCGCGACTGTGCGTTCGTGCGGTACAGGACGGCGAAATCGCGGTTGGACCTCCCGCCGCGGCGGCGCTCCTCCAGCAGCACCGAGACCACCTTCTCCCCCTCGGCCTCTTCGTCCGGGAGCACGTGGAGCGTCAGCGGATCGCCCGCAGGGTTCTCGGTCCACAGCTCCTTCTCCTTCCGGGCCGTGTTGTGCCGGACCACGCCGTTCGCCGCGCGGAGGATCGTCTGGGTGGAGCGGTAGTTCTGGGTCAGACGGAGCACCTCCGCCTCGGGATAGCGCTTCTCGAAGGAGAGGATGTTCGCGACGTCGGCACCCCGCCACCCGTAGATCGACTGGTCGTCATCACCGACCACGGTCAGGTTCCGGTGGAGGCGCGACAGGCGCTCGATCAGCTCGAATTGGATCGCGTTGGTGTCCTGGTACTCGTCCACAAGGACGTGGCGGAAGCGCGAGGAGTAGAGCCGATGCACCCCCTCGTCCAGGTCGAAGAGCCGGACCGTGTAGAGGAGCAGGTCGTCGAAGTCCATCGCCGCGCGGTCGCGCAGCGCGCGCTCGTAGCGCTCGTAGACCTGGGCCAGCTTCCGGTCGGTCGGCGTGAAGGCGGTCTTCGCGTATTCGGCGGGCGGCATCCCCTCGTTCTTCAGGCGCGAGATCCGCCCCCCCGCGCCGGCCGGGGTGAGGCGCTTGTCGTCGTCCGCGCCCACTTCGCGCAACAGCTCGCGCAGGAGGCTCCGCTGATCGTCGGTGTCGTAGATCACGAACGAGCGCGGGAAGCCCAGCGCCTCGGCGTGGCGGCGCAGGATGCGCACACAGGTGCCGTGGAAGGTGCCAAGCCACACCTTGAGGTCGTCGCCGCCCAGGAGCGCCGCGGCCCGGGAGCGCATCTCGCGCGCGGCCTTGTTGGTGAAGGTGAAGGCGAGGATCTGTTCGGGCGGGACGCCGCGCTCGCGCACCAGGTGGGCGATCCGCCCCGTCAGGACGCGCGTCTTCCCGCTGCCCGCGCCCGCCAGGATGAGGAGCGGGCCGCCGGGGTGCTCGACGGCCTGGCGCTGCACCGGATTCAGTTGCACGTGGGCTTAATACTCCAGTCGGACTTTCAGGTCGAGGTTGTACTCCTCTCCGGGGAGCAGCGAATTGCGACTCCGCTCCGTGCGCTCACCTTTCAGGAGCAGATGCCGCGTCACGCGATATTCCGCGCCGACCCGCCACTCCCCTTGGCCGGAGAATTCCTGAGAATAATTGACGTAGAGGTCGCGCGTCACATACTTTCCCGCCCCCACGACGCCGACGTCCAGCGGTCCGCCCGTGCCTTTTTCTCCCGAGCGCCCGCCCGTTTGCAGGTCGAACGTGTCGATCCAGCCGCTCTGCGTCAGCCAGCGCTCGGCGTTCCGGAACAGGTACGCCTGGATCGGGAGCGTGAGCCCCGAGTTGGCGCGGCTCTCGGTCCCGCTTTGATCGAGGGTCGACGGGAGGACCTGGCCGAACGTCAGCTTCTGCCACAGGTCGGCCTCGCTGTAGACCCCGTGGGGATCCCACAGGCGCACGGTCGGGCTGGACGCGCGGCCGGTCAGCGAGACTTTCACCACGACAGGCTCGGTGCCGCCCGCCGGGATGGTGGTCTCCCCGTCCACGGCCAGCTCCGGATCGGTCCGGTCGAGGCTGCTGAAGATGAAATCACCGCTCAGGTTCCGGATCTCGCGCGTGAAGAGGTAGTAGCGTCCCTTCCGCACCGTCATGGTGCCCAGCGCCAGGTTGCCTTGCCCCTTGTTCAGGAGCCGGAGCGTCCCCTGCAGCTCCACCTCGCTGTCCACGGTCCGGTAGAACAATCCTCCCGGGACCTCGACGTTGATGTCGTAGTAGAACGGCAGCGTGATCTCCTCGCGATCCGTGGCCGCCAGATCGAGCGTGAGGTTCCCCTTCGAGAGCGCCGCCGAGCCGTTGATGAAGGGCATCTGGAGCCCGTCCTCGGTCTTTCCGTTGGCGATGGTGAAGGTCCCCGTGAGCTGCATGAGGTACGTCTCGCGGTCGGTGACGATGAAATTCGCCGCCTTCACGTCGAAGTGGTACTTGCCGGGGGGCCCCGCCGCCGCCGTGACCACCTGCTCGCGCGGGAGCCCGCTCCACTGCCACGTCCCGCTTCCCGTGATCTTCCCCTTGGTCCCCTGGATCCCGCTCATGCGGGTGACGGTGAGCTGGTTCTGGTCGAACGTCCCCTCCATGTCGACCTTCTCCACGATCTCCTCCCGCCCCGCCAGGCGCACCCTCGCGTCGCGGAGCCGCACCGTCCCCTGCACGGCGGGCGTTCGCGGTGTGCCCGAAACGCCGGCCATGACGCTGATCTTGCCGCCGCTCTCGGCGATGTACGGGCTGATGACCGAGGCGAGCTTGAAGTCGGCGTCGGTGACGCGCACCGTCAAGTGCAGCGGCCGGTCGCGAAGGAGCCGCTCCGTTCCGAAGAAGGAGAGGTCCATCGGGACATCCCCGGTGATCGAGGAAACGCTTCCACCCTGGTTCACGTCGAGCCGGGTGATCCGGAGCTGCCGGGCCGAGTAACCCAGGTCCGCTCCGGTCACGGCGGCTTCCAGCCCGCGGTAGGCGATGCGTGGCGAGGTGGCCTGGATCGCCACGACGGGCTCGAGGCCGGTGCCCGAAACCTGCGCGGTGAAGGCCACGGTCCCCGCGAGGGTCCTCAGCGCCGTGTCCGCGGGAGCGAATCGCGAGAGATCCAGGGCGTCGGCGCGCACGTTCAGGCTCAGCGACGCGTTCTTGGCCCACGATTGCTCCCGCTTGGATACGGCCCGGAGCCAATCTTGGAGCGGGACCGGCGCCTGGAGCGTTCCCGTGACGCTCAGCCGTCCGCTTCCCGCGGCGTAGCGCGCCGAATCGATCCGGAGCGTCCCGGGGCGGTAACTCATCGCCACCGAAAAACTGTCCGCGGTCACGCCTGCCCACGTGGGGCGAAGCACGCCCAGGTCCAGCGTGACGTCCGGATCGGCGAGAGGGCCGGCGACGTGGAACCGGCCGCCCATCTCTCCGTGGACCGTGTCGCTGGGCGCTCCGGCGCTCGGGATTCGCGCCACGTCCAGCCCCTGGAGCGACCCCTGGGCGTCGATCCTGCCGCCCTTCACGTCCCAGTCGAACGCGAGATCCAATCGCCCCGGCCGCGTGTCCAGCGGCACCGCGGCGCTCCGCACGTGGCCGTTGTCGATGGTCAGGCGGACCGGCGCCAGATTCCGGAAACGGATGCTCCCCGCGCTCAAGGAAAGCGAGTCGAGCATCGCTACGGCCGATTCCCTCCCCGGCGTGATCGTGCCGCGGAACGAGAGCGTCGAGTCGCCCGCCGATTGCACGTAGCGCTCGATGACGATCGTCTTTCCGAACGAAAGCTCGGCCGAGGCGTTCCCGAGCGAATGATCCCCCGCGGAGACGCTCCGCGCCGAAAAGGCCGCGTGCGCCGAACCCTCCGCGCCCAGACGCCCGGCCGCGGCCGCCATCAGGGAGTCGAACGCGACGCCTCCCGAGAGCCGGCCCTGCCAGAGCGTGCCGTGCGCGGAGAAGTCGGGCGAGCCGAGCGCCCCGCTGAGATCGGCCGTGACGCGACCCCGTCCCGACCGGGCTCCCACGGGCGCGATGAGGGGATTCATCTGTCCCAGATCGTCGATGGTCGCGACGAGGTGGGCGTCCAGCGTGTTCTCCCGGGTGAAGCGCGCCCTCCCCGCGAGGCGTCCACCGGGCACGTCCACCCAGCTGCTGTCGAGCACCGCGGAGCCGTCCGCGCCGGCCACGAACTGGAGCGATCCGCGCCGCACGTCCATTCGCCCGAAGCGGCTCTGGTCCAGCGCCACCAGGGCCACCACCGTCTTCCGGGGCTTGGTCGGGCGCACCACGATGCGCGCCGTGCCGGCGAGCGCGCCGCCCGGCATCCCGTCGGGAGCCTTCCACCAGGGGATAGCCGCCGGATCCAGCCCGTGGAAGGTGAGCGAGGCCTGCGTCAGCCCCCCGACGCGAACCATGCCGCCTCCCGTCGCCTCGGCCTGGCGCACCCGAACCAGGAGCCCGGAGAACGTGACCTCGCGCGGAGCCAGAACGGCGCTCACCGCGAGCGTGTCGAGCGGCTCGCCGTTCAGCGTTCCCGCGAGGCACGCGGTGGCCCGGCCGTCGGTCGGAATGCCCGTGAACGAGACCTCGCCGCGGAGGAGCCCGTCGGAGCCCTCGGCTCCTGCCAGGCGCGACACGTCGCCGACCCGGAGGGGCGCCAGAGCGAACAGCCCTTCGGCCACGCGCCCGTTCTCGAGGTCCCACCGGAGCCGGGCACGGACGCGCGAGTCGCCGTACGCCAGATCCAGGGGATCGATGCCGAGCGACGGTCCGACCACCGTCATGGACCCCTTCGCTCGCAGGCGGCCGCGGGAGCGGGAGGCTGGGGACGGAAGTCCCGAAAGCTCGTCCAGCGCCAGCGTGGACCGGCCCGGGGCAAGCGTGAGGATCCCGCGCCCCTCGACCTGGACGAACCGGATGCGGTGTCGCTCGATCGAGAACGATCCGTTTCGCGCCGCGATCGATACGCGGGTGGTGGGTCCGGCCCCGCCCCGCGAGGGATGCGATTTGAACCGCGGGAAGACGAGCCTCCCCGCCCTGTCGTAGACCAGGTGCACCGTGGGCGAGTCGATCACCGCGGTGAGACTCCGGTTCGGGGCGAAGAGCACGCCGAACAGGTCGTAGTCGATCCGCACCCGCTGTGCCGTCGCCCAGGTCACCTCCCCTTCGGGGGTGCGGACGACCAGACGCGGGTGGTCGAGGATCGCGCCGCGGAAGAGGGTGCCGGAGACCGTCCCGATCTCGAGCCGCGTCGAATCGGTGCCGACCGACCGATTCAGGAGGACCACCAGCTGCCGGGACAGGGTCCCGTTCCCGCCCGACAACAGGGACGTGAGCACGCCGACAGCCGCGGAGACGACGAGAATCGCGAGCACGACGGTGATCCCGGCCGCCCGCGCGGCATGGAAGCCCCAGCTCCGGCGGCTGCGGGCCGCCGGCGGCGGGTTCGGGGGCGATGGAGGGAGCGGCTCGGGCATCAGAAGGCCTGTCCTACGCTGAAGTGGAAGCGTCGCGGTCCGGAGACAGGGTCCGGCTGGTCGGACCGGGCCATCCGGAGCTTCCAGGCAACGTCCAGCCGGACCGGGCCGATCGGCGTGGTAAAGCGGATCCCCAGGCCGACGGTGTACCTCATGTCGTTATACCCCGCCCTATCGGCAAAACTCAGGAGATTTCGCACGTGGATCTCGCTCGGCCGCTCCCAGACGTTCCCCCCGTCCAGGAACGCCTCCGACCCGAAGGGACCGAACAGGCGATGCCGGAGCTCGGCATTCACCAGGAGGAGGGCCCTGCCTCCGACCCGAAGCGGCGCGATCTCGGTGCCCAGCGTATCCCGCTGCTCCCGGGTGCCCAGCTCGTTCTCCCCGTAGCCTCGGATCGAGTTGGCTCCGCCCACGAAAAATCGCTCCTCGGCGGGGATCAGGTTGATGGCGCTCCCGCTGCTGCCCGGAACCGCCCGTTCCCCCGCCTGCGGGTCGATGAGCCCGACCCGCAGCCGGAACGCCGCGGTCGTGGCGCGGTCCGCGGGGAAGAACAGCGTGGCGGTGCCGACGTGTTTCACGAATTGGGCGCTCCCGCTCAGCGCCCCTCCGTTGTATGAGCTGCTCCCGTTCAAGTCCGCGCCGCGGCGCGGGTCGAACGGATTGTCCCGAGTGTCGCGTTCCAGGCTGCCGACGACCCGGTTGATGGTGTAGCTCTCCCCGCTGGTCGAGAAAATGTTCGTCGTGTCGGAGACGACTTTCCGGTGCTCGTACGAAAACCTGCTGTGCGTCCGCAGGGAGAAGTCGTACGCCAACGCCCCCGAGCCGCCGTAGGCGCGATAGGGCGGAATCTCGACATCGCCGCTGGACGGAGGACGGATGTGCTCGGCGTAGCCGCCGACCGTGGCCGCCACGCGCGCGCCGAAATTCCACGGACGCGTGAGCGCCAGGTCGATGCGGCTGTCCCCCAGGCGGATGACGGTCGGGTGGCGCCGCACGCGCACGCCCAGGAGGCCGGTCGCCACCAGCCGCACTCCATCCCGCCAGAGATTTCGCTGCCCCACCTGGCTGGTCAGCCGCAGCTGGTCCACCGTCCCGTAGCCCACGCCCAGGTCCAGCCACCCCATCTTCCGCTCCCGGACGTCCACGATCAGATCCGACGCCCGGCCGGTACTGTCGATCTCGCCGCGATCGAAACGCACATCGGAGTAGAAGCCGGTGTCGTAGATGCGCTGCTGGCTCCGGAGGAGCTTCGAGCGCCGCATCAGCTCCCCGCGCTTGATCGTGACCTCGCGCGCGACGAATTTCGGTTTGGTCTTTGCCGTGCCCTCCACGCGTACGGTGTCCAGGACCACCGGAGGTCCCGGCGCGATCCGGTAGACGATCCCGATCTTGGTCCCCTCCACTTCCAGCGAATCGCGCACGACCGCGGCCACGTACCCGCGCTCGGCGTACTCGTTGTGGACCGCCTCGCGGCTCAGGTCCTGCTTCGGGATGTCGAGCGGGTCCCTCTCGCGCAGCTCCAGCACCCGGCGAAGGCGGCCCTCGGGGATCGGCCCGATCCCCTCGAAGCGCACGGATTCCACGCGCGCACGCGGCCCCTCGGTCAGATAGAACGTGACCTCCGCCTCGTCCCCCTTCGCGTTGAATCGGATCGGCACGCTGTCCAGGCGCGCCGAAAGAAAGCCGTGGCGCCGGTAATAATCTTCGAGGGTCAGGCGGTCGAACCGGATGTAGTCCAGGCGGAGAGGGCGCTTCTGAAAGAACGGGAAGCCCCCGCGCCCGTGCGTGCGGAGAAGCTTCAGCAGCGTTCCGTCCCCGAACGTCTTGTTCCCCTCGATCCCGACCCTCCGGACGGTACGCTCCAGGTCCAGGTCGCCGGTCTGCGCCCGCGCGGCGGCGGGCGGGACGAGCGCGAGAAGACACGCGAGAACGGCGATCCGGAGCGCGGATGCCGGACGCACGTCGCGCTTCAACGGGGTGGGATCAGGGTGTCGCGGGCCGGCCCGTGGTGTCTCCCGATGCCGGGGCCGTGAGCCGCTTCGAGATATCGGCCTCCGCGCGCTGGCGCTGGGAGACCCGGTTCAGGTCGTTGTAGAAGGAGAAGACTACCAATCCCACCAGCACGACGAGCCCGATGCGCTGGAAGAAGAGCTGTGTCCGGAGGGACAGAGGGCGCCGGCGGATCCCCTCGATCAGGGCAAAGAACACGTGGCCGCCGTCGAGGATGGGAATCGGGAGAAGGTTCATCGCCATCAGGGCGAGGCTGATGAACGCCATGAGGAAGATGAGCTGGTCGAACCCGCCGCTGGCCTGCTGGTTCGCGACCTGGGCGATGGCGATCGGCCCGGCGATGGAGTTGTGGAGCTTCACCGGATTGGTGATGAAGCTCCAGAGGCCGCTGTAGATCAGCCGGACCGACTCGAAGGTCTGGACCACCGCCAGCTTCGCGGCGGTGAGCGGAGGGAACGAGCGGCGGATGACGTTCTGCTCGACGGGGGTGATGCCGATCTTCCCCTCCGGCGTCGTGTGGACGGTGACCTTGAATACCTGCTTCCCCCGCTTCAGCGTGAGCGCGACCTTCTGGTCGGGCCGGCGCGTGACCTGGGTCTGGAGCTCGTTCCAGTTCGTCACGGGAGTCCCTTCCACCGCCAGGATCCGGTCGCCGTCGCGGATGCCCGCCGCATACGCGGGGTTCCCGATCAGGACCCGGCCGACCACCGGGCTCAGGTCCCACTGCACTCCGTCGCCGATCGCGACCGCCTCTTTCGCGGGAACGTGAAGCGTCAACGCGCGACCCGCGCGGATGATTCGCACCGGGATCTTTTCCGACTCCCGCCGGGGGATCGTCGGCGGCTCCATCGCCTCCGCCAGCTGTCCCACCGTGCGGACCGGCACGCCGTTCCACGCGGCGATGGAGTCTCCCGGCGAGAGCCCGATCCGCGCGGCGGCGGACTGCGCATTCACGCCGGCGATCCGCGCGGGATAGTCGGGCACGGTGAATCCGATCGTGTAGAGCGCAAAGAACAGGATCACCGCGAAGACCAGGTTGGCGAGCGGGCCGGCGACGGTGATCAGCGCGCGGACCCACCACGGTTTTTCTAGAAACTCGCCCGGGTCGCCCTCGCGCTCCTCCTCGGGGTTGTCGCCGGCCATCCGCACGAAGCCCCCCAGCGGAAGGATGGAGATGCGGTAGTCGGTGCCGCCCTTGCGGAAGCCGATCAGGCGCGGGCCCATGCCGATGGAGAACGAGAGGACCCGGACCCCCAGCCATTTCGCCACGAGGAAGTGACCCAGCTCGTGGACGAAGACCAGGACTCCCAGAACCAGGCCACCATAGAGCACGATCGTTACGAATGACGGCATCGGGGGCTTCCCTCGGGTTCGCCGGCGGCGCGGAATGCCGCCCGGGTAGTGACAGTAACAGCCTGATAATTCAGCGTCAATGCGACCTGCCCCACTACCGAGGCTGCCGGGGCGGCTCCTCAAGCAAGAGCTGGTAGAGCGAGCGGGTCAGCGCCGCCGTGCGGTCGGCGTCGAACTGGCGCGCCGCCGCGCGTCCGCGCTCGCCCAGGGACGCGCGGAGCGCGGCGTCATCCGCGAGGCGGGCCAGGGCCTCGGCCAGCGCCGGGGGATCGAGCGGCGGAACCAGGAAACCGGTCACCCCGTCCGCCACGGCCTCCGGAATCCCACCGACCCGCGTCGCGACCACAGGAAGACCGGCGGCCATGGCGTCGAGAATCGACGTGCCCAGTCCCTCGAGGTACGAGGAGAGCACGAAGAGGTCCGAGGCGCGGAGCAGGGTCACCACGTCCTCGCGAAAGCCGAGAAAGCGGACGCGGTCGCCCAATCCCAGCGACCCGTGCTCCGCGAGGAGCGCCGAACGCAGATCGCCCTCCCCGGCGATCCACGCGCGAAGGCGAGGCGCGCGGCCCCGGAGGAGCGCGAAAGCGTGGAGCAGCGTGGTCTGCGACTTGTGCGGCGCGAGCGCCGCGACCTGGATCGCGAGGACGTCGTCGGGGGCAAGGCCCAGCGCGCGACGCGCCGCGGCCCGGTCGAAAGGGGCGTCGAAGGGCGCGAGGTCGATTCCGCTCGGGATTACCCGGATGCGCGCCGCGGAAACGCCGCTCGCGACCAACGCGTCCCGCACGCCGCCCGAAATGGCCGCGATCGCGTCGATCGGAAGCGCGTAGAGGAGACGGCTCCCCACCGAGCCGCGCACGCGGAAATCGACGCGTCGCGAGAGGACCCGGCGCGGACCGGGCGCCACGAGGGCGGCCATCGCGCCGAGGGCGTGTGCCCGGGCCGCGTGCCAGTGGACCACGTGGGGCCTGGTGGCCCGGACCACCGACGCGATCCGGGCGACGGAGTCGAGATCCCACGTGCCCCGCATCGGCACCGCGTGGAGTGGAAATCCCTCCGCGGCGGCGCGCTTCGAGAGAACGCCGGCTGCGGGGGCCAGGAGGCGCGGCTCGTCGCCGGCCCGCCGCTGCCGCCGCATCAGCTCCAGCACCTGCCGCTCTCCGCCGCGCCAGCTTCGCTCTGAGTCGAGATGGAGGACGCGGATCGGGGTCACCGGCGGCCACTCCGCGCGCGCTCGATTCCCTCGACAAGGGCCGCTCCGACTTTCTCGGGAGTCGCGAACGACG
>DATGVG010000024.1:0-2931 GCA_035300625.1 Candidatus Limnocylindrales bacterium
TGGGACGGTGGAGCCGTGGGGCGACGGATGGAGAATCGCGGGCGTTCTGATCGGCGAAGGGACGAGCCCGTTCAGCCTGGAGCTGGGCGCGAAGGGGGCGCCGTTGCGTCTCCGGATCGGCGGATCCGGGGGACGCGGAACCCTGGTGACGATCCGCTACGGCGAGCCGCGGAGCTACCGGGGCGGGTCCATGCCGCGGTGGGTGGAGTGGGACCGTGGCCCCTCGACGGTGCGGCTCGCGATCGACGAGTACTCGAGGCCCCGGCCGTCGCGCCTCCGCCATTCGCCGCCGGCCGATCCCGAGTGGACCCTCCTCTCCCTCGACGACCCGCGAAGCCGCGCGCTCTTGCGCCGCTTCCTGAGCATCGGTGCCGACGAGACCGACCCGTGACGCGCGCTCCGGTCCGCCTGGGGGCGGCGCTTCTTCTTGCGGCATCGGCGTGGATCGGCGCGGCCTCGCCCCAGGAGGACGTGCGCGAGGCCTTCCGGCGCGTGCTCGCCCGGCCCGAAGCGACCGCGCGCATGACGATCGAGCGGAGCGACCCCTTCGGCGGAGCCCCGTCGCGGGAGCGCGGAAGCCTCTGGCTCCTCCCGGGCCGCGGACTCCGCTACCGCTCGTCGGAGCGGGGCGGGCAGGAGCTGGTCATCGACCGCATGCGGGAGACCTTTCTGCTCTACAGCCCTTCCGAGGCCAAGGTCTACCGGGCGCCGTACTCGCGCGCGCCCGCTCGGCTCAGGCGCCTGATCGCGGAGCCCGATCGCTTCCTGAGCGCCGACCTCGCCGCGACCGTGGAGCGGCGAACCGTGCGAGGGGGCGCCCAGGACGGCTACCGGATCCGAAGCGGCTCCCTGGGGGACTCCCTCCCGGAGGTGTCGGTCTGGATGGCGCGGGACGCCCGGTCGGGACTCCCGCACTGGGTGACGGTGTCGTCCCCGACCGATACGGTCTGGATCGAGTTTCGCGACTGGACGCTCTCCCCCAAGGCTAGCCCGGCCGATCTCAAGCTGGGCGCTCCCGAGGGAACTCCGGAATCTCCCCTCGATCCCCGCGAGCTCCTCAGAGGAGAGGGGCGCGAATCCCGTTGACGCTCTTGGGCGGCCGGCTGTAGGGTGCGGCCCGTGACCGGGATAGGGTGCTGGAAGCACCGATGGTGGCCCCGTGTTCCCACTTCATCGTGATCGCCGGCTTCTACCAGTTCGCTCCCGCGCGGGGGCGCCCCGAGCAGAATGCGGCCAGGATGGAAGAGGCCCTCCGCTCCTTCCACGGCGATCTCCTCGTTTGTCCTGAGCTCGCGACCACCGGCTATCTCTATCTCGACAAGGAAGAGTTGCGCGGCGTGTCCGAGCCGGTTCCCTCCGGCGCGTCGGTCGTGCGCCTGGCCAGGGCCGCGCGCGAGACCCGGAGGGCCATCGTTTTCGGAATCGCCGAGCGGGCGGGAGAGAAGATCTACAACAGCGCGGTCGCGATCCAGCCGGACGGGCCGGTCGCCTGCTACCGGAAGGCACACCTGTTCGATACCGAGACCGAGGTGTTCGACCGCGCCGGAGCGTCTCCGCGGCACGTCAAGGTCGCGGGAGCGGACGTGGGACTGATGATCTGCTTCGACTGGCGCTTTCCCGAGATGGCCCGTCTCCTCGCGCTGGAGGGGGCCGACGTGATCGCGCACCCCGCCAATCTGGTGCACCCGTTCTGCCAGGACGCCATGATCACGCGCTCGCTCGAAAACCGCGTCTTCACCGTGACCGCGAGCCGCACCGGCGAGGAGCGGGTGGGGGACGTGTCGCTGGCGTTCACCGGGCGGAGCCAGGTCGTTTCCCCGCGGGGAGAGCGCCTGGCGACGGCGGGTCCGGACGAGGAGTGCGTGCTCGCGGCCGAGATCGATCCCCGTGAGGCGCGCGACAAGCGGGTAACCCCGAGGAACGATCTGTTCGCGGACCGGCGGCTGGACCTCTACGGCCCCGCGCGGGAAGAGGGCGCGTGAGTCCGGCCCTCGTCGCCTATATCGCCCTGGTTGCCGCGGCGGGCGGCGCGGTGCTGGGCCTCTCCGTCCACTCCCTCGCGGCGATCGGCTGGATGCAGATCACCGTCTGGATCCTGGTGAGCCTCTTGGCCGAGAGTCTCTGGCTGTCCACGATCACGGGGAAGGCCATGGAGAGCATGGCGTCCACCGTGGACCTGAGCCTCCTGGTGCTGCTCGGATTCAAGCCCGCGGTCTGGATCGTGGCGATCGCGTTCGCGCTCGCCAACGTGGTCTTCTCCCGGCGCGCCTGGTACAAGGCCGTGTTCAACGCGGGGCAGAACGTCCTGTCGCTCGCGGCCGCGGGGCTGGTCTTCGAGGAGCTGGGCGGAACGCCGCTCGTCGCGGGGGGCGGGCTCGCGAGCCTCCAGGGCGTCGGGCTGATCATCCCCTGGGTCGCCGCCACGCTCGTCTACTTCCTCACGAACACGCTGTTCGTCTCCGGCGCGGTCGCGCTCTCCTCGGGGCGCAAGCTCCAGACCACCTGGCGCGAGGAGTATCTCTACGCGAACTCGCTCCTGGGCTCGGCGGCCCTCTTCTTTCTCTCTCCGCTCGTCGTCGTCTCCTATCTCGCGGTCGGCTTCTTCGGTCTGATCTTCTTCTTCGTGCCGCTCCTCCTCATCAAGGAGGCCGGCGCGAAGTACATCGCTCTCGAAAAGGCGAAGGACGAGCTGGTCTCTTCGGAGCGGCTGGCCGCGAAGGGGGAAATGGCGGCGGAGATCGCGCACGAGCTGAACAACTACCTGGCCGCGATCTCGGGCCGGGCGCAGCTCCTCCTGATGGGGATCGGGAAACAGCCGATGTCGAAGGTCGAGGAGAGCGCGCGGATCATCGCCGAGCAGGCGCGGAACATGGGCGTTCTGGTGAAGGGGCTTCTCGATTTCTCGCACAAGGAGATCCGCCGCCAGCCCAC
>DATGVG010000025.1:0-8903 GCA_035300625.1 Candidatus Limnocylindrales bacterium
CGCGCGGGCGCTGCTGGCGCGGCCCCGCGTGCTGCTGCTCGACGAGCCCTCCCTCGGCCTCGCGCCCCGGGTCATGGCGCAGGTCATGGACCTGGTGGTGCAGCTCAGCCGGGAACACGGCATCACCATCGTCCTGGTCGAGCAGAACGCGCGGATGGCCCTGGCCGTGGCCGACGTGGGCTACGTGCTCGAGACCGGGACGGTCCGGCTCACGGACAAGGCCGCGGCGCTCCTGGCCAACCCATTCGTGCAGGACGCCTACCTCGGGGGACCTGGCGCATGAGCCGCCCTCGCTCCCCCCGCTCCCCCCGGGCCAATGACGCCCTCCGCGGGCTGCCGTCGGTGGAGTCGCTTCTTTCCTACCCGGCGCTTCAGGCGCTGGGGGCGACCGCGCCACGCGCCGTCGTCGTGGGCGCGGTGCGGGCGGCGGTCGCGCGCGCGCGCGACCGGATCCGGGGCGGGAAGACGGCGGGCGCGCCGTCGGCCGAGGCGCTGACCGCCGAGGCGGCTCGCGAGGTGGAGGCGTCCATGCGGGCCAGCCTTCGCCCCGTCCTGAACGCGACTGGCGTCATCCTCCACACGAACCTGGGGCGCGCTCCGCTCGCCGAGGAAGCGGCGCTGGCCGCGGCCGAAGCGGGTCGGCGCTACATCAATCTGGAGCTGGATCTGGAGAGCGGGGCGCGCGGATCGCGCATGGCGCACCTGGAGCCGTTGCTCCGGGAGTTGCTCGGGGCGCCGGCCGCCCTCGTGGTCAACAACAACGCCGCCGCCATGCTCCTCGCCTTGAACACGCTCGCGCGGGGGAAGGAGGCGGTCGTCTCGCGGGGCCAGCTCGTCGAGATCGGCGGCTCGTTCCGGATCCACGAGATCCTCGAGCGGGCCGGGGCCGTTCTCCGAGAGGTGGGAACGACCAACAAGACCCGTCTCGCCGACTACGAGCGGGTGATCGGCCCCGCGACCGGCGCGATCCTCCGCGTGCACCCCAGCAACTTCGCGATCGTCGGCTTCGCGGCGGACGTGCCGCGCGAGGAGCTGGTCCGGCTGGCGCGGAAGAAACGCGTGCCGCTGGTGGAGGACGTGGGAAGTGGCGCCCTGGTCGACCTCCGCCCGTACGGCCTCCCCGAGGAGCCCCTGTTGGCCGAAGCCCTGGCCCAGGGCGTTCCCCTGGCGTGTGCCAGCGGTGACAAGCTCCTGGGCGGCCCGCAGGCGGGCATTCTGGCGGGGACGAAGGCGCTGATCGCGGCCTGCAGGGCGAACCCCATGACGCGCGCGCTCCGCGTGGACAAGATGACGCTGGCCGCGCTGGAGGTCACCCTTCGCATCTACCGCGACCCCGAGCGCCGCGAGGCCGCGATCCCCGTGCTCCGCATGCTGGGCGAGCCCGCCACGGCGGTGCTCGCCCGCGCGCGGCGCGCGCTCCGGGCGCTGGGCGCGGAACGCGCTACCAAGACGGGCGCGGAGGTGATACGGTGCACCTGCGAAGTGGGGGGCGGCGCCATGCCGCTCGCGCGCGTACCCTCGTTCGCGCTGGCGCTGCAGGCGCCGCGCGGGCGGGCGGAGGCGTTGGCGCGCGCGCTTCGTCTCGCACCCGATCCGGTCCTGGGCCGGATCGAGGCTGGTAGGCTCCTGTTGGACATGAGGACGGTGTCGGGGCGCGACATTCCCCGGCTCGTCGCGGCGGTGGCGAGGGTCATCGACGAGGAAGGGTAGATGGCGGCGGTGGAGACCTATCCGGAGCGCTACGCGGATCCTCTGGGTTTCGCGCGCGAAGTGAACCTCCCGCTCCTGGGCACGGCGCGTGTGCGCCCCGTGCCCCCGGGCGCCGGGCTCGCGCAGCTCCTCGACGCCTCTTCGTCCAGCGACAGCCTGGCGGGGGTCGTCGAGAGCCTCACCGAGACCCGCCGGTCGCTCACGCTCCGTTCCCTTCTCCTGGCAGGCTTTCCCCACGATCCCGAGTGCTTCGCGGTCGGGCTTTCCATCGCCCGCGAGTGGAGCCGCCGCGGTCTCCGCGTCGCGGTGGTGGACCTGGATTTCTGGCATCCCACGATCTCGCGCCCCCCCAGCCATCACAACGAGGGGTGGGTGGACGTGCTGGAATACGGCTGTTCGTTCGGGCGGGTCGCCTGGGAGATCGTGGCGGACCGGCTCTGGGTGATCGGCCCCGGCACCTATCCGCCGGAGGAGGCGCGGATTTCCGAGCACGCCGACTGGCACCGCGCCGGACGCGTGATGGCCGCGTGCGCCGACGTCGTGATCTACGTGGCGCCGCTGCTCGACCACGTTGGGTTTACGGGGAAATTGTCGAAGCGGATGGACGCCGCGATCCTGGCCACCTCGGTGAGCCGGGCCGGCCGCACCGAGCTGCGGGACGCTTTCTTGGAGCTGTGGGGCTCGGATGCGCCGATGATCGGCTGCGTCGGGATCGAGGCGGTGCACGCGCCGTCGAAAGCCGCGGCCGCATCCGCGCCCGCCGCGCCGCGTCCGGCCGCGGCCGCATCCGCGCCCGCCGCGCCCCGTGACCCCGACCCCCGCACCGAGACCCCGTCGCCGCCAGTGCCGCGCCGCACCGTGCAGCGCATTCCGGTGCCGCCGCCGCAGCCGCCGATGGCGATCAACATGGACGATTGGGCCGACGAGCCCGAGCTGGAGGCGGCCCTCGAGCGGGATGTCCGCCACGGCCTCGACGACCCGACTCCGAAACGCGGGCGCGCGTGGCTCATGATTGGAATCATCGCGCTGCTCGGCCTCACGGCGGCAGCCGCCGGCTATTTCATCGTGCGCCGGTCCGCTCCGCCCCGCGGCTCGGTCCAGTCGCGGCAGCCGGCCGGTGAGGAGCCGATCGCGCCCGCGTCGCCGCTCCCGCGATCCCCCCTGGACGAGGAGATGGCGCCGCCGGAGGAGCTGGCCGCTCCTCCCGCCGGAACCGCAACCGGCGCAGCGCCGTCGGCGGCGGACCCGGCGCGAAGCGCGGACGACCCTCTCTTCCCCTTCCGCGTCCACGTCGCGTCCTTCCGAACCCAATCGAAGGTCCAGGAGATGGTCCAGGCGCTCCGCGACCAGAAGCTGGACGCCTGGTTCGAGCCGCCGGCCCCGGGCGCGGAATGGTACCGGGTGTTCGTGGGCCGCTTCGCCACCGAAGCCGATGCGAGCGCGTACGCCGCATGGCTGGTCCAGAACGGGCTGGTCGAACGCGCGCACAGCTACCCTCCAACGGAGAGGTAACCGCCGTGTTCCTGTCGCGACTCGACATTCTGGGCTTCAAGTCCTTCCCGCAGCGCGTCCGCGTCGACTTCGGCCCCGGCATCACCGCCGTCGTCGGCCCGAACGGAAGCGGCAAGACCAACATCGTCGAAGCGATCCGCTGGGTTTTGGGCGAGCAGAACATGCGGCACCTGCGCGGCGACACGCTGGAGGACGTCATCTTCACCGGCTCGGCGCAGCGGAAGCCGCTCGGCATGGCCGAGGTCGCGCTCACGATGCAGAACAACCGCGGCGTCCTCCCCTCGGAGTACACCGAGGTCTCCATCTCCAGGCGCACGTTCCGGAACGCCCAGAGCGAGTACTTCATCAACCGGAACCTGTGCCGGCTGCGGGACGTCCGCGACCTCTTCCTGGATACCGGGATGGGATCGCACGCCTACTCGCTGATCGAGCGCGGCATGGTGGACAACGTCCTCTCCGACGAGAGCGGGCATCGGCGCTTCCTGTTCGAGGAGGCGGCCGGGATCATGCGCTACAAGTCCCGGAAGAAGGAGGCGCTTCAGAAGCTGGACCTGACCCTGGCGGACCTGACCCGCGTGAACGACGTGGTCGGCGAGATCGAGCGCGAGGTGCGCTCGCTGGCGCGCCAGGTGGGGAAGGCGCGGAAATACGGGAAGCTCCGCGACGAGATCAAGGCCCTCGACCTGGGCCTGGCAAAGGAGGAGCACGACCAACTGGCCGCGGGCTCGGCCGGCCGCAGGGGCGAACGCACATCCCTGGAGCAGCGCCGCGCGGAGCGATCGGGGCACCTCGCGCGGCACGAGGCCGAGCTGGAAGAGCTGAAGCTGGACCTCCTCCGCCGCGAGGGCGAGGTACGGCTGGCGCAAGAGGTCTTGAGCGACCACGAGGCCAAGGGAGCCGCGCTCCTGAACGAAGTGGCCGTGCTCCGGGAGCGCCGCTCCGGGCTCCTGGAGAAGCTGGAGCACGCCCGCTCGGAGTCCACCCGTCTCAAGGCGAGCGTCGAGGAGGTGCGGGCCGCTGTCCTCCGCCTCGCCGACGAGCAGGTCCGCCTGGAGCAAGTGCAGCAGGAAAAGGGCTCCGAGGAGGAATCGCTCGCCGTCCGCCTCGCCGCCCTCGGTCCCGTCCTGGAGGAGCGCCGCGCCGGGCTGGCGCAGCGGAAGCAGCTCTCGCTGGACCTGTTCCAGGCACGGGTGGAGCAGGAGTCGAGCGCCCGCTCGCTCCGGGCCAAGGAAGAGGAGCTGAAGGGCCGGAGCGCGGAGCTCACGGCGCAGGTGGACTCCCTGGCGCGGGAGGAGGAGACGGTCCGGACGATCCTGGCCGACACCGCGCGCGCCATCGAGGAATCGGCGAAGGTCGTGGACGCGGCGAAGCGCGGCGTGCAGGAAGCGGTGGAGCGGATCGCCGCCGTGGAACGGCGGATCGCGGAGCAAGACGAGATCGAGAAGCGCGCTCGCGAGGCGCACGCCGCCCTCGAGGCGCGCCACGCGACCCTGACCGAGCTGAAGGAGCGCTACGAAGGGTACGACGCGTCGGTCCGGTGGCTGGTCGCCGGGCCCACACGCCCGGAACGCATCCTCGGAACCGTGGGGGACGTGCTGCACGCCTCCGGCGAGTGGCTGGTCGCGCTTGAGGCGGCGCTGGGCGAGGCGGTGCAGTTCATCGTGGCCGAGCGGACCGAATCCGCGCTCAACGCCCTCGCGGCGCTGGAGGAGAGCGGCGAGGGGCGCGCCACGTTCATCGCGCTGGACCGCATCTCGCGAGCCCGGGTGGCTCCGATCGCCGACGAGATCCTGAACGCCCCGGGGGTGCGGGGCCCGCTGATCGAGCACGTCCGCTTCGAGCCGGGCTACATCACCCTCGCCTCGTTCCTCCTCTCGGGAATCGTGGTGGTCGATTCCGTGCGCACGGGGCTGGGCCTGGTTCTCAAGTTCCCCGATCAGAGGCTCCACTTCGTCACCGAAAAGGGGGAGCGGGTCGTGGCGCCGGGCATCCTTCACGGCGGAAGCGGCTCCACCCGCGCCGGGTCGGTGCTCCGCCGCGAGGACGAGATCGTCGAGCTGGCCGCGGCCATTCAGCGTTCCGCGGCCGCGCTGGGGAACACGGTGGGCGCGACCGAGACGCTTCGCGCCGAGCGCGCCGCCGCGCAGGGGGCGCAGGAGCAGGCGGCCCGCGGTCTCGCGTCGGCCGAGGAGGCGCATCGGGCGCTGGAGGGGCGCCGCGCCGAGCAGACGATACGCGGGGACGCGATGGCCAAGGCCTCGGAGTCCCTAGCGGGCGCGCTGAAGACGGTGGCGGAGGAGATCGCGCGCACCGGCGCCGAGGCGGCGGTCGCGGAGGACAAGCTGCGGGCGGCCGAGGCGGAGCGCGGGCGCGTGGACGGCATGCTGGCGAGCGAGGAGCAGGAGTTCCGCGCCACCGAGCAGGAGCGCGAGCGTTTCACCGCGCAGCACGCCGAGGTGCGGATCGAGGCCACGCGGGCGCGCGCCGCATTCGACGTGGCGCGGCGCGAGATCGAGCGGATGCGGCAGAGCGCGGACGAGGCGGAGCGCGACATCCAGAGCCGTGAGGAAGAGGCGGCCGACACGTCGCGGCGGATCGAGGAGGCGGCTGCCCTCTGCGCGCGGCGCGAGGAGGAGCTGACCCAGGAGATCCGGCTGAAGACCGAGAAGGAACAGGTGCTTCACGGCACGCGCGAGCGCTTCGGCGTGGTAAAGGGGGGCGTGGACGACATCGAGACGCGCACGCGGGAGCTACGGCGCGAGCACGCCGAGCTGACCGAGCGGCTCCACCGGATCGAGCTGGAGCAGACCGAGTCCGAGGGCGCGGCGCGGCGGCTCTTGGAGCGGGTCTGGAACGAATACGAGCTGGACCTGGCGGCCTACGTGCCCGTGGAGGCATCCGCGGCCGACGAAACGGCCGGGCCTCTCGCCGAGCTGGAAGAGGTCGAGGAGGGCGAAGAGGGACAGGTGCCCGACGCCGCGCTGGTGGACCGTGAGGGGACCGTCGAGCCGGGCGTGATGGTGGGCGCGGCGGACGACGATTCAGCCGAAGCGAAGCGCGAGCGGCTCCGGGTGGCCCAGGAAAGGCTGCGCGGGCTGGGCCCGGTGAACGCCCTGGCGGTCCAGGACTACGAGGAGCGCCGCCAGCGCCTCTCGTTCCTCACGGGCCAGCGGAAGGACCTGGATGACGCGCGGCAGCAGCTACTGGAAGCGATCGAGAAGATCAACCAGACCGCCGCGGAGCTTTTCCTGAAGACCTTCGAGCTTGTGAGCGAGCATTTCCGCACCGTCTTCACCACGCTGTTCGAGGGCGGGGAAGCAGCGCTGATGCTGACGGGCGACGACCCGCTGGAGGCCGAGATCGAGATCATGGCGCGCCCGCGCGGGAAAAAGGCGCAGTCGATCTCGCTTCTTTCGGGAGGGGAGAAGGCCCTGACCGCCATCGCGCTCCTCTTCGCGATCTATCTCGTGAAGCCCAGCCCCTTCTGCATCCTGGACGAGGTGGACGCTCCCCTCGACGACGCCAACGTGGAGCGCTTCGTCCGCCTGCTGCGCGACTTCAGCCAGAAGACCCAGTTCATCGTCGTCACGCACAACAAGAAGACGATGGAGGTGGCCGACTGCCTCTACGGCGTGACGATGCAGGAGCCGGGCGTCTCGAAGATCGTCTCCGTCAAGTGGAGTCAGGACGGGAGCGAGGTCGAGGAAGCCGCCGAGCTGCCCCAGCTGGAGCAGGTCGAGTCCTAGCCGGCTCCGTCCTGCGCCGGTCCTAGCCGGCTCCCTCCCGACTCCGGTACCCTCTCCCCATGGGAATCTTCGATCGCATCCGGGAGGGGCTGAAGAAAACCCGCGACGCAGTCGCCGAACAGGCGGCCGCCGTCTTCCTGCCCGGGCACAAGCTCACCGACGAGGACTACGAGACGCTGGAGACTGCGCTGTTGCGCGCGGACGTCGGCCCCGCCGCCGCCGAGCGCGTTCTCGAGGGCGTGCGGAAGCGGCTGGGCGACCGGAGCGCGGAGAAGCCGGCCGAGGCGGTGCGCGCGGAGATCGAGGCGGTCCTGAACGGCACCGGCGGCGGAGCCGCGGCGGGCGCGGGCCCCAGACCGGTTGGCGCGGCCGCGCCCCACGTCACGCTGGTCGTCGGCGTGAACGGCACCGGCAAGACGACGACCATCGCCAAGCTCGCCAACCGCTACAAGGCCGCCGGCGATTCGGTGCTTCTAGTCGCGTGCGACACGTTCCGCGCCGCGGCCTCCGACCAGCTCCAGATCTGGGCCGATCGCGCCGGCGTCCCCATCCACCGTCAGACCGAAGGGGCCGATCCCGCCGCAGTCGCCTTCGACGGCGCGGCTCGGGCGAAGAGCATGGGCGTGAAGCGCGTCATCTTCGACACCGCCGGCCGCCTGCACGTGAAGGCAAACTTGATGGCCGAGCTGGAGAAGGTGCGGCGCGTCATCGACCGCGCCATCCCGGGCGCGCCCCACGAGACCCTGCTGGTGCTGGACGCCACGACGGGGCAGAACGGCCTGGCACAGGCGCGCGAGTTCGCGAAGGCGATCCCCGTGACCGGGCTGGTGCTCACGAAGCTCGACGGCACCGCGAAGGGCGGCGTCGCGCTCGCGATCGCCGAGACGTTGAAGCTCCCGATCCGATGGGTGGGCGTCGGCGAGGGGATGGAGGACCTGGTTCCATTCGACGCGAAGGAATTCGCGGCCGCGCTGGTGGGGGACTAAGAGCACGTAATGGGGGCTGAAGCGGACGGCTGAGTATCCCCGGCGCTCAGACAATCGGATCCGGACGATGAGACCGTCCGTCCCTCAACTCGCGGCGGGGATACTCAGCCGCCCGCTTCAGCTTCCTTCCGCGCTTCCACTCCCACTCCGCGACATCAGCTACTTGGCGATGGTGAACCTGCCCCGGATTACGCCATCAGGGGAGTCAATCCGGTAGAAGTAGACTGCTGATGCGAGTCTCGTTCCCCCCTCGTCCTTGCCGTCGATGCGAGCACGGTGCTCACCAGGAGCCACCTCGTTCCGTAGGAATAGAGTGCGGCGCAGCCGGCCCGCGACGTCGTAGATCCGAACCGTGTTGCGGCCCGGCCTGATCGTCGTGAACGTTATGGTTCCTGAGGGATTGAATGGATTGGGCTGAACTATCGAACCCGCGGCCATGACGCGCGACGGGGTCCCGATGATCGTCAGGGTGAAGTCGGCTCGAATTTGCCGACCCGCAAGTGTGCTCCCTTCCAGAAACACCGGGACTTCATGGCGTCCGCGAAGCCCTTCGAACAGAGGAGCCAGGTCCGAAGCGGAAAATCGCGCGCCAATCTCCACCACGCCATTCCCGTCCGTATCCCGCTGGGCCAGCTCCTTCCCTGGGATCGCGCTGATCATCCCTTTGGCGGATCCCACCACGCCGAGTCGCAGAGAGGCCGGGTCGACGCTTGAATTGTCGTAGGCGTTGTCGACCGGCTCGATTTGTATTTGGAGTAGATCGCGCGCCGCTCCTACAGGGATCGAACGGTGCCCCCCACGAAGGAAAGCGCGCGCTGCGAGAGGCTCGGCCAGAGCATAAACATAGGAGTACCCTGGGATGGAGCTGTGTGGGAAGGACTTTACTGGCGCACCCACGATCACTTCGGCGACGCCGTCAGCGTTCAGGTCCTGAAGCGCAAGGGAGTAG
>DATGVG010000026.1:0-14122 GCA_035300625.1 Candidatus Limnocylindrales bacterium
CCGACGTGGAATCCTTGGCGATCATGTCCGTGTAGATGGCCACGGCGCGTCCCAGCGCGACCTTGGCCGCGTCCTTGTCTCCCCGGGCGTAGTAGCGCATGGCGATGGTGAACGGCGCCTCGACCGCGGCCTGCGAGCGCGGGTACTTGACCGGCAAGGACTCCAGCGTGGACTTCGCGCGGTCCCAGTCGCCCGTCCGTTCCTCCAGCATGGCCTCGCGGAACAGGGCGATGGGCGCCAGCTCCTCGTCTCCGGGATAGCGCGCCACGACCTCGCGGTAGCGCGCGAGCGCGTCCGGCAGCCGCTTCGCGTCCTCCAGGAAAACGGCGGCATCGAGCAGGGCCCGCGACGCGAGCGGGTGCTTCGGATACCGGGCGGCGAACTGCTCGAGCATCGCGGTCCCCTCGCCGGGATCATGGTCGGTCATGGCGCGGATCTTCGCGCGGGAGTACTCCAGCTCGGGCTGGAGCTCCCGGAGCGGGGGATTCGCCGCGACCAGCCGGTCCAGCGCGCTCACCTGCTCGATCGCCGCCGCCGCTTGGTTCTGCTCCAGGAGGATGCGGACCAGCCGCGAGCGGATCTGCGCCTCGAGCATGGGATCCCGCGGCTCCGACAAGAGGCCGCGGAGGTAGGCGGCTCCGTTGTCCAGCTCGCGTTTCGCTCCCGCCTCGTCCCCCTGGTCGCGGCGCACCCCCGCCATCATCTCGGGAACGGTGAGGATCGCGTCCTCTTCCGACGACCCGGCGGGCGGCGGGTTCGGCGGGTAGCGCGTCAGCATGCCGCGCATGCGCTCGATCGCCTCGTTCTGCCGCCCCATCATGCGGAGCGCTCCCACGGCGAGGAAGTCGGACTGGCGCGCCACCAGCGTGTCTCCCTCGGCGTGATCCGCCAGCCAGCGCGACGATTCGAGGGCGATGTCGGGGCGCCCCGCCTCGATGGCGAGGCGCGCGCTCTGGAGCTCGGCCCCCGCCACCAGCCGGAGCACGTCCCGCCCCACCGAGCGGTCCCGGACCGATGCGCCGCGGATGTAGGGAGGCGTCGACACCGCGCGGACCCGGGCGTATTCGGCGCGCAGCTTGAGGAGCGCGGTGGAATCGGGACGCGTTCGCATGAGCCGGACCTCGCGCTCGGCCTTGTGCGCGGCGTAGGCGGTCTGCTCCACGCGGTAGCGCTCCGCCTTCCGCTCGGCCAGGCCGCACCCGGCGGCGAGGCAGGCGGCGGCGAGGAGAAGCCAGCGCCCCGGGCCGGCGCTCATGCGGCCTCCGCTTGCTGCGCCTGGTAGAGGCGCGCGGCCGCGGCGTAGATGAAGAAGGTCGCGAACATGCTGCACACGACGTAGATCCCGACCAGAACTCCGATGATCTCCGGACGGATCTGCCCCACCAGGAAGTTGCCCATGACCTGTAGGACCAGAAGCATCGCCGCGGCCGGAAGCGAGAGCCCGACCACGACGAGATAGACGGGGAAGAAGTTCTGCGACGCAGCGCGCAGGCCGCTCCCGATCGCCGACCCCGGCGAGCGGCCGGGCTGGACCGCGACAACGGGGACGAAGACGAAGAACGTCCAGACCGCGTACCCGACCAGCATGCCCAACGCCGCCACCACGGCGGAGCCCGCGAACCCGCGCGCGAAGGTGCGGATGGTCCCCTCCACCGCCCGCTGGTGGAGCACCCACTGCCAGCCCACGATGAGGGCCAGGCAGATCAGCGCTCCGATCAGGACCGGGAGCACCGCCTGGCGGACACGGGCCCCGGTCTCGCGCTCCGGGAACGAGGCGGGGTCGATCGGACGGAGGATCCGGATGATCGCGAGCGGGATGAGGACGGAGCCGGCGACGAGGAACAGGATCGCTTCGATATTGGTGATCAGGTTGGGCAGGAACCGGTAGAAGTCGGGGTAGTGAAGCGGCCGGTCCCCGGCGAGGCGCTCCGTCAGCCATCCCGCCGTGGCCATCCCCGCCGTGGTGCCCAGGTTCATGGCCAGCCCCAGCACCAACAGCTCCGCGGCCAGGATCCAGGCGAAGGGCGCGAATTCGTAGAAGCGGAAGCTGCCCAGCGCTTCGAGCGCCGCGGCGCGCATCGTTCGTATCTCCCGGGCCATGGTCCTCCTGATCCGTGTTGATTCACCCGACGGAACGCTGGAGACTACCGCGCAATGAACGGAGAGGGCCAGTACCTTGTCGTGCGCCAGGGCGCCGCCGACGGCGAGCGCGTTCCGCTGGATCCCGTCGTGCCGGGAACCATCGGCCGCTCGCGCGAGAACATCGTGGTCCTTACCGACGCGTCCATCTCCCGCCAGCACGCCCGGGTCTCCTTCAAGGACGGCGCCTGGTGGGTGGAGGACCTGGGCTCGAAGAACGGAACCAAGGTGAACGGGCGCCGGATCGACGCCGCCTCGCGCCTGACGGCCGGGGACGTCCTCCAGCTCGGGAACTTCCAGATCATCTTCTCGGCCTCCGGAAGCCGGGCCACGGCGCGCGTCGCCGACATCGCCGGCCCCGCGATGCTGAAATCCCTGCCCGTCGAGGAGTTCGACACCGGCGCCGGCACCGCCCCCGACACCCGCTCCTTCGGCGTCGGCCTCTCCCGCGAGCGCATCGGAACCTTCCTCCGGGCGGTCGACAAGGTGGGGCAGGCCTTGCTCGCGCACCGATCGGTGGACGAGCTGTTCGCGTTCGTGGTGGAGCTGGCCTCGGACATTCTCCGCGCCGACCGCACGGTGCTGCTCCTCAAGGACCCCGTCTCGGGAGAGCTCGTCTCCCGCGCGGTGAAGCAGGGGCCGGGCTTCGAGGGGGGCGAGATCGTGGTCAGCCGCAGCATCGCGAGCGCCGCGATGGAACAGAAACAGGCGCTCCTGACCGGGGACGCGCAGAGCGACACCCGCTTTCGAGCGCAGCAGAGCGTCATCCAGCAGCGCATCCACTCGGCCATGTGCGCGCCGCTCTGGCACGACGACCAGGTCCTGGGACTCATTTACGTGGACAACGTGGCGGCGCCCGCGCCGTTCGAGGAAGGGGATCTGAGGCTGTTGACGCTGATCGCTCACCTGACCGCCGTGAAGGTGCGCGAGACCGAGCAGTACGAAGCGGTGGAGCGCGCGGCGCGGCTGGACGTGGAGCTCAGGCGAGCGGCCACGCTGCAGCAGAATCTCCTCCCGCCCGAGCCGCTTCACCACGGGCGCGCCGTGGTGGCCGGACGGAATATCCCCTCCTTCGACGTCGGGGGCGACTATTTCGACTTCATCCCCTCGGAGGACGGAAGGCTGGTCGTGGCGCTGGGCGACGTGGCCGGCAAGGGAATGGGCGCGGCGTTACTGATGACGCACCTCCACGCCACCGTGCGCGCGCAGGTCGAGACCGGACGGACCCTACGCGACGTGATGGGGCGGCTGAACCGCTCCATCCACCAGAACGTGCGCGGGCTCCGCTTCATCACGCTCTTCCTCGCCCAGATGGACACGGAGAGCGGTGCCGTGACGTACGTCAACGGTGGTCACAATCCGCCGTTTCTGGTGCGGGCGTCGGGCGAGGTGGAATCCCTGACCTCGGGCGGGCTTCTGCTGGGGATGTTTCCCGACGCGACCTACGACGAGGGGACGGCGGCGATGGGGCCGGGGGACCTGCTGGTCGCCTACAGCGACGGCGTGACCGAGGCCCGCGCTCCGGCGGCGCCGGGCGAGGAGATGGGCGAGGATCTGGGGGAGGAGCGGCTGATCGAGCTGTTGCGCTCCTCGCGGACGCTCTCGCCCGAGGAGCTGGTCGAGCGGCTGATCGCGCGCGTCCGCGAATTCTCCGGGATCGCGCAACAGGCGGACGACGTGACGGTGGCCGTCATTCGCTTTGGTTCGTAGCGAAGCGTCGCGCCTCCATGGCCCGCTGGAGGTGCCGCTCCACCAGCTTCGAGTGGAGGAGCGCGTCCTTGTAGCCGTTCCGCGCAAAGGAGGAGCGCGCCCGGGCCAGTTGCAGCTCGGCCTCGCGCTCCAGCTGCACGGCGAGCGCGGCCGGCCTGGGGCCGATCTCCTTCCTCGTCTGCGTCATGGCGCGCTCCGCGCGGCGCAGCGCCCTTCGGGCCGTGTCCCGCGATACCGGAAGGTCGACGCACTTCTCTAAGAGCTCGAGCACGCCGACGCGCACCTCGCGCGTCTCGGCGTAGGCGCTCCGCACGGCGCCGTTCTTGTACAGACGCCGCGCGTCCTCCTGGCGGTTGTGCAGCGCGTCGAAGGTCCGGCGGTGGGCCAACGGGGCGCCGTCTTCCAAGAGCTGTTTCGCTCGGCCCAGGGCGTCGTCCGTCTGGCCCAGGGCGCGGCCCACGACCTCGGGATCGTTTTCGCGCGGGCCCGCCTGGATGATCGAGCTCTTCACGTAGGCGCGCGCCTCCAGCGTGAGACGCGTGGCCCGGGCGTAGAAGGATTGGCCCTTCGCCTCCCTCGCCTCGGCCTGTCGCTCCCGCGCATTCCGGTAATCCGATTTCGCCTTGTCGCTGCCGCTCCGCAGCACGCGCCCCTCGGCATCGCTGATCGCGTGGTCGGTGTGCGCGATCTCGAGAGCCACCCGGTCGGCTTCCGTCAGGGGCACGGCGGCCGGGCGGGGTCCATAGACGATGATCGACGGCGGGGACCCGGGGGGATCCGTTCGGTCGCTCCAGGCGGTGACGGCGATTCGGGAGGGGCTGGTGAATGCCGAGGCCGCCGCGGCAACGAAAAGCGAGGCCAGAATTCGAGCGGGCGGGGGGTGCATGGATCCTCGGTTCAAAGAGCTTTAGGTCGGTCGCGCTCCATCGGGTCGTTCCGGCTAAACGCGTCGCCAGAATGATGCAAGCGGCACGCCATCCGGCAGCCCGCGACCCACGACAAGCGCGCAGGCGGAATTCGTTGGAGCGCTGGCACTTGGATTTTTTCGGGCGGACGACCGGAGGGCGGCGCCGGCTCGGAACGGCGCCCCTGGACCGGATTGCACCGGCGCATGTACGGAATGGTATGGGCCGTCCCGATACGGGACGCGGGAGGCTACCGAAGGGCGGGGTCAGCCGGCGTGGCTTTGCTCTGTGGGTTCGGGCTCGGCTGCGCCGATCGGGATGCCGTGGCTCTCCATGCGGGAGTAGAGCGCCCGGCGGGAAATGCCCAGCAGCGCCGCGGCCTTGGTCTTGTTTCCCTGCGCCCGCTCCATCGATTCCAAGATCATCTTCCGCTCCATCTGCTCCAGGCTCAACCCCATCGACAGCAGATCCGCGGTGTCGTGGGCCGGGCGCGCGCGGTCTTGCGGGAAATGCGACCGTAGAATTGGCCCCTGGCCGGCGAGGATGCAGGCGCGCTCGATCAGGTTTTGAAGCTCGCGGATGTTCCCCGGGTAGTCGTAGTGCTGCAGGAAATCCAGGGCCTCGGAGGAGAGAAGGTCCGGGGTCCGCTCCTGCACGATCAGGAAGTGGTTCACCAGCTCGTGGATGTCCTCGCGCCGCTCGCGCAGCGGCACCAGCCGGATCGGAAAGACGTTCAGGCGGTAGTAGAGGTCCTCGCGGAAGCGTCCTTCCCGGATCATGTCCTCGAGCACCCGGTTCGTCGCGGCGAGAATGCGCACGTCGGCGCGACGCATCTCCTCGCCGCCCACGCGGACGTAGATGTGATCTTGAAGGAAGCGCAACAGCTTCACCTGGATGCTCTGCGGCAGCTCCCCGATCTCGTCCAGGAAGACGGTGCCGCCGTCCGCCATCTCGAAGCGCCCCGGCTTGGTGCGAATCGCGCCCGTGAAGGCGCCCCGCTCGTGACCGAACAGCTCCGATTCCAACAGGGTCTCCGGGAGCGCGCCGCAGTTGACGGGGATGAACGGGGCGTCCGCCCGGAGGCTGGCCGCGTGGATCGCCTGCGCGTAGACCTCCTTCCCGGTGCCGCTCTCGCCCAGGAGGAGGACGCTGGCGTCGGTGGGCGCGACCCGCCGGGCCAGGTTCAGCGCCTCGCGGATGGCGGGGCTCTGGCCCACGATGGTCTCGAAGCGGTGCAGGTGGATCTGCTCTTGAAGGCTCTCGATCCGGCCGCGGAGCACCGTGGACTCCTGCCGGAGCTTCCGATGGTCCAGCACCTGCCGCACGCGGACCGGCAGCTCCTCCAGGATATTGTCCTTGAGGATGTAGTCGGCGGCCCCCTCCTTCATCATCTGCACCGCCTCGCGGGCGTCCCCGAATGCGGTCATGAGGATGACGTCGGGCTGGCTGGGGAGGGTCCGAGCGTGGCGGAAGACCTCGGCGCCGCTTGCGCCGGGCATCCGCATGTCGGAGATGACCAGGTCGAACGGACGGGCCTGCAGCTCGTGCATGGCGGCATCCCCGCCCAGAGCTACCGCGACCTCGTATCCGACCTCGGACAGGGTCGTTTCGATGAGCCGGCAGAGGTTCTCTTTGTCTTCGGCGACCAGGATGCGTTCTGTTGGGCGTTCCGCCATCAGCTACGAGCTCTCGGCCGGCAGTCGAATTTCGAACAAGGCGCCCCCCGATGGGGCGCTCCCAACTGTAACCGATCCTCCATGTTCCGTGACGATCCGATCCACGAAGGCCAGCCCCAGGCCGGTGCCCGTGGCCCGGGTCGTGTAGAACGGCTCGAAGATTTTCGTGCGGATGTTCTTGGGGACTCCGGGTCCCGTATCTTCAAACGTGATACGCGCTTCCCCCTTTTTATCCACCACTTTCACCCGCAGGCGCCCGCCCGCGGGCATGACGTCGCGCGCGTTCAGGGCCAGGTTCAAAAAGACGTGGTGCATCGCGCTGGGATCCCCCTCCATGGCCATCTCGGCGGCGTCCCACTCGTACTCCACCGCCACGCGCGAGCGGTCCAGCTCGACCCGGAGGATCTCCAGGGAGCGCTCCAGCACGGGCTTCAGATCGAAGAGGACGGCCTCCCCCTTGGGTCGCCGGGAGAGATCGAGGAAGGTCTGCACCACGGTGCCCATCCGCCCCACCTCCTCGTCGATCATCGCCAATAACTCCGTCCGCTGGGCCTGGTTCAGGTTTTCGTACTTCTGGAGCCGCTGCGACGCCCCGCGAAGGACCGCGAGCGGGTTCCGGATCTCATGGGCCACCCCGGCCGCCACCTGTCCCACCGAGGCCAGGAGGTCGGTGTGGCGCAGGTTCTCCTCGATCCGGTTCAGGTGCCCCACCATCCGCACGTAGCCCAACCCGATCACCACGATCAGCACCGAGGCCAGGAGGGCGGCGACCAGGAGGGAGGTCCGGATGGCCTCGAGAGGTTGGAACGCGCGCGAGGCCCCCTCGACCACCACGGCGCCCAGGACCGTGCCCTCGTCGTCCACGACCGGGGCGTAACCCGAGCGGAGGTACTGGCCGTCCTTTTCGTAGAGGGGCGAGTGGGCCGCCTCGCCGATGTAGGCCCGGGTGAGCGCCGCCCGGTCCAGCGTCGGCATGTCCTGCTCGAAGCCGAACGGCTCGTTCAGCCGGAGGAGAACCCTCCTCGAGGGATCGAGGAGGAGGACGTTCGAAGCCTCGGCTCCCTCCGCCAGCCGGCTCCAGGAGGCGCGGACCCGGTCGGCGGCCTCGATCGCGTCCATCTGGACCACGAAGTCCGACACCGAGTCGACCGTGGCGGCCGCGGAGTCGCGCACCGCCGCCACCAGCGCCCTCACCTGCTCGGGCCGGACCAGAAGCGCCGCGATCTGCGACGTCCCTTCCAGGCGCTTGCCCAGCTCCACGTCCAGCAGCTTTCGGGAGGTGCGGATGGAGTAGAAGACGGTGCCGTTGATCACCAGCACCAGGAGGCCGATGAAGACCAGCGTCCAGAAGACCCGGGGCCTGGTCCGCTGGCGCTCGAGAAAGAACATCAGGCGTGCGCCGGGCCGCCGCGCGCGGGCGCGGCCTTCCGCTTCCTCTGAGGGTCGTCCGCCGGGGCGGCGTGTGCTAGGTTCCTCACTCGAACCCATGATACGGCATCCGCTCGTTGTGACGGCCGCCCTGGGCGCGGCCGCCGGCGCCTCGGGGGGGATGATGGGAGTGGGCGGCGGGACTCTCCTCGTGCCGCTCCTCGTGTACGTGATGCACGAGCCGCAGCACGACGCCCAGGCGGTTTCCCTCGCGTTCATCGTCGGGACCGCGGCCGTGGCGGTGATTCCCTATCTGGCGAGCGAGCACCTGGATTGGCGGCTCGCGGGAGTCCTGGCCGCCGGCGCGCTCCCCGGCGTGGTCTGGGGCGCCCGGGTGTCGCGGCGGATCTCCGCGCTCTGGCTGCGGCGCGCCTTCGGCGTGGCATTGCTCGCCACGGCGCTTCGGCTCCTCATCGCGCCGCCCGCCGTCGCCGGAGCCCCGGTTCCCTGGGGCTGGCCGGCCCAGGCCGGGCTGGGCCTGACGGTGGGATTCCTCGCGGGGCTCCTCGGCATCGGAGGCGGGACGATCCTGGTTCCGGCCCTGGTGCTGGCCCAGCGGATTCCGCAGCACGTCGCGCAGGGGGTGTCGCTGCTTCTGATCATTCCGGTGGGGATCGCCGGCGCGGCGGCGCACGCGCGCTCGGGCTCTCTCCCGGTCCGCCTCCTCCCGGGGCTCCTGGTGGGGGGCGCCCTTGGCGGGCTCGCGGGAGGGCTCCTGGCCCAGAGGATCGCGGGGCCCTCGCTCTCCCGGATCTTCGCGCTCTTTCTGCTCGTCGTTTCGTTCCAGATGATCCTGGGCCGGCCTCGCGCGCGCGAGGGGGCCCCAACGCCGATCCTCGGAGGTTCGCCATGATTCGCGCTCGGTACCTGGCTCTCGCGCTCCTCGCTCTCTTCCCCGCGCCGGGATCGGCGGCACCCGCGGCCGCCCTGGGCGGCGCCGCGACGGTGACCGTCGGGGAGGACCGAGAGCGGTCCCGCTTCGACGAGCTGATCGCGCGCGCCACCCGCGAGCGCTTCGAGTGGAACCCCTCGCTCGCCACGTACATGGGGGTTCACGACTACGACGCGAAGCTGGAGAACACCACGAAAGCGTCGGTGGAGGCCCGCGCCGCCGTGATCCGGCGCGACCTGCGCGACCTGGCCGCGATCGATCATGCGAAGCTGGGCTTTGACCGGCAGATCGATTCCGATCTTCTCGAGAGCGACCTGAAGGGAAGCCTGTTCCGCCTCACCGAGCTTCGGGATTGGGAGAAGGACCCGGGCTCCTACGGCTACGGATGGTCGCTGGAGAACCTGATCGCGCGCGAGTTCGCTCCGGCCGAGACGCGGCTCCAGTCGGTCATCGCGAGGCTCCGCCAGGTGCCGCGCCAGCTCGCGAACGGACGCGCCAACGTGAAGAACCCGCACCCGCTGATCGCAAAGTTCGCCGCGGAAGACCTGGACGGCATGGCGGGGTACCTCGACAAGGACGTGCCGGCCGCCTTCGCATCGGTGAAGAACCCCGCGCTCTGGCGGCAATACGACGCCGCGAAGACCCAGGCCGAGGCCGCGACCCGCTCGTACGCGAAGTGGATCCGGGAAGAGCTGGTGCCCAAAGGCCGCGGGAGCTACGTCCTGGGAGAGGACGCCTACCGGAAGCGGCTTCTCTACGAGGAGATGATCGACCTCCCGCTGGACACGCTCCTCGCGATCGGCTCGCGCGAGCTCGCGCGCCTGGAGGCGCGCTACCAGGACGCCGCGTCCCGCGTCGCGCCGGGGGCGCCCCTCGACTCGGTGGTCGCCATGATGCGCCGCGACCACCCGACGCGCGAGGGCCTCCTGGACGAGGTGAGCGCCCTCCTGGGCAACCTGCGCGACTACTGCGTCACGTCCCACTTCATCGAGATCCCCATGACCACGCCGCTCACGGTTCGGCCGACGCCGGCGTACGCGGCGAGCCGCTCCTTCGCCTCCTTCGACGGGCCGGGACCGCTGGAGACCAAGGCGCGCGACTCCTACTACAACGTGACGCTCCCCGACGCGGGGTGGGACCCGGAGCACGTCGAGCAGCACCTCCAGGGGTACAGCCGCTGGAGCCTCCCCTCGGTCTCCATCCACGAGTGCTACCCCGGCCACTACGTCCATTCGCTGTACATGACTCAGGCGCCCACCGTCGCGAGAAAGACGATGGGGTGCAGCTCCTTCGCGGAGGGCTGGGGGCTGTACACCGAAGAGGCGCTCTTCGACCACGGCTACGCGCGGGGCGACGCCAAGAAGGAATTCGGGATGCTCCGATGGGCGCTCGTCCGCTCCTGCCGGCTCCAGGCCGGAATCCGCGTCCACACGCGCGGCATGACGATAGACGAGGCGACCCAGCTCTTCGTGGACCACGCCCACATGGAACGCCCGAACGCGGAGCGCGAGGCCTATCGCGCCGCGTTCGACCCGCTCTACGTCGTGTACACGATCGGGGCCATGCAGATCCGGAAGCTCCGGGACGACGTGCGGGCGAAGGAGGGAACCTCGTTCGACCTGGCGCGCTTCCACGCGAGGATCCTGTCCGAGGGGGCTCTCCCGGTCGCGCTGCTACGGCGGATCCTGCTCCAAGATACCGGGCCGTCGCTGTAGCGGGGATGCGCGCGCTGCTGCTCGCGCTGGAGAGCGGCTCCCCGGCGTGGACCATTCCCGCCGCCGAGGTCGTTTCGCTCCGGCGCGATTTCCCCGGGATCCAGGTGACCGACGCGCACGATCCGGCGGCCGTGAAAGCCGCCGTCGCGGACGCGGAAATTCTTTTCTCCTGGGCGCTGGGCGAGGAGGTCTTCGCCAAGGCGCGCGCGCTGCGCTGGCTCCACTTGCCCGCCGCCGGGGTGGGCGCCTTTCTCACTCCGTCGGTGCGGGCCCGCCGTCCCCTCGTCACCAATTCGCGGGGCGTCCACGCGGTCCCCATCGCCGAGCACGTCCTGGGGATGCTGATCGGCCTGGCCCGCGGCTTTTCGCGCGCCGCGCGGGAGCAGGCCGCGGGAGCGATGCTGCGCGAGCGCTGGTGGGAGGAGGAGCACGTCCCCCGGGAGCTTTTCGGGAAGACCCTGGGCCTCTACGGCTACGGACTGATCGCGCGGGAGACGGCGCGGCGCGCCGCCGCGTTCGGGATGCGCGTGGTGGCGCTGAAGCGCGACCCGGGGCGCCCCACGCCATGGGAGCCGGAGCTTCTCAGGACGATCGGTCTCCCGGCCGCCGAGCCCGCCCTCGCGGCGCTCTACGGCCCGGCCGACTTCGACCGATTCCTGGACGAATCGGACGTGGTGGCGATCACGGCCGCGCTCACTCCGGAGACGGAGGGAAAGTTCGACGCCCGCGCGTTCCGGCGCATGCGCCCGGGATCGTGGCTGGTGAACGTGGCGCGGGGGAAGATCGTGCGCGAGGAGGAGCTGGTCCTGGCCCTCCGGGCGGGACGGCCGGCCGCGGCCGCGCTGGATGTCTTCGAGCGCGAGCCCTTGCCCCCGGAGAGCGCCCTCTATACGCTCGACAACGTGATCCTCACCCCGCACGTCTCCGGGCTCTCGACGGGGTTCTGGCCCCGGGCGATGTCGCTTTTCCGGGCCAACCTGGCTCACTATCTCCACGGGGAGCCGCTCGTGAACCGCGTCGACCTGGAGCGGGGCTACTAATGCCCCGACCGCTCATCGGAATCACGCCGAACGTGCGCGATACGAAAACGACGCGCGGGACCGAGCACGTGGTCCTCACCGCGTACGTAACCATGATCGAGCAGGCGGGCGCTCTCCCCGTGATCTTGCCGGCGGTGAACAGCCTGGAGGAGGCGCGCGAAGTGCTGGCGCGGCTGGACGGCTTGCTCTTGACCGGCGGAAAGGACATCGACCCCCGGGAGTACGGGCAGTCGCCGCGCCACCCCGACCGGCTGGCGGCGCCCGAGCGGATCGCGTCCGATCTCGCGTACGCCCGCGCGTCCATGGAGGCGGACCTCCCGTCCCTCGGCGTCTGCCTGGGCGTCCAGGTGATGAACGTCGCCGACCGGGGATCGCTGTTCCAGCACCTCCCCGAGGACCTGCCCGGCGCCCTGGGACACGAGGACGACGACGCGGGAAATTCCCCCGACCACGAGATCGCGATCGAGCCGGGGACGAAGCTGCGCGCGCTTCTGGGCGTGGACCGCGCCGTCGTGAACTCCTACCACCACCAGGCGATCGCCCAGGTCGCGCCCGGCTGGCGCCTCGCGGCCCGCGCCCCGGACGGGGTGATCGAGGCGATCGAGCGCCCGGACCGCTTCTTCTGCGTGGGCGTGCAGTGGCACCCCGAGCGGATGCTCGCCTCGGAGATTACGCGGCGGCTCGCCGGCGCGCTCGTGGACGCCGCGCGGGGCGCCTCGTCGCAGTCCAGCCGAAGCGCTTCCGGATCGCCATGATCTGATCCAGGTGGTTCAGGTCGTGTCCCGCGATCAGCTCCAGCGTGCGGCGCACGGTCTCGCGCCCCCGCTCCGAATGCATCCCGTAGCGGGACCACCACCGCCGCGGGACTCCCGTTACCAGATCGAGATTCACCTGGCGCAAGAGGCGGATCTGCGCCAAGAGCCGCGGCACGCTTCCCCGCTTTCCGCGAAAGACCTCGCTCCAGCCCGCCTGGTCGTAGCCCTGGATCGGCATCCCCGATTGCCCGAGCGCCATCCGGTAGCGGTAGCCGTAGACCACCTCGGTGTCGAGCAGGTGGCCGACGATCTCCGCGATGGCCCACTTCCCCCGCGACGGCCGGCGGTTCCACTGCGCGGGCTTGAGCCCGCGCACCGCGCGCTCCAGCTTCCCCGGTGCGGCCCGCATGATCCGGATCGGATCCCGGCGGGCGCGATAGCGGTCGATCTTCCGGATATAAGCCTTCACCTCCGGCGACACCCGGATACCACGTGGGGACCGTTCCACTACCGGCTCCTTTCTGTTAGGTTACCCGCCGCATGAATGTCGGCATCCCGAAGGAAACTGGCCCCGGCGAGCGGCGCGTCGCCGTCACCCCCGAGTCGGTCAAGCAATTGAAGCAGGCCGGCGTCTCGGTGCTGGTGGAATCGGGCGCGGGCGCCGGCGCGACCCACGCCGACCGCGCCTACGAAGAGGCCGGCGCCACGATCGTCCCCGGCGCGGCCGCCCTCTGGAGCGACGCCGACGCCGTCTTGAAGATCCAACCCCCCGGACCCGCCGGTCCCGGCGGGCGCCCCGAAGTGGAGGCGCTCCGCGAGGGGTCGGTTCTGGTGTGCCTGCTCCGCCCGCTCTCGAATCTCGACCTGGTGCGCACCCTGGCCGCGCGGCGGATCACGTCCTTCAGCATGGACCTGGTTCCCCGCACGACCCGCGCCCAGCGCATGGACGCGCTCTCGTCCATGGCGACGGCCGCGGGGTACAAGGCGGTGCTCCTCGCCGCCGTCTCCTCGCCGCGCTTTTTTCCGATGTTCGTCACGGCCGCCGGTACGATCGCGCCGTCGCGCGTGCTGGTGATCGGCGCCGGAGTGGCGGGGCTCCAGGCCATCGCCACGGCGCGGCGCCTGGGCGCGGTGGTCGAAGGATACGACATCCGCCCTGCCGTGAAGGAGGAGGTCGAGAGCTTGGGCGCGACCTTCGTGGGGCCCACACTTTCCGCCGAAGAGGCGCAGGACGCGCAGGGCTACGCGAAGCCGCTGTCGGCCGAGGCCCGCGTGAAGGCGCAGGACCTCCTGCGCGCGCGCATCCCGCAGGCCGACGTGATCATCACGACCGCGCGCGTGCCCGGGCTCACCGCCCCCAGGCTGATCACCGCGGAGGACGTGAAGCGGATGAAGCCGGGTTCGGTGATCGTGGACCTGGCCGCGGACATGGGCGGAAACTGCGAGCTGACCAAGCCCGGCGAGGAAACGGTGGTGGACGGCGTGACCATCCACGGACCGGTCCGGCTGGCCTCCACGCTCCCGGTGCACGCCAGCCAGATGTATTCGCGGAACATCACGTCGCTCTTCTTGCTGCTCGTGAAGGAAGGAGCCCTCCGCTTGAATTTCGACGACGACATCGTTCGCGACACCTGTGTCACGCACGAAGGCCGGGTCCTGAACGCACCGACCGCCGCGCGGCTTTCCGCGGGCGCGCCATCCCCTGCCGGGAGCGCCCCATGATCGACGCCCTGCTGACCGACCTGACCGTCTTCGCGCTCGCCATCTTCGTCGGATACGAGGTGATCTCGAAGGTGCCGGTCATTCTCCACACGCCGCTCATGAGCGGCACCAATGCGATCCACGGGATCGTGCTGGTGGGG
>DATGVG010000027.1:0-23714 GCA_035300625.1 Candidatus Limnocylindrales bacterium
TCCCAAGACGGCGCCGAGAAGAAGGCGCATCCGTGCCTTCACGTGGGGTCCCTCCCTGGTTGTGACGGTGAGCGCACGACGCGAGCGACCGGTCGTGGACGGACGCACCATAGCGACGCGCGGCGTCCGGCGCAAGCGCCATGTGCCGGAGCGGTCGTGGTTCGCGGGCTGTTCGGCATCCTCGGCGTTTCGACTTCCCCGCGCCGCCGGCGTATCCTCTGACGCCGCCCCTGGTGTATCCTCAGAAGGTGACTTCCGCGACGGGGCAGCTGCGCATTCGTCCCCTCTCCGAGCTGGACATCTCCCGCGTCGTCGCCATCGATGAGCGCCTGACCGGCATCTATCGCCCCGAGATCTGGGAGCGCCGCGTGGGGTACTACATCCGCCGCGACTCCGATGCCTGCCCCGTGGCGGAGGTGGACGGAAAGGTCGTCGGCTTCATGTTCTCGGACGTGCGCGGCGGAGAATTCGGACTGGAAGAGACGAGCGGGTGGATCGAGCGCTTCGGCGTGGACCCCGACTACCAGGGCCGGTCCATCGGCCGGCGGCTCTTCGAAGCGGTGGTCGGGCACATGCGGGAGCGCGGCGCCACGGTGCTCCGGACCCTGGTGGGCCAGAAGGACGAGGACCTGGCGTCGTTCCTCCGCGCGGTGGGCTTTCGGAACTCGCCGCTCGCCGCCCTCGAGCTCCCGATGGACGGAGCCGCGGCGCGGCCCCCGGAGCGGTCATGAACGTCGAGCAGACCACTCTCCCCAAGAAGTACCACGACGCCGTGTTGCACTGGCAGCGGCACCACTTCCCCGATTACGACCTCCTGCCCCAGTACTGGGAGAAATATTTTCCCAACGAGCCCGACTTCTGCCTGTGCGCGAAGATGGAGCTGAAGATGACCGACACGATCGAGGTCGGCGACCGGAAGGGGGAGCGCCGGATGACGGCGCCTTCCGAGATGGGCGAGAACGCGGCGGGGCATCTGCTCGCCATCATCCGGGCGCAGGCCTCCACGGAATTCGGCTCGATCCAGCAGCACGAGGTGACGCTCGCGCGAGCGCAGGAGGACGAGGATCGCTTCTGGGTTCTACGCGTCATGGCCGAAGAGCTGCGCCACGGCTACCAGATGTTCCACCTCCTCGTTTCCCAGGATTGGTCCTCGGTGTCCGACCAGAAGGCCGAGGACATGGTCGAGGAGATCCTGTCGATGCGGACGGGATCGCACGTCCTGGACGCCTTCAACCTGGACTACGACTCGTTCGTGGACAACGTGGTCTTCGCGGCGGTGATCGACCGCGTCGGCAAGTACCAGCTCTCGATGCAGCGCGTCTGCTCGTACAAGCCGTTCGCCCAATCCATGCCGCCCATGCTGCGCGAAGAGGCGTTCCACCTGGCCGCCGGGGTGATCCCGCTGCGCCGGTGGGCCCAGCGCGCGGCCCAGGGGAACGAGCTGGTCACGATGGGGGCTATCCAGAAGTCCTTCGCCAAGTGGATGCCCCGCGGGCTCGAGATGTTCGGACACGAAAAGGGCGGAGATTCCAACGTGCGCTTCGGGTTCAAGAACATGAAGAACGCCGAGGCCCAGTCCCTCTATTACGACGAATGCCGGAAGATGATCGCGGATCTCAATCAGCGCTTCGTGCGCGCCCGGCTGCCGCACCTGAGCCCGGAGGAGGCGGAGAAGGCGGCCGCCGGACTCCTCGAGGGCGGGGGCCGCGTCCAGGGGCTGACGCGTGAAGACCTCCTCGAGCTTCCCGATCGCCGCTTCTTCAGACGGAAAGGGGAACCTGCATGGACCATGATCGGGACCCGGGGAGAGTCGTTCGCCACGGTGGACGACTACTTAGCGAATCTCAAGGCCTGTCTCCCGGAGCCGTACCTGGCCAGCCGCGACATGAGCACCTACGTTTCGACGCTCCGCGAGGTGGCGGCGGGCACCCTCTCCCCCGAGCAGGCGAGCAAGCGGATGCCCTCCCTGAAGAGGGTGGGGGGGGTCTGTCCCTGCTCGAAATCGGTGCGATGGGTCGTGGAGGAGCCCGGGTCCTCGGGGGCGGCAGCCTCCGGCGCCGCCTCGCCTCCCTGACGGCGCACCCGCTACCGGGCCGGAGCGTTCAGTTTCTGGCGGGGCTCGCGTTGCTCGGCGGGATCATGGCGGTCCTCCTCCTCCTCACTCCGTAGCTCCCCCCTACGGCCGGGCTCCGGCCGGCCCCCGTTTTCCGCCTCTTTGTGGTAACTTTTTCCCCCGGCCACGATGGCCGGCTCTGAGCGTTTCACGGAAACGAACTGGGGGGTCAGAATGGTTCCGCTGAACGTTCGTCCAAGTATTGCCCGGCGGCCGGGCTCAGCGGTGAAGACCGCCGCGCTCGGCCTCCTGGTCGCCCTGGCGGCCGGTGGGTGCGCGTCGGCCCAGAAGCACGAAAGTCCGGCAGAAGTCCGGGCGTCCATCGATGCTTCGAATAAACAGTTCATGGACGCCTTCTCGCGGCGGGATGCCGCCGCGATCGGACTCCTCTACGCCGAAGACGGGCAGGTCCTGCCTCCGGGAGCGCCGCCGCTCGAGGGGAGGGAGGCGATCGCCGGGATGTGGCAGAGCGTCCTTGCCCTCCCGATCGGCGGGATGCAGCTCCAGACCGTGGATCTGGGCACGGACGAGGAAAACGCATGGGAGGTCGGCCGCTACACGATGGTTGGAAACGACGGGAAACCCGCGGAGACGGGCAAGTACGTTGTCATCTGGAAGCACGATGAAGCGGGCTGGAAGATCTACCGCGACCTGTGGAACAGCAACGCGCCCGCGACCGCGCCCGCGAACGGAGAGCCCCCGGCGTCCCGGTGAGCCGGCATTGTGCCGCCATGTCTCGCGACGACTTCTCAGGAGGGATTGATGGGCGTGGCCGAGTCGGCCGGCTCTCTGGGTAAGGGGAGGGCCCTGCCTGCGACGACCGGACACCGGCGCGAGCAGGCCGCGGTCCGCCTGCTTCTCATCGGGGTGCCCGAACCCGTGCGGGAGACCCTCCAAAAGTCTCTCCTGCCTCAGATTTCCGGACTCGAGGTGATCGCCGTAGCCGCCGACCGCCCTCCGAAAACATCGGAACGATTCCACGCGGTCCTGATTGGGGCCCCGTCTCCAACCCGCACGGGGGCCGATCGCCGGCGCCGCATCGCGGATCGCTTTCCCGACACGCCCATCGTGTTCCTCCAGGCGAAGGACTCCAAGGGCGCGGCTGTCGCGTCGACCCAGGTCGATCCGCGCGATGAGAAAAGGCTGGTGGAATCGGTGCGCGCCGCGCTGGAGCGGGGCGCTCCAGCTCCGACGTCCGGCGCCGACGATACGGCGCTTCGGAAGTCCGACGAGCGACCGGGTCTCCTCAAATACGCGACGCGCGAGGCCGCGTGGGATTGGGACCTCCGTACCGGACGCGTGTGGCGCGGTGGAGCCTATCAAGAGCTCTGCGGCTACTCGCCGGACGAGATCCCTCCCGATCTGGACTGGTGGAAAGAGCAGATCCACCCCGACGACCGAGCGGCCGTGCTGGCGGCGTTCGATGCCGCCCTGGTCGGGGACGAGCGGTACCTGATCATCCTCTACCGAATGCGCCGCCGCGATGGAAGCTACTCGACGATGCTCGACCGGGGCTTCGTCCTGTACGACGACGCGTTCCGCCCCGAGCGCATTGTCGGGTTCGCGCGCGAAGTCGGGCTTCCTTCGCCCGGAGCGGATGAGGGGGCGGGCGAAGCGGTCCCCCCGGCCGAGACCGCCCTGGCCCGGCTCTCGGCGATCGAGCTGCTCACCGACGTCTCCCTGGCGTACATGCCGCTGGAGCTGCTCCTCACCGAGTTGCTGAACCGGCTCCGGGCCGCGGTGAACGGAGACGCGGCCATGGCTCATCTCGTCACCGAGGATCGGACGGCGCTCTACTGCCAGGCCTCGGTCGGGATCGAATGCTCCGGACCCAAGTCGCTGCGTGTCGGTTACGGCCAGGGGATCGTGGGCCGGGTCGTCGAGACGGGAAAGGCGATTTACGCCCAGGACCTGAGCGCCGCCGGCGCCGTGACGAAGGAGCTGCGCGAGGGATTCCGGTCGCTCATCGTCGTCCCGATCGTTCTCGACCAGAACGTCATCGGGGCTCTCAGCGTCGCGACGCGGGAGACCCGCGAATTCCGGCATCAAGATCAGCGCCTGCTGGAGCTGGTTGCCGACCGTGTGGCCCCGACGTTCGACCGGGTCAAGCTGCTCGAGAACGTCCGGCTGGAGCGCGAGCGTCTGGAGGCCCTGTCCCGGCGTCTCGTCTCGCTCCAGGAGGAGGAGCGGAGTCGCGTCTCGCGGGAGCTGCACGACGAGATCGGACAGCTGCTCACGTCCCTTCGCATGGCGCTCCAGTCGAATAACCCCGTGGTCGGCCACGTGGACCAGATCGTCCGGGACCTGTTCACCCGCGTGCGGGACATCTCCATGAGCCTGCGCCCCCCGATGCTGGACGACCTGGGCCTGGCGAGCACGCTCCGGTGGCACTGCGAGCGTTTCACGTCGCAGACGGGCGTGCGGGTGCACCTGGCCACGTCGGGCATGGAGCGCCGGTTCCCCTCGGAGATCGAGCTCACCGTGTTCCGCATCGTCCAGGAGGCGCTCACGAACGTCGCGCGCCACGCGAAGGTAACCGAAGCCGAGGTGGCGTTGCGAATCGTGCCCGGCTGGATGGAGGCGCACGTGATCGACCGGGGGGCGGGGTTCGACGCCCAAAGCGCGCATCCGGTTCGATCAAGCGGCTTGACTGGGATGCGGGAGCGCGCGAGCCTAGTGAACGGACGCCTGAGCATCCATTCGGAGCCGGGAAGCGGGACGCGTCTGATCGTCCGGGTCCCGCTCGATGCCGGGAAAGGCACCGTGAGAGGTACGTCATGAACCAGGATCCCATCACCATCGTGCTCGCCGACGACCACCGAGTCGTCCGCGAGGGACTTCGAGCGCTGCTCGAGGCCGAACCCGACTTCAGCGTCGTGGCCGAGGCAGCCGACGGGCTCCAGGCGGCCGAAATGACCGAGCGCTTGAAGCCCGGCGTGCTGGTCCTGGACCTCCTGCTTCCGGGGCTGAACGGCCTGGACGTGCTCCGCCGGGTGGTCAAGCGCGTCCCGAAAACGCGCGTCGTGGTCCTGTCGATGCACGCGACCGAAGCGCACGTGATCGCCGCGCTGAAGCACGGCGCGTCCAGCTACGTCACCAAGGACGCGAGCTCGGCAGAGCTTTCGGGAGCCATCCGCAAGGCCGCCGCCGGGCAGCGCCATCTGAGCGCGCCCTTTTCCAGCGCGGCGGTCGATGCCTATCTCCGCCAGATCGTCGGCACGGACCCGGACCCCTATGAGAAGCTGACCTCCCGCGAGCGGGAGGTGCTGCACCTGGCGGCCGAGGGGCTCAGCAGCTCCCAGATCGCCGACCGGCTGAACATCAGCCCCCGCACCGCCGAGACCCATCGCGCCAACGCGATGAAGAAGCTGAACCTCCACGGGCAAACCGGGCTGGTGTTGTATGCGGTCGAGCGAGGCCTTCTCCCGTCCAAGGCGCCCTCGCTGGACGGCGGCGAGTCAGGGCCCCCCAAGCCCAACTGATCCGGGCGGCGGAATCGAGATCGATAGCCGGCCGGAGCAGGGGACAACGGTCCGAGTCTTGCTCCCGGTAGTCGAGGTCTTGAACACGGCGCCGCGGCGGCGCACGATTCTTGCGATCGAGGACGATCCGAGCGTCCGATTGCGTCGACAGGCTGGCGGCGACCCGTCCCGACGTAAGCGTCTTGTACATGACGGCGCACCGGGAGGACATCATGACGGAAGGCAAGCAGACGGACTCGGCTGAGCTGGAGCAGACGATCCGCGAGCTTCGAGATAGCGAAGAGAGGTACCGAAGGCTCGTGGAGCTGTGTCCCGACGGCGTCTTCGTGCAGAGCGAGGGAACGATTCTGTTCGCGAACCTGGCGGGCGCCCGCCTCGTCGGGGCCGACCGTCCCCAGAAGCTCTTCGACACGCCGCTTCTCGAGCTGTTCCATCCGGATCATCGCGCCGGCGCCCAGACGCGCCTCACCGAAGCGGGCGCGCGCGCCGGAGCACCCGCCTTCGAAGAGAAGATGGTCCGCCTGGACGGAGCCGTGATCGACGTCGAGGTCGCGGCGGCTCCATTCACCTACCAGGGAAAGCCCGCGACGCAGATCATGGTCCGGGACATTACGGCGCGGAAGGAATCGGAGGAGACGCTGCGGCGTCAGGCCGAGTTCATCCGGGCCATCGCGGAATCCACCGGCGAGGGCATCTACGCGATCGACCGGTCCGGGCGCGTGACGTTCATGAATTCCGCGGCCGAAAAGATGATCGGCTGGTCGCGCGAGGAGCTGTTCCTGCGCGACCTCCACCAGATGACCCACTACCGGAAAGCCGACGGCACTTCGTTCCCGCGGCACGAGTGCCCGATCCTGACCGCGATGGACAACCGGACCACGATCGAGCGCGACGACGCGTTCATCCGGAAGGACGGATCGATGCTCCAGGTGTCCATCTCCGCCGCTCCGCTCCGCTCCGCGCAAGGGGAGACGGTGGGCGCGGTGGTCGTGTTTCACGACGCGACGGAGCGGAGGCGGCTGGAAGAACAGCTCCTGCACGCGCAGAAGCTGGAAGCGGTGGGGCGTCTGGCCGGAGGAATCGCCCACGACTTCAACAATCTGCTCAGCGTCATCGCCGGCTATGGCGAGCTGGTGCTGACCGATCTGGCCGAGCCTGGCCCCGCGCGGGGCCGGGTCCTCGAGATCCTCCGCGCCACCGAGCGGGCCTCCGGACTGACTCGGCAGCTCCTCGCGTTCGGCCGGAAGCAGGTGATCGAGCCTCGGATCCTGGACCTGAACGCCACCGCACAGGACGTGGAGCGGATGCTGCGCCGGCTGATCGGGGAGGACGTGGACATCCAGCTGAAGCTGGCTCCGGATCTGGGCCGCGTCCGCGCCGACGCGGGCCAGGTCGAACAGGTGCTGATCAACCTCGCGGTGAACGCGCGCGACGCGATGCCCCGCGGGGGGAAGCTCACGATCGAGACCGCGAACGTGGTGCTGGACGAAGAGGCGGTGCGGGGCTACGTGGACGTGCAGCCCGGGCACTACGTCCGCATCTGCGTTTCGGATACCGGGGTGGGGATGGACCGCGACACGCGGGAGCATCTCTTCGAGCCGTTCTTCACGACCAAGGAACCGGGAAGGGGGACGGGCCTGGGCCTGGCCACCGTGTACGGCATCGTGAAACAGAGCGGCGGGCACGTCTGGGTCTACAGCGAGCCGGGGTGGGGAACCACCTTCAAGATCTACTTCCCTCGCTTCGGCGACGTGGCCGAGCCGGATCGGCCGCGGCTGGAGATGGAGCCCGCTCCCGGAGGCACCGAGACCATCCTGGTCGTCGAAGACGACGAGATGATCCGCTCCTTGATCCGGGACATCCTGGAATCGACCGGCTATCGCGTCCTGGTGGCCGACGACCCCGACTCGGGCATGAAGCTGATCGGCGAGCAGCAGGACGACATCCATCTGCTCCTCACCGACCTCGTGCTTCCCGGGATGAGCGGCCGCGAGCTCGTGGAACGCGTTTCCAAGGTGAAGCCCGAGATGCGGGTGCTCTTCATGTCGGGCTACAGCGACGAGGCCGTGGCTCGCCACGGAATCCTGGAGCCGGGGCTTGCCTTCCTCCAGAAGCCGTTTTCGCGCGACGTTCTGGTGCGCAAGGTGCGCGAGGTGCTGGACGCCGCGGGGTCCCATATCGCCTGACGGCGGCGGCAGGGGCGCCCGCTCAGCGCCGCGTGCTACGATGCGAACCGTGAGCCGCGCCGGGCACTCCATCGAAATCGCGCCGATGCTTCCCGCCGACTGGGACCACGTGCGGCGGATCTACGCCGAGGGAATCGAAACGGGAAACGCGACCTTCGAGACGGAGGTCCCGCCGTGGGAAGCGTGGGATGCCGCGCACCGGGCCGAATGCCGGCTGGTCGCGCGGGACGGAGCCCGGGTTCTCGGGTGGGCTTCCATCAGCCCCGTCTCGGGGCGCTGCGTATACGCCGGCGTCGGCGAGGTGAGCGTCTACGTCGGGCGGGACGCGCGCGGGCGCGGCGTGGGGCGGTCGCTCCTCGCTGACCTCATCGACCAGTCCGAGCGCCACGGCATCTGGACCCTCCAGGCCGGAATCTTCCCCGAGAACGAAGCGAGCGTCCGGCTCCATCGGCGGCTTGGGTTTCGCGACGTCGGCCGCCGCGAGCGGATCGGCAAGATGGGCGCCGTGTGGCGCGACGTGCTCCTCCTGGAGCGCCGGAGCGCGCGCCTCTGAGCCGGTGAGGACGGGTCCCTTACGGGTGGCGCGTCAGCCGGTAGACCTCTCCGCCGAGAAGCACGAGATAGAGCTCCCCTTGGGTGTCCACGCCGAACGAAGAGAGCCCTGCCATGGCGCCGCCGCCCTGCGTGCGGAGCGCCGAGGTCCAGTCGCGCTCCTCGGCCGGCCCGCCGGTCACCAGCCTGATGCTGCGCACGAGCCCGGTGCAGTAGTCTCCGTAGAAATAGGTGCCGCGCAGCTCGGGTAGCGCGGCGCCGCGGTACACGAAGCCGCCCGTGATCGAGCAGCCCGCGCTGTGGTCGTATTCGGCGACGGGAAGCGTCAGGCCGGCCGGATCGCACGAGGAACCGGGCGGGAAGCAGTGGGTACCCTCCATTCGATTCCATCCGTAGTTCCGGCCGGGCTGCCTCGCGGGCTCGTGGTCCACTTCTTCCCACGTGTCCTGGCCCACGTCTCCGATCCACATGTCGCCGGTCTCCCAGTCGAACGAGAAGCGCCAGGGATTCCGGAGCCCGTACGACCAGATCTCTCCGCGGGCGCCCGCGCGGGACACGAACGGATTATCCGGCGGGACGGCATACGGCGAGCCCGCGTCCACGTCCAGGCGGAGGATTTTTCCCAGGAGGGTCGCCAAGCTCTGGCCGTTGCCCAAGGGATCGCCGCCGCTCCCGCCGTCGCCCAGGCCGACGTACAGCTTCCCGTCGGGGCCGAACACGAGCTGACCGCCGTTGTGGTTGGGGTAGGGCTGGTCGACGAAGAGGATCTCCTTCTCGGTCGCCGACGCGCTGTCGGGGTTCGCGGAGGCCAGGAACTCCACCACCCGCGTGTCCCCGCTCACGTCGGTGTAATCGACGTAGAACTTCCCGTTCGTCGCGTACGCGGGATGGAATGCCAGTCCCAGGAGCCCCTGCTCGGTCCCGCCGCTGACCCGCGCGCTCAGGTCGAGGAACGGCCGCGGTCGGAGCGCCCCCGAGCTCAAGATCCGAATGGCGCCCGTCTTCTCGACGATGAAGAGTCTCGACGTGTCGCCCGGAGCCGCGGCGACCTGAACCGGCTGGGAGAGGCCGCCCACCACGAAGGCCGCGGCGTAGCTGCCGGGAGAAATGGGGGGTGGAGGCGTGGGCCTTTTGTCGGAGGATTCGCCGCAGGAAACCGAGGCGAGAAGCGGGACAAGGAGAGCAGCGGCGCGCAGCGTCCACCGGATCATCGATCCCCCTGAAAGTACAGCCAGCGCGATTCGAAGATCACGCTGGCCGCTTGGAGAGCCCGAGGCTCCCGGCCCCTGCTTCCGGGGCATGTGGCCGGCCTTCCCGCCGGCCCGTAGCTCAACGATACGCGTCTCGGTTGAAAACGCAAGGGGAGGCGGGAACGTTCCGCCTCCCCCGATTTCCGGATCCCGGCCGGCCAAGGGCTTACCGGTAGTAGTCGTCCTCGTAGTCGCCGGAACCCTCATTGTCGTGATAGTCATGATAATTGCGGTAGTCGGGGTAGTCGCCGGAGTCGCGATAGTAGGCTCCGCCGTCATCGTAGTCCCGCCATTCGCCCTCGTCCCACCATCCGGCGTCCGCCGGGGAGTCCCAGTCGCTGCACTCGACACGATACCCGTGCGGGCGGTAGGGGCAGGTCGCGACGTGCGCCGCGTAGTCGTCGTAGTCGCTGAATCGGGCGTCGCAGAAGTTGCAGCCGTACTGATAATCGCCCGCGCTACGGTAGCCGCCATGGATCGAGACGCCGCCGATCGCCGCCGAGAGATGGAAGCGAACCGGATGCACGCGGATGATCCGCCGCGAGTACACGTACTGCGGGCGATAGTAGGCGCGCCATGCCCGATACCGGGGAACGCGGTTCCCGGTGCGGATCACCACCTGATCGCGGTAGACGCGCTGCCCGCCCCACGCCCGCCATTGCCTGCTGACGCCGCCGCCCTGCCCGTGACGTTCACCGCGCGCGCCCTGCCAACGGCCTCCGTCCCCTTGCCCTTGCCGGGGGGTCCACCACTTGCCGTGATCTTTGGCCTCGGCGACACCGGGGCCCATGAGGCTCCCTGCGAGAAGTGTGGCCGCGGCCAGCCCCATCAGCGCCGCGCGCACCGTATTCGTCCGTACCATCTGCCGCTCCTTTCGAGACACGTGGCCAACGCGGTAGCTATGCCCGTCTCATCAGACGAAAGCAACCCACGTGCCGCACCGCTCCAGAAATGGCAAGATGCTGCCATGAAAGCATTTACGATCCTGAAACGCGGAATGAGCCCCGCGTGTCACGTGACCGGAGCGCGCCAGAGATGCTCGGAGGTCACACTCCCGTCACACCCGCTCCACACCACTGTCAACAAAGCGACCGGTGGTGCCGATAAATGAAACGGTTCGCTGGAGGGCGTTTCAATCCGGGATAGGACCAACGAAGGGGGACAGCCATGGCGGGACTTTCCGAGTGGGATCAGGTCGAGTACCAAGCTTTGATGGCTCGCGGGCGCGACGCTGAGCGCACCGCTCTCGTTTGCTGGACCGCGGCGGGTCTCGCGGGCGCGGTGCTTCTCTCGTGGGGGATCGCGGCGAAGAGCGCGAGCCTCATGTTGCCGGTCATCTTCGCCGCGGCATTCGGCTTCTACGCCGCCGTCCACGGGCGCCAGCAAGTGCGCCTGGTCGCCGGGTACGTGAAGGAGTTTGTCGAGTCGAACGGACAGGGCCCGCAATGGTTCACCCGCCTCTCCAATCTGGAAGCCGTGCCGGGCTTCAATCCTCCGGGCGACTGGGCGGTGGCGGTGCTGGGAAATCTGATGGTCGTGACCGCGATGGTCTTCGCCTGGCTCTCCGCGGCCGGCTCGCCGCGCGGGGACTTGATGGCGGGGATCGCGACCGGCCTCGGGCTGGTCTTCGCCTTCCATTCGATCACGGAAACGGCGCGCCTCCGTCAGACCAACGCCGGGGCGCTGTGGCGCCAGATCGCAGCCCAGGCCGAAGAGCGGCGCGGCCCCAGACTGGCGTCGCGCAGCTAGGCCTACGGCGTAGCAGGGCAGGGCAACCGGCCCCGGCGTGATCCGCCGGGGCCGATCTGTTTTCTACCGCGGAGCGTCCCCTTCCTTCCGCGGCGCGGTGAACTCCTTCGCTTCCTCCACCGACAGGAACTTCGTCCTGGGAAGGACGATCCGGCGGCCGCGGAGGTCCTTTCCGGCGAAAAAGTCGGCGACCGCCTGCTGCGTCTCGACGAACGGGAGCGTCTCGTGCCAGCCGTTCTCGAGGACCAGGTGCACGCCGTTCGGAAATCCCCACCGCACCTCTTCCGCCTGAAACGAAGGCGTGATTCCGTCCATGTCTCCCGTCAGGAACAGCGCGCGGGTCGAGGAGGTGATCGGTTCCCGGAACGCGGGCCCCAGATCCCCGCTCCCCGCCAGATCGCAGAACGCCGGGTTCACCAGCATGTTCTTCACGTTTCCGAGAAGCGATTTCCCGGCCTCCCGCGCGACGCGGGAGCGCCGCTCGGGAGAGGCGCCCGAGGCGCAGTCGGTCGCAACCTGCATCACGGAGATGCCCGCTGCGGTGGTGTTCACCAGATCTTCCACTCGCCGCGCGAAGAGGGTGGAGTCGCCTCGCGCGAGCGACGCGAACGTCGCAGGGAGGAGGGGAGCGCGGGTCCAGTCGCTCAGGTCCGAACCCAGGATGGCCTGCAGTCCGATCGCGCCCAACCGGACTCGCGTCCTCCGGCGGGTCTTCGCGTCGGTGATCCAGACGGTCGCCGGCTGCCAGGAGAGCCCCTCGATCACCCGCCGCACCGCCCCCTCGAAATCGGGAAACTCCGCTCCCCAGCGCGGGTCGGCCGCTACCAGGGCCGCGAAGCGCCGGAGCTGGATGTCGCCCATGGATGGGAGCCGCCACGTCATGTCGGGCCCGCGAGTGCCCGCGAGCACCGCTGCGTCCACGCGCTCGCCGTGCCGGCGGATCATCTCCAGCGCCAGCTCGGTGCCGTAGGAAGCGCCAATCAGCCGCAGCCGCTCGGCGCCGATCGCGCGGCGCAAGTCCTCTAGGTCCTCGGCGCTCTCCGCGGTGTTGAACGCCTCGACCGCGATCCCGTCCCCGCGCACCAGCCGCACGCAGGGGCGGACCAGGCCGGCCAGCGCTGCCACGGTCTTCGCCTCCGATTCGAACGCGTCGGGCGAAAGGGAGCCACGCGCCGCGCACTGGAGGGTCGGCTCGGAGAGCCCCGAGCCCCGCTGGTCCAGCACGAAAACGTCCGACTGCTCGCGCAGCTTCTCGAAGAAGCGGAGATAGGCGGGCGCGCGCGCGAGGAGGGTGCCGGGATAGCCCGGGCCGCCCGGCAGGAAGACGATCGGCGGCGCGGGATTCGGCGACATGCACTTCAACCGGAGGAATGCGATCGCGATCGAACGCCCCTCGGGATGGGCGTGGATCTCGGGAACGGTGAGGCGCCCTATCTCGGCCGGGCGATCCGTGCCGTCGAGGGCGTGAATCGCCGTTGGGCGAAAGGTGAGTCGCGGCGGCGGCGCGCCGGCCGAGTCCGCAGACGCGCCCGCGGTGGCGACGCCCACCGCCGCGCGGGCGACCGCGGTACCGCATGCGAGAGCGAGCAGCGCGGGGAGGGCGGCCCGTCCGAATGCGGCCCAACCGGCGCGCGGCGCGGTCATGTCGCGGATCTCAGGATCCCTACCTTCGTGAACTCGGGAAAGCCGCGCTGCCAGATCCCCCACACCGCGAAGAAGAGAAGCGCCGTCCACGCCGCGGTCGCGAGAAAGAGGAGAATTGCCCGGGCCGGGCCCCCGGCCGCGCCGCGCGCTCTCCACCCGCGCACGCTCCACGCCGCGTAGAGAAGGGCGGCCGGGAGAACGAGCGGCACGGTTTGCCCCTCGACGGAGGCCGCGAAGAGGATCCAGCCGAACACGAACCCGCCCGCGCCCGCGGCGAAATCGCCCGAGCGGCCCGCCCGGGCGCCACCGCCGGTCCCGGCTTGCCCGGCCCGGGCGTCACCGCCGACCCCCCACGTGAGAGCGGCGGCGAACAGGATGCGCCCGGAGTCGATGAGGTAGTGGCCGGCGTGCTCGTCCCAGAAGTCGGCCAGACCCAGCGGATCGGGGATTCTTCCCCGCTGGAGCGAGTCGTGGATGGAGTTGGCGGCCAGGTGGATTCCGTGCCCGAAGGCGAACGTCACGGCCGCGATCGCGGCGAGGGCGGCCGGGCGCCCATGGCCGGGCAGGGCCAGGCGAACCACCCAGGCGAAGAGCGCGAGCACGACGTAGACTCCCGTGCCCTCGATGAGGTCGCCCGCGGTGACGCCGCTCCGGAGAAACGGCGTCTTCACGAGCACGCTCCCCAGGTCCGAGGCCGCCGAAGCAATCCCTAGGGCGAGTAGTGCAATGGGGAGCGCCTCGGACGCCGCGGCGGCCGGGAGCGCTACGGGGCTAGCGTGGTTTCGTTCCACCCGCTCTCCGTCCGTGTGTAGAGCACGCGACGGTGAAGGCGGTTCTCGCGCCCCTCCCAGAACTCGATCGTGTCGGGGGTCACGCGGAATCCGGACCAGTTCTCCGGGCGAGGCACGTTCTTCGGGGGAAGCTTCCGGTCCCATGCCGCGTAAAGCGATGCAAGCTCGGCGTCCCCGCCGGGCAGCGGCTGGCTCTGCGGCGACGCATAGGCGGCCACCTGATGGCCGCGCGGGCGCGTGGCCCAGTACGCGTCGGCTTCCGCGTCCAGGGCTTGCTCGGCGCGTCCTTCCACCCGGACCTGGCGCGACAGCGGAGGCCAGTAAAAGCAGAGGGATGCGAAGCTCTTCCCGCCCGGCCGCAGAAGCTCGCGTCCCTTCCGGCTGGTCAGGTTGGTGAAGAAGACGAAGCCGCGCTCGTCGATGCCGCGGAGGAGCACCATGCGAACGGAAGGGCGGCCGTCGGGCGCGACGGTGGCGAGCGCGGCGGCAGAAGGCTCGGGGAGGCCGACGTGGTTCGCCGCTTCGAGCCAGTCCTGGAAAAGCGAGATGGGATCGCGGGTTGCGCTCACGGACGCCATCCATCCTACACCAGAGGGGACCGGTCACGGTATACTCAGGACGGCTGGCGCGTCGGGTCCAGTATGACATCGTGCTCTAGTTCGCCCGGGCCCGTACGCGTCCGGCCTTTTCGCGTGCTATCGTCGGGGAACATGAACCAGCTACCGCTGTGGGGCGAGGCGGCTCCCGCCACGCGTACTTCCATCAGGCAGCTCTCCAAGTCCCGGGTCGCGGCGGGACTCCAGTGCCACAAGCGCCTCTACTTCGACTGCTACGCCCACTCCACCCGCGATCCGATCGACGCGTCCCGCCAGGCTCTCTTCGACGCCGGGCGGCAGGTGGGCATCGAGGCGCGGGAGCGGTATCCGGGCGGCGCCCTGATGGTCGACGACCCGCTCCGCCATGACGAGGCGGCCTGCGCGACGCGCGAGGCCATGAGGAATCCCGGGGTGCCGGCCGTCTACGAGGCAGCATTCACGTTCGCCGACATCCGCGTGCGCATCGACATCCTGGCCCGGACCGGCGACGGCGGCTGGGACGTCGTCGAGGTGAAGTCGAGCAAGCAGGTCAAGGAAGAGTATCTCCCCGACATCGCGGTCCAGCTGTACGTGGCCGAAGGAGCCGGCGTTCCCGTCCGGCAAGTCTGCGTCCTTCACCTGAATGGCGATTACGTTTGGGAGGGGGGACCCTACGACCACCAGGCGCTCTTCGCCCTCCGCCCGCTCACGGGCGAGGCGCGCGGCAAGATTCCCGACCTCCTCGGCCGGGTGGCCTCGATGCGAACGGTGCTGTGGGGGCTGGACCCGCCCGACATCGCCGTGGGCTCGCACTGCGACCGGCCCCACCGCTGCCCGTTCTACACCACGTGCCACGCCGACGGACCCGAGCACCCGATCGACGACCTGCCCCGAATGACGCCCCTGCTCCGGCGAAAGCTGGGCGCCCTGGGGATCCTGGACATCCGGGAGATTCCCGAGGACTTCGACGGATTGAGCGCGTTGCAGCGCCGGGTGCGGGACTGCCTGGTCCGGGGTGAGCCGTTCGTCGATCCGGAGCTCTCGCGCGAGCTCAAGTCGCTGCCGTACCCGGTGCACTTCCTGGACTTCGAATCGTGCAGCCTCCCGCTGCCCGTGATTCCGGGCACTCGTCCGTTTCAGCAGACTCCGTTCCAGTGGTCGGACCACGTGCTGATGGCCGACGGCCGATCGGTGCACCGCGAGTACCTGCACGATTCACGCACCGATCCGCGCCGCGCCCTCGCGGAAGCGCTCCTCCGGTCCCTCGACGGAGCCGCCTCGATCGTCGTGTACTCGGGGTTCGAGGAGCACATCATGCGCGCCCTTGCGGGAGGCCTTTCCGACTTGAGCGCCCCGCTGCTCGAGCACGTCGAGACGCGGTTCGTCGATCTGTTGCACTTGATCCGCTCGCACTATTACCATCCGCGGCTTCGCGGCTCGTTCTCGATCAAGGACGTTCTCCCCGTCGTCGTGGAGGGGATCGGGTACGACGATCTCTCCATCCGCGACGGGAGCCAGGCTGCTCTGGCATTCTCGGCGATCACCGACCCGCGTTTACCGCCGGAAGAGCGCGACCGGCTGCGCGAATGCCTGCGGGCCTACTGCGAGCGCGACACGGAGGCGATGATGGGATTGTTCCTGAAACTCAGGGAGTGCGCTTGAGGGCGGGTCGCGGCGTTCGGGCGGTCCTGATCCTGGCCTTCGTTGCGGGCATGGCGGCTGCATCGGTGGCCCAATCGGCGAAGAACCCGCTGCCCGGAAAGAAGTACACGTGGAGCCTCGCAGCGGACACCCTCGGTCTGGCGCCCACCTTCACGCGCGCGGCGGGTGGAACGTGGGCCGTGGTCGAGGATTCAACCAGCGGGACCCGGCTGATCCGCCAGCTCGAGGCCGAAGAGGGGATCGTGTTCCACGTGCTCCAGTTCCTGAAGCCGAGCCTGGCCGACCAGGAGATGAGCGTGAGGGTCCGGATCCGCTCCGGCGAGATCGATCCTTCCGTCGGGATCGCCTTCCAGCTCGACGCCAAGGGGAAGAACGGCTACCTGGTGCGCGTCAGCGGGAAAAGCCGGGAGCTCATCGCCCATTACCTGATCAACGGACGGCGCCGCGACATCAAGTACGCGCGGATCGAGTCCCCACGTCTCGACGAGTGGCACACGCTGGCCGTGCGCCGCGTGGGGAGCGTGATGGAAATCCGCTACGACGGAGCGCTGCTGATGAAACTGCGGGACGAGCGGTTCGAGAGGGGAAACATCGGGCTCTGGACCGAGGATGATACCGTCGCCGACTTTACCGACCTGACCCTGACCTCGTTGTAGTTGCTCCGGGTAGCCGCATCGGGTAGCCGCCGGCGGAGCGGCGGCCCTTACGGGCACGCCGATTCCGCGAAACACAAATTAAGGGGCGCGTCGCATCGGTCGGGCAGAGTCGGGTGCCGGTGAGAACCGCGAGCTCGGGACCCAACCGCGATCACGCCCCGTCTTCCTTGACGTGGGCACATCCAGCGGCCATCCATGGCCGTAAGAGCGTACATCCATGCAGTCGGCTGAATCGTTCCCAGCCGACCCCTGTGCGCAGCATATCCGAAATTCGGCGCCAACGGAAGCGTCTCAACGCGGCGATGCGGCTCCCACGCGCGCTCCCACGGCGTTCAGATACGCCGCCGCCGAACGCGCCCCCCCGAAATAGCTGTCCAGGGCGAAGTGCTCGTTGGGCGCGTGCAGGTTGTCCCCCGGGAGACCGAAACCCATGAGCACGCAGGGGGCGCCGGTGGTCTTGACCAGGGGCGCCACGATCGGGATGGACCCGCCCATCCCCATGACCACGGCCGGCTTGCCGAATCCGGACTCCAGCGCCTTCAAGCCCGCTCGTACGTACGGGTTCTCGAGATCGGCCAGGAACGGCAGCCCGGCCCCGAACCGCTTGATCGTCACGGTTCCCATGTCCCCGACCAGGTCCCGGATCGCCTTCTCGACCAGGTCTCCGATCCGTTCCGGATCCTGGTTGTGCACGAGCCGCGTGCTGATCTTGGCGTGCGCCTGGTTCCCGATCACTGTCTTGAAGCCAGCGCCCGTGTACCCCCCCCAGATGCCGTTGATCTGGAGCGTGGGGCGGATCACGCCCGATTCCCGCGGCGTGAATCCCTCCTCGTGGAAGAGGCGCGTCACGCCGATTTCGCGGGCCTTGGCGGCGTCGTTCCAGGGCGCGGAGTTCATCATCGCCCGCTCGCCGGCCGGCGGAACGAGGACGTCGTCGTAGAAGCCGGGGACCAGAACCCGTCCCGTCTTGAAGTCTTTGAGATTCTGGGCGACCCACCGGAGCACGTCGATCGGCTCGTAGAGCATCCCGCCCCATTCGCCCGAGTGCTTGTCGACCGCGGGGCCGGTGACCGTGACTTCGAAGGTCTGAATTCCGCGCAGATAGGTCGTCAGGGCGGGGTGGTCCAGGTCGGGCATGCTCGAGTCGGAAACCACGATCGCGTCGCACTTGAGCTGGTCCTTGTGCTTCGGAAGCTCCGCGGCCATCGCCTCCCCGTCGTACTCCTCGTCGCTCTCGATGATGAACTTCACGTTCACCGGCAGCCCGCCGCCTCCGTGGATCGCCGCCTCCACGCCGGCGATCTGCGCGTAGTGCTGCCCCTTGTTGTCGTCCGCCCCCCGCGCCCAGATCTTTCCGTCCTTGATCCGGGGCTCGAAGGGAGGCGTTTCCCACAACTCCAGCGGGTCGACCGGCTGGACGTCCACGTGGCCGTAGATCAGCACGGTAGGGAGGTCCGGGTTCTCGATCCTCTCGGCGAACAGCCCTGCGTGCGCGCGCGTCGGCCACACCTGGGTCTTGAAGCCGAGCGACTCGAGTTTCCGCTTGTCGTAGTCCAGGGCAGCGGCCACGTCGGCGTCGCGATCCTTGTGGGCGCTGATGCTGGGAATCTTGAGGAATTGGACCAGCTCGTCCACGAGCCGGTCGCGATTGTCGGCGAGGTACCGGAAGGTTGAGTCGAGTTTCATGGGATGCTCCACGGAGGTGGGAGGTGGAAGCCGCTGGATGCCGCCATATTATGCCCGGCCGGCCGCCCCCGACAATCGCACTCTTCGGAATATCCTTCCCCGGCGGGGCGTAGTACATTCGGCGCCCAATGGCACAGGCCCGTCCCGACCGCTCCACGCTGAGCGACGGCGAGCTCGTTCGCCTGATCCAAGACGGCGAATCGGACGCCTTTGCCGAGCTGGTGCGCCGTACCCAGCGCGGCGGGTACCGCCTTGCGCGGCGGATCACCCGCAACCACGACGACGCCGACGACGTGCTCCAGGAGAGCTACGTCAAGGCGTACCGCGCGCTCGACCGCTTCGCGCCTGACCGCCCGTTCGGCCCCTGGTTTCTCACGATCGTGGCCCGGACCGCGCTCACCTGGATCCGGAACGCGAAGCGCCGGGCCGCCGAGCCGCTGGACGAGCCAGGCAAGGACGGCTCCGGGCCCCTCGCGGAGCGGGTGGCCGATCCGGCCCACGACCCGGCGGCGGTGGAACGGCGGGCGCGGGTCGAGCGGGCCTACGCGCGCCTCTCCGAGGATCACCGGGCGATCCTGGCGCTCCGCGTGGAGGGGGATCTGTCGTACGCGGCCATCGCCGAGGCGCTCTCCATCCCCGTCGGCACGGTCATGTCGCGCCTGGCGCGTGCGCGCGAATCCCTGGTCGAAATCCTGGGCGAATTGAGGGAAGCGGAATCCCGATGAAGCCGAACGTGAAGCCGGACGCGCACCACCCCACACCCGAGGAATTGTTCGCCTATCGCGACGGCGAGCTGTCCGCCGATCAGCGCACGCTGATCGAGGCGCACGTGCTCGCCTGCGCGAAGTGCCGCGAGCTGATCAACCGGGTCTCCGGCCTGGAATCGGATCTCCGGATGCTGCCCGACCCGGTGGGGGAGGAGTACTACGAGCGGATGACCGAATCGGTGCTGGCGCGCGTGGCGGCGCCGGGCGGAAGCGCCGAGACGGCTCCTCTGGCCGCGGAGCGGACGCCGCACGTGGACCGCAGACGCCCCGACGCCGCGGCCGCAGGCGGGGACGAGCGGCGACGCCTCCGGCTTCCGTGGATCGGCATCGCCGGCACCGGCGCGGCGGCGGTGGCCGTGGCGTTGGTGGCGGTCGTGCTCCTGCACCGCCCCGAAGAGTGGGTGCGGGCGCCGCGACCCGTGGCGGTCAAGGAGAGCGGCAAGAAGGCCAAGAGCCGGGCGGCGGAGCGCGAGGCGGCGCTCGCGAAGAACCGCGCTCGCGGAAGGGCTCAAGTCCCGGCGGCCGCCGGTGCCGCGGACGAGTCCGGCGCGCCGGCCCGGAAGGATCAGCGGGCCGCCACAAAGGAAAAGAAGGTCGCCGAAGCGAAGCCGTCGGAGGCTGGCGCCTCTAACGAGACGCCGAGCCCGAGCGCGCAAGCGCCTTCGCCGGGAGCGGCAGACGCGATGGGCGATCGGGCCGCTCCCGTGGAGGGGAACGCGAAGATGAGGGCAGCCACGCGCGAGGCGGTGCCTCAGGCGCTCGGCTCCATCCAGACGGCCGAGCCCCCATCCTCCGATCGGGCCCCCGGCGAGGCGTACGCGCGCGTGCTCCGCGACCACGGCCTCCCCGTCGTGTGGGACGATGGGGTCCCACCCGACGCCCTTCTCCGCGCGGAGCCCGACCTGCGGCTGGTCTACCAGACCCACCGCGCGGGGGCGGACTCGGCGCGCATCCGGCTGTATCTGGCGGAGGCGGAGCGGGCTCGCCTGTCGACCCCGGCCGATCCCGCGTCCATCGAGCACATCGCGAACCACTACCGACGGGCGATCTCGCTCGCGCGGGGCGACGCCGCGCTCGCGGCTGTCGCGCGGCGAAGGCTGGCGGATCTTCTCCTCAGCCGGCCCCCCACGTCCCAGGAGCCGTCCACGCCTTAGAGCCCGCCTACTGGATCAGCCTCTTCTTCATCCGCTTCAGGGACCACGCCGCGAGACCCAGAGACGCCACGACCACGTACGCCGCGCTCAAGGGCAGCATGGGATGGCCCATATCGAGCACCGCCGATCGCACCAGGAGCGAGAGGTGCGTGAGAGGTAGACACCAGGCCACCGCCAGCGCCCACTTGGGCAGGACGTCGAGCGGGAAGAAGGTCCCCGCGAACGTGAACATCGGCAGGATGAACGCGAACATCGGCACGTTGAACTGGGAGATGGTCTTGACCGCCGAGGTCATGATCAGCCCGAACGCGGCGAAGAGGAGGCCGCCCGCCGCCGCGATCGGAATGACCAGGAGCCCGGTGGGCCACGAGACCAGGCCCAGCGCGGCCAGCACCCCGAGCATGATCGTGCTGGCGATCATCGCCTTCGACGTCCCCCAGAGCAATTCCCCCAGGATCACGTCCTCGACCAGGAGCGGGGTCGCCAGGATCGCGTCGAACGTCTTCTGGTAGTACATCCGCACGTACGACGAGAACGTGGTCTCGAAGAAGGCCCAGAACATGATGGCCACGGCGAGCACTCCGGGGGCCATGAACGAGAGGTACGGCATGCTGCGCCCCTCGTAGTGGACGTTGTGGACCAGCTGTCCCAGGCCAAGGCCGAATCCAAAGACGTAGAGGATCGGCTCGAGCAGGGGAGGGAGAAACTCCGTCTTCCAGACCGTGAAATAGACGTCCGCGTCGCGCTGCCACACGCGGAGCGACTGGAAGGAGAGATTCCGGAGGATTTCGCGCATGCCGCTCAATCCCGGAGCGCCCGGCCGGTGCGCTTCAAGAAGACGTCCTCCAGGGTGGCGCGGCGGAGCAGATGTTCCTGGCCGGGAAAGCGCGACTCGAAGAGGCGCTTGGCTTCTTCCTCGTCGGCCGGGTAGAGGTAGAGCCGGTCGCCCACCTCCTCCAGGCGCCCAGGCAGGTCGCGCAGGGCCGCGGCCAGGTCCGGCTTGAAATTCCACGCTTCGATCACCGTGCGTCCCACTTCCTGGCGGACCAGCTCCTCGGGGGTTCCTTCGAGCAGGATCCGCCCCTCGTCCATGATGATCACGCGGTCGCAGAGCTGCGCCGCCTCTTCCATGTAGTGGGTGGTGAGGAGCACGGTGACGCCCGTGGCGCGGAGCGCCCGCACCCGGGTCCAGATGGCGTGGCGCGCCTGCGGGTCGAGCCCGGTGGTCGGCTCGTCCAGGAGGAGCACTCGCGGCTCGTTCAGGAGGGCGCGCGCCAGGATCAGCCGCCGCTTCATCCCGCCCGATAGCGCGGCCACCGGCGACTTCGCCTTGTCGGACAGGGCCATCATCTCCAAGAGCGGGAGGGCGCGCCGCCGGACCTCGGGTCCGGGGATTCCGAAGTAGCGGCCGTAGACGAGCAGATTCTTGAGCACGTCGAAGTCGGGATCGAGGTTGTCCTCCTGGGGGCAGATGCCGAGCATCCGCTTCACGTCGCGTGGACGCCGGCGCACGTCGACGCCGAAGACCTCGGCCGTGCCGGACGTCGGCGGAAGGAAGCAGGAGATCATGCGCACCGTCGTGGTCTTCCCGGCGCCGTTCGGGCCCAGAAACCCGACGACCTCGCCGGGCCGTACGGCGAAGGAGACGCCGCGCACCGCCTCGGTCCCCTCGTAGCGCTTCACGAGATCGCGGGCGACGATGGCGGAATCGTGCCCGTTCGCGGTCATCGCCCCGCTACCCCCGGTTCCCCCGATCCCCCTGATCCCCCGTCTCCCAGGAGACCCGATACGTCGGCGTACGGCGTGGTGCAGGGAGGGCCCGCGGAGTGCCTGTATCGCGGCGCTCCCAGATCTCCGATCGCGACCAGCGAGCTGGAGACGGTGGGGAATCGCTCGCCGTGCAGGCAGACCCCGGGGATCCCGCGATCCGGATCGACGTGGGTGCGGAGGAGATCCGCGATCCCCAAAAGCGCCTCTTCCGCGTCCCGCGGCGCGAATCCCTCGAGGCGCCCCCGAAGATACGCGGTGCGCGGCTCCCTCACGTCGTCCACGTCCGCGTGCGTGAGGACGTGCCACCCCGGCGCCAGCATCGCGACTCGCGGTGGAACGCCCGCCTCGACGAAGAGAGCCCATGACGGCTCATCGACGCTCAACCCGACGAGCGTGCAGGCCGCATAGGCGTCCCGGGTAATCCGGGCGATGGCGTCCTGGAGCCGGGCCGCGTGTCGCTCTCCGGTCCCCGGGTCAATCGTGTGGGGCGCGTCGGGGGATGGCCCCAGGGCCGCGGCATCGAGGCAGAGGAGCCCGCGGGAGCGAGGGATCGCGCCCGCCGCGCCCACAGCCGCGCCCGCAGAGGCGACGCCCGCCGTCGCGACGCCCGCCGTGGGGCGGCGGTTCATGAGCGCGGTCACCACGCGCGCCTCGCGGATCGCGAGCCAGGTGCCTCCTGCCACGAGATCCCGGCCCCCGACCACACGCGGCCGTTCGCGGAGGACGCCCGGTCCGGCGGAGGCTCGCTGGGGGGATTCGTCACGGTTGGCGCCCAGGACGAGCGTGCGGGAGCCGAGGATGTCGACCCCCGCGATCAGCGTACACATCGGTGCGGAGGGGGAAGCCCCTAGACGCGCTCCTCGATGGGGATGTAGGGCTGGGCATGGAGGCCGGTGTAGATCTGGTCCGGCCGGTAGATCCGGTTGTCCGAGATCTGCTCCAGCCAGTGCGCCAGCCACCCGGCGACGCGGGCGATCGCGAAGATGGGGGTGAAGAGCGCCGCCGGCAGTCCCATTGCGGTGTAGACCACGCCCGAGTAGAAATCGACGTTGGGGTAGATCCTCTTGGCCGCGAGGTGCTCGGCCACGACCTTCTCCACCTCCTGCGCGACCGCGAGCAGGGGATCGCCGCCCCCTTTCGCGATCATCTGCCCGGCGAGCTTCTGGAGGATCAGCGCGCGCGGGTCCTTCACGCGATAGATCCGATGCCCGATCCCCATGATCTTCTGTTTCCGGCGGATCAGGTCCTCGATGTAGGGGCGCGCCTTCTCGGCATCGCCGATCTGCTGGAGCATGTGGATGACCTGTTCGTTCGCCCCGCCGTGCAAGGGGCCCGTCAAGGCCCCGATGGCCGAGGAAATGACCGTGTAGGGATCCGCCAGCGTGGAGGCGGTGACGCGCCCTCCGAACGTGGAAGCGTTCATCGAGTGCTCCGCGTGGAGGATGAAGCAGATGTCCATGACCCTCGCGACGTCCTGCTCGGGCTCTTCACCCGTCAGCATGAACAGGAAGTTGGAGGCGTGCGAGAGGTCGTCACGGGGCGGAATGTAGTCCTTGCCGTGGCTCAGCCGGTGGAAGGCCGCGACCAGGGTCGGCGTCTTCGCGATCAGCCGGACCGCGGAGTTGTAGCGGTCCTCCGCGATCATCGGGTCCCGATCCGGATAGAACATCCCGAGAG
>DATGVG010000028.1:0-6233 GCA_035300625.1 Candidatus Limnocylindrales bacterium
TGGGGAAGACCCAGACCGCGATCCGCACGGTCCTGGGCTCGGAGATCGCGGGCGCGTTCGTCGCCGAGGACGCATCGGGGCTCGTCATCGGGTGGGCCCACGTCTTCATGGCTCCGTACATCGAGTCGGGGCCCAACGCGGAGCTGGGGGGCCTGGTGGTGAATGAGGACGCCCGCGGGAGCGGAGCCGGGCGCGCGTTGGTGGCGAGGGTTGAGGCCTGGGCGCGCGAGCGCGGGGCGCAGGAGCTGAACCTGCGCTCGAACATCATCCGCGACGGCGCGCACGAGTTCTACAAGCACCTCGGCTTCGAGGTGCAGAAGACGCAGCACAAGTTCCGGAAGAAGCTGCCCGCGGCGCCCTCCGCGTGAGTACCGCGCCATTCGAGCGCGAGCTGGCCGTCGCGGTCGCCGTTGCACGCGAGGCGGGCGCGTTGCTGAAGGAGAATTTCGGCCGCGAGCAGCAGGTCGACTACAAGGGGCGGATCAACCTGGTCACCGAGATGGACCGGCGCTCCGAGCGGCTGATCGTCACGCGGCTCACGGCGGAATTCCCCGGCGACGATATTCTGGCCGAGGAAGGCGGTGGCGAGCGCCGCGGCGCCGAACGCCTCTGGATCGTCGATCCCCTCGACGGCACCACCAACTACGCCCACGAGTACCCCGTGTGGTCCGTCTCCATCGCGCTTCAAGCGGCGGGGCATCTGAAAGTGGGCGCCGTCTACAATCCGCTGTTGGACGACATGTACGCGGCCCGGCGCGGCGGAGGCGCCACGTTGAACGGGCGCCCGCGGCGCGTGTCCGACGTGGACGACCTGAGCCGCGCCATGCTGGGCACGGGCTTCTCCTACGACCTGGGCGGCGACGACGAGCAGAACAACATCGGCCCGTTCTCGCGGTTTCTATTGAAGGCGCAGGCCGTGCGACGCGCCGGCTCCGCGGCACTCGCCATCGCAAAGGTCGGCGTCGGCCGGAGCGACGGCTTCTGGGAGCGCGGGTTGCAGCCCTGGGACATGGCCGCGGGCGTAATCATCGTGGAAGAAGGGGGTGGGAAGACGACGGATTACGACGGAGAGCCGCCCGCGCTGGACCGGAGAAAGCTTGTCGCGACCAACGGGCGGATTCACGGGGAAATGTTGAACATGCTTCGCGCCGTTCCCACGAAAGCCTGAACCGGGTCCCCCTAGAACAACCGATAGCTCAGCCCCAACCCCAGCGTCTCCTTGAATTGCCCGCTCTTCCGCACATTCCGGTCGATCTCCGCCTGCAACACGTCGAACGGCTGATCGGGGTTGGTGTTCGCGGCCGCGTCGTACTTGTCGTAGACCCACTGGACGAGCAGATTCACCGACAACACCTTCGTGATCTGCGCGGTGAACGTGTTCAGGAAGTTCACCTCCACCGCCTTCCAGTAGTCCGCCACCGGTCCGTGCGTGGTGCCGTTGGCCGCGGCGGCGCTGTCGGCGCGCACGTCGAACGCCTTCAGGTCGTCGGACTGGGAATAGAAGATCGGCTTGTAGACGTCGAGGGATCCCTTGTAGAGCACGCGCTTCTTCAAGACGGGGCGCGTGACGTAGGTCTGCCAATCCAGGCCGCCGTCGTTCGCCACGAAGCGGTCCTTGTCCTTGGTGACGGGATCGACGAACGACTCGGCGACGGTCTGCCGCAGCGCGAACCCGACGCGCGTGATCGCTTCGCTGGTCTCGGTCTTGTCGAGCAGCCGCGCCACACCTGTCATTTCCTTCAGCGTGATCGGATTGAACGGGATCTTCCCGATCGGGCTCGATTCGTCCGTGAACTGGGTTTCGCCGCGGAAGGCGAGGAAGGGATCGACGGCTCCGCCCAGCGTGAACCGGCCGACCGATTCCAGCACGAGGAGGTCGGTCGATTTCTGCGGCCGGTCCCATACCTTGACGCGCGGATCGCGGGGATCGCTGGACTGCTGCGCGGTCTGGCCGAACGCGGCCTGGAGCTTGTTGGTGAGGTTGAATCGGTGCGAGAACTGTCGCTCGGCTGCCACGTCGCTGAACGCGACCCATGCGAGCGACCCTTTGTCGCCGCCGCGCCAGTTGTTGCTGAAGGCGCTCTGCGCCACGTTCGCGCCGATGACGGCGCCGAATTTCCAGGGTCCTGGCTGTAGCGGCTTGGGCTCATCGGCCCGCGCTGATCCCGCCACGGCGGCGAGAGCGAGGACGAAAATACAAATGGATCGCATGTTTGCCCCCCACATTGGGCGTTCAATGCTGTGTGAATCATTCTACTAGCGGATTTGCGCCCCAAACGGACGCGCCCGCCTAGCATAAGAAAGGCCACGGAAGGACCGGCATGGGAGGCGAGAAAGGCGAGCGGTCGCCCGAAGCGGGGAGCGGGGTCCGCTGGAGAGGCGGGGAGAGACTACAGCGCCGCGGTACCCGTGAGGGCGTCGACCAGGCACTGATCGCGGAGCGACTGCATCTCCGCCTCGGCATCGGCCGAGGAGAGGTGCCGCGTCGCGCGAAGCCAGGCGACGAGCGTGCGGACTTCCTGCTTCGTGCGAATCGGGATGGCTGCCGCCGAGGACGCGCGCGACGTTCCCTCCCACGCCACGGCGCACGCATAGCGCGTGAGCCGGTCGGCGTTCCCGCCGTCCGCGGGGCGGACCGCGGCGGCGATCATCCGATAAGTCTGCGCCAGCCACCCATAGCCCTCGTGCGAATCCGGGTTGATCTGGATGGCCTCGCGGAACGAACGCACGGCTTCCAAAAGCTCGGGCGTTCGTGCCGCGGGCTCGGGCTTGGCCATGGCGGACTCGTACTTGGTCCGTCCGGCCGCGAGCGCGCCTTCCGAGGTGCCGGGCTGCGTCTCTTTCGGCTTCTCCGCGACGGCAGTCTTTGTCTTGCTCATGGCGCCACGCTCCGGACTCGGGTCACCGCTTCCTCGTATTCCACGACGAATCGCCGCACCACTTCGGCCGCGGGAATCACGTCGCGGATCAATCCGCTCGACTGGCCGGCCTCCAGCTCGCCTTCGATGACGTCCCCCTCGAGGATCCCCTTCCTCGAATGCGAGCGGCCGTAGGCTGCTTCCAGCTGCTCGAGGGAGGCGCCGCCGGCTTCGGCCTGGCGGACCCGCTCCACCCACGGGTTCCTGATCGCGCGAACTGGCGCGATGCGCTTTGCAAAGAGCACGGTCGCGGAGTCGTTCGCGGCTACAACTGCTTCCTTGTACGACAAATGGGAGGACGACTCGGTAGTACATGCAAAGCGTGTGCCCACGGAGATCCCCTGGGCGCCCAACGCGATGGCCGCTAAGAACCCTCGCCCATCCGCGATCCCCCCGGCCGCCGCCACGGGCACTGAGAGGGCGTCTACCAGCTGGGGGATCAGGGCGAGGGTGGTGATCTCGTCCACCCCGTTGTGGCCTCCCGCCTCGAATCCCTCGCCGATGACGATGTCGGCGCCCGCGTCCTGGGCCTTTTTCCCGTGTTTCACGCTGGGGACTACGTGCACCCAGGTTGCCCGCGCCGCCTTGATTCGCGGACCCAACAGCGCCGGGTTTCCCGCGCTCGAAATGATGACGTCGATCCCTTCGGCCAACGCCACCTCCAACAGCTCGGCGGCGTCGCTCCGGAGGAGGGGGATGTTCACCGCGATCCTCTTCTTCGTGAGCGCGCGCGCCTTCCGGATCTGTTCGCGCAGAAGGTCGGGCTTCATGGAGGCGGAGCCGATGGTGCCGAGGATGTCGGCCTCGGCGCAGGCGGCCGCGAGCTTGTAGCCGGAGGCCCATATCATCCCCGCCTGCATGATGGGGTAGCGGATCCGGAGAATCTCGGAAACGCGGGTGCGGATCCGGTCGATCACGAGGGGCGGCGGCCCTCGATGGCGCGCTGGCGGAGGAGCGCGTCGGCGAGCACGAGGCAGGTCATCGCCTCGGCCACCGGGACGACGCGCGGGCAGAGGCACGGATCGTGGCGGCCGTGGATCGCGAAGTCGCGCTCCTTGCCGTGGCGGTCCATGGTCTTCTGGGGGAGCGCGATCGACGAGGGCGGCTTCACGGCGATGCGCGTGACGATCGGCTGCCCGGTCGAGATGCCGCCGAGCACGCCGCCGGCGTGGTTGGTCTCGAAGCCCCTGGGCGTCATGCGGTCGTTCATCTGGCTCCCGCGCAGGCGCGTGGCGCCAAAGCCCTCGCCCACCTCGAAGCCCTTGATCGCCGGGATGGACATGAGCCCCCACGCGAGCTGGGCGTGCAGCTTGTCGATCACCGGATCGCCCAGGCCCGGAGGGACGCCGGTCGCGAGCGTCTCCACCACGCCGCCCAGGGAGTCGCCGGCCTCGCGCGCGGCCAGGATTGCGCGCTCCATCTCGGGAGCGACCGCGCGGTCGGGGCAGCGCACCGGGTTCTGCTCCACGAAGTCGAGGTCCCGCTCGCGCGCGACCAGGTCGCCCACCTGCACGGTGTACGCCTGCACGCGCACGCCCTCGGGCTCCAGCAGCCGGCGCGCCACCGCGCCCGCCGCCACGCGCCCCACCGTCTCGCGCCCGCTGGAGCGACCGCTCCCGCGATAGTCGCGCACGCCGTACTTCTTCCAGTACGTGAAGTCGGCGTGGCCGGGGCGATACAGGTCTTTCAGCTCGGAATAGTCCTGGGGCCGAGCGTCCACGCTCCGCACGACGAGGGCGATGGTGGCGCCGGTGGTCACGCCCTCGAAGACGCCGGAGAGGATCTCGACGTGGTCGGGCTCCTTCCGCTGTGTGGTGACGGCGCTCTGGCCGGGCTTCCGGCGATCGAGGTCCTTCTGGATGGAGGGCGCGTCGATCGGAATGCCGGGCGGCACGCCGTCCACGATCACGCCGACCGCGGGGCCGTGGCTCTCGCCGAACGTGGTGATCGTGAGGAATTTGCCGAACGTGCTCCCCATCAGGCGCGACGCTTCTTGCGCTTGGCCGTCCGCGCCTTCGCCTTCGCCGGCGCGCCCGGGGCCGCGCGGCCGCGCAGCTTCGACTCCGCCGCGATCGCCCGGGCCGCCGTCTTGTTGGTGCGCTCGCGCCATGCCTGCTGGCGCCGCGCCATCCGCTCCAGGTTCCACAGCCACGTCGGGCGGATCTGCTTCCGCGCGCCGGGGACGATCGCCTTCACCTTGTTCCACACGACGAGCGCCTCGCCGTGGGTATCGAAGAACAGGTCCTCCTCGATCAGGCCGCGGTTCACGAAGGCCGCGACCATCTCCCAGTAGGAGGTGGCCATGCGGATGTGGCGGTCCAGCTCGCTCCCCGTCATCCAGTGCGGGCGGATCTCCTCCCAATCGGTGACGTTGAATTCGGAGAGGAGGAACGAGCGCGCGCGCCGCATCTCGGGGTCGCGGCGAAGCTCGTACAGCTTCAAGATCAGCTCGGCATCCTTCGGGGTGGCCTTGGGCATCGTCGCCCTCCTTAGGACCGGGGAACCGGCGGCAGGGGGTGGCCGACCATTGTCGCCTCGGCATGCGTCATTGTCAAACCGGCCCCGCCCGCGTACCCTGCCGCCGATGAAACTCATCGTGCATACGGACGGCGCCGCACGGGGAAACCCCGGGCCGTCGGCAATCGGCGTGGTCGTTCAGGATGAGACGGGGCGCGTGCTGTACGAGGCGAGCCGCTGCCTGGGGATCAACACCAACAACGAAGCCGAGTACATGGCGCTCCTCGCGGCGCTGGAGTACGTGAAGGATCAGCGCCCGAAGGAAGCGGAGTTCTACCTGGACAGCGAGCTGGTGGTGCGCCAGCTCCAGGGTCAATACCGCGTCAAGGAGCCGCGGCTGCAGACGCTTCACGCCCGGGCGACGATGCTCCTGAACGCGATCCCCAAGTATTCCTTCCACCACATCCCCCGCAAGGAGAACGCGCGCGCCGACGAATTGGCGAACGAAGCCCTGGACGCGCAGATCGAGCCACCGCCGGGGGCGTAGCGTCCGGTGTGCTAAACTCCCCTCGGCGTAACAGGCAGGCGGACGTCGGAGTACCACAGGCGGCCGCGGATCGCGCTTCGGCGCGGCCCGAGGAAAGTCCGAGCTCCACAGGGCAGGGTGCTGGGTAACGCCCAGCGGGAGCGATCCCAGGGAAAGTGCAACAGAAAGCAAACCGCCTCGCGCCGCAAGGTGCGCGGTAAGGGTGAAACGGTGCGGTAAGAGCGCACCAGCGGAGGAGGTGACTCCTCCGGCTCGGTAAACCCCACCCGGAGAAAGACCAAATAGGGGACGATGAGGTGGCCCGCCTCGCC
>DATGVG010000029.1:0-8120 GCA_035300625.1 Candidatus Limnocylindrales bacterium
ACCGCGCACGCCGCTCCTCTCGCCTCGATTCCGCTTCTATCGACACCACTCCTCGGGATCTTTCTCATCGCGACTCCACGAAATCCACGAGTGCCGCCTTGTCCGCGACGGGCATCGCCAGATACGCGTCGCGCGCGGCCGCCGCCTCGCCGTCGTGCAGCCGCACCGCCTCGTCCACGCTGTGCGCGCGGCCGTCGTGCAAGAGGAGCAGCCGCCCGCCCAGGAATTCGCGCGCGATCCGCATCCCCCAGAGCGGCGCCGTCCGCCACTCGTGACCGTCCGCGCTACCGTCGGGACGGTTGTCGGCCAGCGCATCCCCCAGGTCGTGGAGCAGCAGGTCCGAGTAGATCGCCACGTCCCGGTTCGCGAGCGCCTCGATCTCGTGCGGGCCGGTGTGCATCACCGGCACGTGGCACCCCACGCACCGGGCGCCCGCGAACAGCGTCTGCCCCCGCTGCCGCGTCGCGGTCATCTCCCCCGGCGACGGCGGCGCGAGCATGCGCATGTACTGGGACACGTCGTTGATCCGGTTGTCGGGCACTTCGGGCTCGGGCGCGCGATCCACGCCCGGCGCGACCGCGGGCCCCAATGGATTGACGTTCTCCGTCGGGTGGAACGTCGACGTGATCCCCATGTCCTGGTGATACGCCTCGACCACCTGCTGGAACAGGGCCGACACCGACGCCTTCCGTCCGAAGCGCCCCGCGCGAGGCCCGGGGCCCGCGCCCGCCTCGCCGGCGGGCAGGTACGCCGCGGGCGTCACCCAGTTCACGCGCCCCGAGATCCCGTCGCCGTTCGCGTCGCCCGGGTCCGCGTTCGCCGCGATCGCCGAATCGGGGATCGCCTCGATCAGCCCCACGCCGAACACGGGCGGCGGAAGCCGGTACGACACGTCGACGCCCGCGGGGAGCCGCTCCGCGGTCGCGCCGGGCACAGCCTTGTCCTGGATCTGCGGGCCGCCCTCGCCGGGCACGAGGTCCGTGCCGCGGCTGAAGCGGACGAGGATGTTTTCGGGGCGCCCGCGGCCGTCGCCGCTGTGGCACGAGGCGCACGAGACGTTGTTGAAGATGGGCCCCAGCCCCTCGTTGATCGTGAACGACTTTCGGAACTGCGTGTGTCCGTCCTGGAAGTCGCCCAGCTCGCCGTTGGACAGGCCCTCCAGCGGCTGGTCGAAGCGCTCGCCGGGGGCAGGCTCCGTCGTGAGGAGCTTCCCGCAGCCCCAGGAGGAAAAGGCGACGCACGCCGCCAGCGCGATGCCGGCAGCGCAAAATGCAATGCGCAAGTGCGAACGCCATCGAATGGACATTGGAAACGCCGGGCCTCCCCAGGCTGTGGCGATGTTCCAAGTTGGTATCGCAAGAGACGCGCCAGGGGTGGGACGGCTGGGCGTGCGTTATCGGTCCGGAAATTGCGTCCTAGGGGGAAAACCGCGGCGCATCAGGCCCGCGGCCTGGGGGGAACCAAGCCATGACTTCCCGATCGCTGACTTCGCTCGGAATCGCCGCCGCGCTGGTCGCGGCTCTCATCGCCGCATCGTTCCTGGTCGGGGCGCTCACCTCGTCCAAGGCGCACGCCACCGCGCTAACGCCCGCGCGCGGCATGAGCGTCGCGCAGGTTTCCGCGGGCTCGGTGGAGTTCTCGCCCACGGTCTCGTTCACCCACCAGAATTTCAAGCGCGAGGGGTACGGGAATGTGGACCATTTCACGCAGCTCGACGTGCGGCCGACGGTGGGCTTCTGCCTGACCGACCACTACGAAGTGACGGGCGGATTCCTCGCGCGGCACCAGGAAGCCAACGGAACCAAGGACACCGCGCTCGGCGCCACCGCGGGGCTGACCTACAACTTCTCGCGGCACGGCTCGGTGATTCCCTTCGTCAGCCTCGGATTCGGCGCCCTCTTCTACGACGGCTTCACCATGGACCGCACGGCGGTGCTCGCGCCCACGATCGCCGGCGGCGCCCGCGTGCCGGTGGGATCGAAGGCCGCGGTCAACATGAGCCTGGCCTACCAGCACGAGTCGAACGCCGACGGGGAGTTCAACGCCAGCGCCAACCGGATCCTCGCGTCCGTCGGGGTCTCGCTCTTCCCCTGGAGAACGAAGTAGGGCCACAGGGCGCCGGAGCCCGGATTTCGGGCCCCATTTGCCTCCTTGCGTTTCCCGTTGCCAGGTCTACAATTAACCCTCAGTAGATCTACGCAGAGGCTCCAAGGGAACCCGTCGAGGCACCAGGAATGCTCACCTCACGGCCACATCTCGCTACGGGCATTCTCATCTCGATCCTCGCCACCGCGGCCGCGGCTCTGCTTCGGTACTTCCTGGACCCGATGCTCGGGACCGGCGCGCCCTTCACGATCTTCCTCCTCGCCATCGTCGCGAGCGCCTGGTTCGGGGGGCTGTGGCCGGGGCTGCTCGCCGCCGTGCTCGGCGCCATCCTGGGGGATTTCTTCTTCGTCGAGCCAAGGGGCGAGTTCACCCCGTTCACCACAATTCATGCCGTCCAGCTCGGCTCGTACTTCCTGCTCGGTACATCGATCAGCATCGTCAGCCAGCTCTGGCACTTGTCGAGACATCGCCTGGAGCGCACGGTCGCCTCGCTTCGGCTGAACCAGGGTCTGCTTCAGCTGGCCGAGCGCACGGCCGGACTGGGAGTCTGGGAGATCCACGACATGGAGAGCGGCGACGGGCGCTGGTCCGAACGCTGCCACCGTCTCTACGGCACCGATCCCGCCACGTTTTTGCCCTCCCGCTCGCGGGTGCTGGAGCTGATCCACGCGGACGACCGCGAGCGAGTCGTGGGCGCAGGGCGGGAATCGATCGAGACGCACTGCGAGTACGACGTCGAGTTCCGCGTCCACCACCCCGATACTGGCGAGCGGTGGCTGTGGGAGGTGGGCAGCGTGGAATACGGCCCGACGGGGCACCCGCTCCGGATGGCGGGCATCACCGTGGACGCGACCGCGCGCAAGGTCGCCGAGGAGCGGCTGCGGGAGAGCGAGGCGCAATTCCGCGCGATCGCCGACTTTGCCCCCGCCAAGCTGTGGGTCACCGACGCGTCGGGGCGGTGCACGTATTTGAGCCCCAAGTGGTACGCGTTCTCGGGCCGGGCGCCGCGGGAAGATCTGGGACTGGGATGGCAGGACCTCCTTCATCCGGAGGACCGCCCCCGGGTGGAGAAAACGTTCAGCGACGCCAGCAGGGGACGGACCGCGTTCACGATGGACGTCCGGTTTCGCCGCAGCGACGGGCAGTACCGTTGGATGGCCGACGCGGGCACGCCCCGCTTCGACGAAGCCGGCCACTTCATCGGCTACGTGGGCGTGGTCATCGACATCCACGAGCGGAAATCCTTCGAGCAGGAGTTGAAGGAGGCCGATCGGCGGAAGGACGAGTTCTTGGCGACGCTGGCCCATGAGCTTCGGAATCCCTTGGCGCCAATCCGGAACGGCCTCCACCTGATGCGTCTGGCGGAGCGCGACGCGGCGACCGTGGAGCGCGCCCGCGGCATGATCGACCGGCAGGTCGCTCAGATGGTGCGCCTGATCGACGATCTCCTGGACGTCAGCCGGATCACCAGCGGGAAGATCGAGCTGCGGAGGGAGTGGATCAACCTGCGCGACGCGATGCAGAGCGCGGTGGAAACGAGCCGTCCGCTGATCGATTCCCTGGGGCACGAGCTGGTGGTGACGCTGCCGGACGAGCCCATCCTGCTCGACGCCGACTTGACCCGCCTGGCCCAGTCGTTCGCGAACCTCCTCCAGAACGCGGCCAAGTACAGCGAGCCGGGCGGGCGAATCCTCGTGACGGCCCGCAAGGAAGACGGCCGCGCCGTGGTGAGCGTGCGGGACGAGGGAATGGGGATCCCTCCCGAGCTCTTGCCGGCGGTGTTCGACCTGTTCGTGCAGGAGCCGCGCAGCCTGGGGCACGCGCAGGGCGGCCTGGGGATCGGCCTGACCCTGGTGAAGCGCCTTGTGGAGCTGCACGGCGGCTCCGTCGAGGCGCGGAGCGATGGCGTCGGTCGGGGAAGCGAATTCGTCGTCACGCTGCCGTTGGTGGAGCTGCCCGTGGTGGAACGCCCCAGCCGCGTCTCCGCCGAGAATGGAACGCACGGAGCGACGGGCCGCCGCCGGGTGCTGGTCGTGGACGACAACGAGGACTCGGTGGAAAGCCTGGCGATGCTCCTCGCCTACTTCGGGCATGACGTCGAGAAGGCTTCGAACGGGGGGGCCGCGCTCAAGATCGCGGAGCGGTGCCGCCCCGACACGGTCCTGCTGGACCTGGGAATGCCCGGGATGAGCGGCTACGACGTCTGTCGCGCGATCCGGCAGGAGCCCTGGGGAGCCCCGATCACCCTGATCGCGCTGACCGGCTGGGGCCAGGTCGAGGACCGTGAGCGCACGCGCGAGGCGGGCTTCGACCACCACATGGTGAAGCCGGTCGACCCCAACGTTCTCCAGGGCCTCTTGCACCGCCCCGCCGCGCGCGGGCCGGAGGAGCCGGCGCCCGTGTAGCTGGGATTTAGCCCTTGCCAACCTCGGGCACTTACGACAGTCTAAAGCTTCTAAATGGATCCCACCCCCGCCGACAGGATTGCCGAGACGCTCCGGATGCGCGGGCCGCTGACCGCGGCCGACATCGCGGCCGACCATGGTTGCGGGGTCGTGGCCGTGCGTTCACAGCTCCGTAACCTCGAGGCGGCGGGTCTCGTGGCCCGCACCACCGAGCGCCGCCCCATCGGGCGCCCCGTGTCCCGCTACAGGCTGACCGGTGAGGCCGAGAGCCTCTTCCCCAAGCGGTACGACGTCTTCGCGGCGCGACTGACCGAGTCAGTCATCCGCGAGTTCGGCGAGGACGGGCTGAATCGGATCCTGGCCCGCTGGGAAGACGATCTGCACCAACGCTTCGACGCCACCCTTCCGGCGAACCCTTCCGAACGGCTCCAGGCGCTGGCGCGGCACCAGACGGAGAACGGGTTCATGGCGTCGGTGCGCACGGACGAAGACGGCGTCGCGCTGGTCGAGCGGAACTGCCCCATCGTGGCGATCGCCGCGCGCTATCCGCAGATCTGCCGCCACGAGGCCGCGCTCTTCGGGCGGACCCTCAAGTGGAAGACCACGCTCCAGTCCTGCCAGGCGACCGGTGACGCGGTCTGCGTGTTCCAGATCGGCCGGGCGGTGAAGAAGGGGGCGCCCGCCTCCGTGGGCGCGGCGAAGAAGGGGGCCGCCGAGTAATGCCCAAGTTGAAGGTCGCGCTCGCGGGGCGCGAGCAGATCGCCGAAGCCACCTACGCGTTCCGGCTGGATCTCGCGGGCCAGCCGCTCCCCCACAAGGCCGGGCAGACGATCGATCTCACCTTCCCCAACATGCCCTTTCCCGACGAGACCGGAAATCGCCGCACGTTTTCGATCGCGTCCGCGCCCGGGAGCGCCGCGCTCCTGTTCGCGACCCGTTTTCGCGGGAGTGGGTTCAAGCGCTCCCTCATCGAAGCCCCCCTGGGCACCGAGCTGGACCTGGACGGCCCGTACGGCTCCTTCACGCTCCCCGGCAAGTCGACGGACGCCGTGCTCCTCGCGGGAGGGATCGGGATCACGCCGTTCCGGGCGATGGTGGAGGACGTGCGTGAGCGCTCGCTCCAGCACACGCTGACGTTGATCCACTCGAACCGAACCCCCGAAGAGGCGCCCTTTCTACGCGAGCTGATGGCCTGGGCGGGCGGCGCGGAGCGATTCGCCTACATTCCCGCGATGACGCGGTCCGAGGCCGCGAAGCAGCCGTGGCACGGGGAGAAGCGCCGCGTCGACGCGGAGAGCCTCCGGGCCTGGCTGCCCCGCGGGGAGCGGACCGCCACGGTCCACTACGTCGCCGGCCCCGAGGGGTTCGTCCGCGGGGCGGCCGAGGCCCTGAAGGCGGCGGGCGTGGACGAGGACCAGATTCGGACCGAGGAGTTCCCCGGGTACTAGGTCTGGCGTAAGGCCACAATGTATGTTACAATACTAACTTACCTGCGGAAGTCACCGTCGGGACTCATACTCCAGTAAATCCGAAGCATCTTTATTGTGAGGACCCTGCCGTTGAGACGCTCCGTCGTTCCCTTTCTACTGACGTATGGACTGCTCCTTCTCACTGCATGCGGTCAGTCACACGCCGCGCCCCTTTTCTCCTCGAATTTCCTCTCCTTCGACTCCGTGGGTGGCCCATGCACCTCCAGCGCAGTCGGGGATTTGAACGGCGACGGAAGGCCCGATCTCGCCGTGGTGGACGACGACCGGAATGGGTATACCGCGAAGATCGTGATCTTCCTCGGAGATAGTGCCGGGATCCTGCGACGCACATCCATCGCCGTGGTGGCTGAGTACGCCTTCTTTGTCGCGCTCTCAGATCTCAACTCGGACGGAAAGTTGGATCTCCTGGTTGGGGAGAACGATTGGATAACGGTACTGCTCGGGAACGGAGATGGAACCTTCCAGCCTGAAACGAATTTCGATGTCGGCCTCAGTCCAGTCTCAATCGCAATCGGCGACCTCAACGGAGACACACATGGCGATCTGGCGGTTGTTCTTTCCAGCGCCGTGCTGGTGCTGCTTGGGAACGGCGACGGAACGTTTGCGGAGCCGATTGGGGTAGCGTCGGGGGCCAATCCAACTTCAGTTGCGATTGGCGACCTGAATGCGGACGGAAAGGCCGACCTTGCTGTGGCCAACACCAATTCCGGCACCGTCTCGATTCTGCTCGGAAGAGGCGATGGCTCCTTTGAAGCGAATACCGAATTCGGAGCTGGACCCTCCCCCAACGGGATCGCGATTCGAGATTTGAATGGAGATGGCAAACTGGATCTTGCGACCAACTCGTCCTCGAGCATAGCTTCCGTGCTCCTCGGAAACGGGGACGGAACGTTCGCGCCCCAGGCCAACTATGGAACGGGAACCGGGTCCAAATCCATCGCGCTCGGAGACCTGAACGCGGACGGCCATACCGATATCGTCTCGGAAGGCGTGACCGTGCTACTTGGGCATGGCGACGGAACCTTTGAGGTAAAGGGCTTCTTTGACTCTGTTAACCCCCGGGGGAATGCCGTCATCGCGGATTTCAATCTCGATGGAAGGGCCGACGTCGTCGTCACAACTTCACCGGGGCTATCGTTGCTCTTGGGCAACGGCGACGGGTCGCTTGGATCCAATTCGGAGTTCGGGACGGGGGATCGTCCCAGCTCCATTGCGATCGGAGACCTGAACAACGACGGCAGGGCGGATCTGGCTGTGACCAATTCGCTCTCCAACACCGTGTCGGTGCTGCTCGGGCAAGTCGCGCCAATTCTTGGTGGGAAGACTGATTTCGCCACAGGTCTCTCTCCAGCTTCGGTAGCGATCGGTGACGTAAGCGGGGATGGCAAGCTTGATCTTGCGGTAGCGAACACGGGCTCGGGCACAGTTTCCGTCCTTCTTGGAAATGGTGATGGAACGTTCGGCGCACGGAATGATCTCGGAGTCGGTGTCGCGCCTCGATCCGTCGCGATCGGGGACCTGAATGGCGATGGCAAGCTTGACCTCGCTGTCGCGAACACCCTGTCGACCAACATCTCGGTGCTGCTCGGGAACGGTGACGGGACGTTTACGGAGAAGAGGGATTTCTCTACATTTGAAAGACCGCTCGCTGTCGCGATCGGTGATTTGAATTCCGACGGAATCCCGGACCTCGCTGCCGCCAATTCCCTGTTAGCGGTTTTGATCGGTAACGGCGACGGGACCTTTCAGGACTATACGAGCGTCGGGGTCGAAGAATTGCCTGCATCCGTCGCGATTGGAGACATGAACGCGGACGGAAACCTCGATCTCGTCATACCGCTCGATTTCCGACATATCGGCTGGGTTAGCCCATGGGACGCCGAAGTCTGGATACTGCTCGGGTGGGGCGATGGCACGTTCCGTCGTCCCGGGAGCAGCAGCGTTCAGGTGGGTCCCAAACCCGTCTCTGTCGCGATCGAGGACTTGAACGCGGACGGCAAGACTGACCTCGCCGTCGTGAATTCGACCGCAAGGACTGTGTCGGTTCTCCTCGGCAAGGGAGACGGCGGGATGGAGTCGCGAACAGACTTTGGGACGGGGCGAACCCCTCTCGCCGTGG